>OMWI01000060.1 GCA_900314715.1 uncultured Prevotellaceae bacterium | reverse complement strand
AAGATACTAAATTACTGGATAACAACCAAATACAAAGGTGACTTTCTAATGGCGACCATTAGAAATGGGGAATATTCAGTCTAACGACCGATTTGGGATTAACCAAACATCAAAATAACATAACACCAAAACACCAAAATAACAAAACACCAAAATAACAAAACACCGAAATAACAAAACGCCGAAATAACATGATCCCGAAATAACAATGCACCGAAATAACAATGCGCCGAAATAACCTCCGAGATAGATTTCATTCTACAGAGCCCTTTTCAGCGCTTTATTTTGACATTTATTCGTAACGAATAGCTTTCACGGGATGGATGTGGGAGATGAGATAGCTGGGGGCAATCAATACCGTTACGCAAATCAACATCGTTGCAATATTGACAAGGATGATCAGGGGGATGTTGATTTCAACGGGAACGGTGTTCACGTAATAAGTGGCTGGGTCAAGTTTGATGAGTGACGTATATTTCTGCAACAATAATAGTCCCAATCCTAATATGTTGCCCCAGATAAGTCCTCTTCCAATGATGAAAGCGGCAAACCATAGGAAGGTCTGACGGATGGTTTTGTTGCGTGCGCCCATTGCTTTCAGAATGCCAATCATATTCGTTCGTTCCAGTATGATAATCAACAAACCGCTAATCATGGTAACGCCAGCTACGGCAATCATCAATGCCAAGATTATCCATACATTCATGTCAAGCAAGTCCAACCATGAGAAAATGGCAGGGTTGGATTCCATGACGGTAAGCGACGAATATGTTTCACCATAACTATCTATGGTTCTGTGTACTTGGTCGATAATGCGGTCTTCCACCTCGTTGATACGACTGAAATCATGAACGGTTAGTTCGGCTCCACTTGTTTGGTCGGGTTCCCAACTATTTAATTTCACCACTGAATATAGGTCAGCCAGACAGATTACCTTATCATATTGCGAGAGGTTGGTTTGATAGATACCGACAATCGTGTACTTTCTTGCTCGTACCCCTTGATAATCGATGAAATAACAGAATAATTGTTGGTTGAGCTTGATTTTCAATTGGTCGGCAATCGTCTTCGAAATGACAATCTTATTTCCGCTGCTCTCGTCAGAGAAATGGGGAATATATCCCTCAACCATATTTTGGTGGATAAACGTAGAGTCAAATTCAGGACCAACACCTTTGAACAACACGCCAAGGAAATCATTGTCGGTCTTGAGAATACCTTGTTTGTAAGCATATCTCTGCACGTGCTTCACACCCTCTATCCCTTTCAGCACTTTCATCATGGAATCGCCCATCTGGATGGGATATTGTTCTGATGATTGCAAAGTGAGATAGTCGGCAACTTGAATATGACTTCCAAATCCTACAACCTTGTCGCGAATAGTATGCTTGAATCCCAATACCACGCAAACGGAAATAATCATCACGGCAAGTCCCACGGCTACACCAGCCGTGGCTATTCGGATAACAGGTTTAGACACTTGTCGTTTCTCCTTGTTATCGCTATAAATGCGTTTTGCTATGAATAGAGGGAAATTCAAACTATCTCGTATGGTTTATATGCTAATCCATTAATCCTCCAAGGTTCTTCCAGGATAGAGTTCCAATGCCTTGCGCAATACTATCAAAGCCCTTTGCAGGTCTTTCTTTTTCAAGACGTAGGCAATACGAACCTCGTTGATGCCAGCACCTGGTGTGGTATAGAAGCCAGCGGCAGGAGCCATCATCACCGTTTCGCCCTCATAATTGAATTTCTCCAAACACCACCGACAGAACTTCTCGCTATCGTCAACGGGCAATTTGGCTACGGTATAGAAAGCACCCATTGGGATAGGGGAGTAAACGCCTGGTATCCTGTTCAGTCCATCAATCAGGCACTTACGTCTTTCCACGTATTCATCGTAAACGTCACGGTAATACTCTTCGGGAGCATCCAAGGAAGCTTCAGCTACTACCTGTCCAATCAATGGAGGAGAAAGACGAGCCTGACAAAACTTCATCACGGCAGAGCGCACTTCCTTGTTCTTGGTAATCAACGCGCCAATGCGGATTCCGCACTCAGAATAACGCTTGGAAACAGAGTCAATCAAGATAACGTTTTGTTCAATGCCTTCCAAGTGACAAGCTGAGATATAAGGACTTCCCGTATAGATATACTCACGATAAACCTCATCGGAGAACAGATACAGGTCGTATTTCTTCACCAAGTCGCGAATTTGGTTCATCTCCCTGCGTGTGTAGAGATAACCAGTAGGGTTGTTGGGATTGCAAATCATGATGGCACGTGTGCGCTCATTGATGAGTTCCTCGAATTTCTCTACCTTCGGGAGGGAGAAACCTTCCTCAATCGTGGTGGCAATGGTGCGAATCTTAGCACCTGCTGAAATGGCAAACGCCATGTAGTTGGCATAAGCAGGTTCTGGAACGATAATCTCATCGCCAGGATTCAAGCAACTCATGAAGGCAAACAATACCGCTTCGGAACCGCCCGAAGTGATAATAATGTCATCGGGAGTGACATTGATGTTGTATTTCTTGTAATATCCCACCAGTTTCTCGCGATACGACAAGTATCCTTGACTGGGAGAATACTCCAATATTTCACGGTCAATACTCTTAAGCGCTTCCAATCCTACCTTGGGAGTAGGCAAGTCGGGTTGTCCGATATTGAGATGGTAGACCTTGATGCCCCTTTTCTTAGCCGCAGCAGCCAATGGAGCTAACTTCCTAATAGGCGACTCAGGCATTTCAAGTCCACGTACAGATATTTCCGGCATTTCTATAAATATTTATATTGCGGTGCAAAGGTAATAAAAATATCTATCTTTGCGGATAAAAATAGGACAAAAATGATGGATAGGCATGAAAGTTATGGGTAAGATGTGTTTATATTCTCAATTATTTTGCTTAACTTTGCGCACTCAATTAACGAAAAGTATATAATCATGAATAGTAGAACAAGTAAATGGTTTGAAACATCTGTCAGATATGAAAGGCAGATGGACGATAGTTCACAGAAAAAGATTACTGAATTGTATGTAGTGGAAGCCTTGAGCTTTAGTGAGGCTGAGGTGATGATTACGCAAGAGATGTCTTCTTACGTGAGCGGAGAGTTTGAAGTGAAGAACATTACACCCGCAGCATATAGCGAGATATTTTTTAGTGAGAATGCCAACGATGACCGTTGGTATAAGGCACGTTTGTCGTTTATTACCATCGACGAAAAGACTGAAAAGGAAAAGCGCAGTAGCGTAACTTATCTGGTACAGGCTTCAACATTCAACGCAGCCGTGAAGAATATTGAGGACGTGATGTCGGGAACATTGATTGATTACGTGATTTCCAATATTACGGAAACGAAAATCATGGACGTGTATACGCATGATGAAATCGTGAAGCCAAAAATGGCTGACGACAAACCTGAATATGAGCAATAACCATTAAGCGTTTTGGCATGATGTATCCAGTAAGAGAATCTATTCGTCAAATCCTATCCGAATTGCCTGAAGGCGTGAAGTTGGTGGCGGTAAGCAAGTTTCATCCCAATGAATACATAGAAGCTGCTTACCAAGAAGGCCAACGTGTGTTTGGGGAGAGTAGGGAACAGGAATTGGCAAAGAAAGTGGTCAGTCTACCTCAAGACATCGAATGGCACTTTATTGGTCATCTGCAAACCAACAAGGTAAAATACATCGTTCCGTATATCTCGATGATTGAGGCCGTGGATTCGTTGAAGTTGCTGAAGGAAATCAATAAGCAAGCCGAGAAATGCAATCGTGATGTGGATGTGTTGCTCGAATTGCATTTGGCAAAGGAAGAAACGAAGAGCGGCTTTGATTTGGATGAGTGTCGCGCATTATTGGAAAGTGGAGAATGGAGACAACTCACGCACGTGCATATTCGTGGATTGATGATGATGGCATCATTCGTTGACGACGAAAAACAAATACGTGAAGAGATGATGCAGGCATCTGATTTCTTCGATGAAGTCAAGGAGAAGTATTTCCATGATGACCCACTATTCTGCGAACGTTCTTGGGGAATGAGTCATGACTATCAGATAGCGATAGAATGTCATTCTACGATGGTGAGAATAGGAACCAGTATTTTTGGACCGAGGGTATATTAAAAAAGGGAAACTGAACGTTCCCTTTTTTACTTATTTAATGATAAACTTCTTGTTGTTCTTGATGTAAATGCCTTTTCTCAATGGGCTGTTGTCATTAGATAACTTCCTGCCGTCAAGCGTGTAAATGGCATTATCACCCGTATTGATGTCTACAATCGTGTTTTCAATGGCATTGGTAATATCCGTAACGAAATCAAATAGAATCTTACCCGTTGAAACATCTTCCCTAACATTAACGATGGCTTGTTTTACTTCAGGGTCACCGATTTGCCATTTGTAGTTAGGCAAGTTCATCTCGTATTTCAAATCAGTTACTTGTTGTATACCTGGGAACGGGTCTCCGGCGATGTTATTATAATAGTCACTGTTGCCATACATAGTACCCGTTTCAGGATTGATGAATCTCTCGTCTCCCACTTTATAAGAACTCATCAACCAACCATCTGCGGGAACGATAGCCATACGTGGTTTGCCTTCTACATTATTGGGATAATCGTTAACATTAACGACATCGCTCTTGTAATTAACGTGGTATACGAGCAGACCATGACCTTTTTGTCTGGTATTCCATCCCTTGTTTTGGATATTCTCCAATAAGAAATACTCTCTCTTTGTTGCATCGTTGGGATTCATGAAACGATAAGCCTTACCGCCATAGTCAATAGGTTCAATCTCAATATCTTTCTGGTCGGTGGTTAATGTGTCAATCTTCATCCATTCCATTGTCTCACGTTCCCATGCCGTGTAAGGAGGAGGGAAGTTACCACTTGCAAGATATTCTCCGAAATCCATCAAGTCCCAGATTTCCATTTCTTGGTTGTCGAGTACGCTTTGGTCTTGTGGATATAAATCGGGCAACCCCATGCAATGAGAGAACTCATGACAGAACAAGCCGATACCGTTGATATGGCAAAATGGTTCTACGGAGTAAGCACCTGGGAAACCGTTCAACTCATTACAATCCAACCATCTATATACCTTTGCACCATCGAAAGTACCAATGTTGCTACCGTAGGATGATGGCCAAATCCAGTTACTTGGATTTGCCAGATAACTACTTGAATATCCTGCATACACTACACACACGAAATCCACGTACCCATCACCATTAGAATCGTACTCTGGTTTAGAGAAGTCGATGATGTTATCAGCCGTGGCACAAGCATCTCTTACCAAAGAACTTCCTTTTCCTTTACCTCCGTAGTAAGAAGCCTTTCTGTTTATCTTCACGGGACCATATACGTCGAAAGAAGGAGTATATTTACCGAAACTGCTATCCTCGAAATACTTCTTTACGCTACCTGCCAAAGATGCTTCACCATTGACTAACTCAGGATCACCATAGTGTTCGCCATTGAAATAATACTCAAATGACTTCTTGGGATTAGGCAATGTAAATGCTGTATCGGAAAACTCTACCAAGATAACGATACCTTTCACGTTTCCAAGATGAGGAGTATACAGACCATTATCATTGATAGCCGCCTTTCTTGCTGCTTTGCGGATGTTATCTTGCGCTATTTTCAGGAAGTTCTCTTTATTTTGCTTGGATATAAGAACTTGTTCCTCTAAATTACGTTCTCCCTTGTTGTGGGCAAGTTGGTTTGTAGCCTTGATGTTACCTTCTTCATCAATGCTTGCAATATAAAAACCATTACCTTGGCGAACGATGATGGCGCCGTCGGATGTCGTTATCCAGTTAAAATCTTTATTACCGTGACCTAAAATAGTTAAACTTGTTCCATCTGACTGAGTTACTACGATGGGGAGACGATATGCGCCTGATGCCCATGTTGATAATACAGCAAAGATGAAACAAGATAAAAGTACAAATCTTCTCATGAATTATCTTACCTTGTTTAATTATATATTATTGCTTGGCTTCGGCTTCTGTCATATCACCTTCAATTACCAAACGAGTCATCTCGGGTACACCGTTTGTCCTGACGGTAATGGTCTTCTTGAAATGACCTGGAAACTTTCCCTTTCCGTTATAGGTAACCTTGATTTCGCCCTTTTGACCTGGTGCAACGGGTTGCTTGGTATATGACGGAATGGTACAACCACAACTGGCTACTGCTTGGTTGATTACCAATGGTGCTTTGCCTACGTTAGTGAATGTAAACGTACACTCGCGTACTGGGTCGTTCTCTGAAAACGTACCGAAATTGTGAGAAACCTTGTCGAATTTGATTTCAGCATTTTCTTGGGCATTGACGATAGTCATGCAAGAAAACAACATCAACGTAAATAAAAATAACTTTTTCATATCTTTATATTTATTTCTGTGCAAATTTAACTAAAAGACGATAAATGATTGAGTAGGATTAAAAGAATTAAACATTTTTTATTATTGTCAATCATTATTTTTGATTAATTTATAATACTCACTGGCTCCTAACAAGAAACAGCCCGTACCGAAGTCCTCAAAGTCTGGTACGCTCGTATAGGTAACTGGTTGCGAGTCGGAAGGTTGTTTTCCCGTTCCTTGAACAAATCCTAAGAATCCATCTGCATGAACGCTTTCGGTTTGCAAAGCATTCCAAACCTTATCGCAAATAGGCTTATAGATTTTCTCTTTTAACACCTTATTGCGTACGCCCCAGCTCATTCCGTAAAGGAAAAGACTTGTACCAGTAGTTTCCTTGCCTCCAAAAGTCGTGGGAGATACAAGACTACAATTCCAGAAACCATCTTCGCGAATGCATGAAGCAAAGGCATTGCTCATCAAAACGAAGTCTTTCTTGAGTTCTTTATAGTATTTATCTTTCTTTGGTAATAGATTCATCACGCGCACCAATGCTGCATAAACCCATCCATCGCCACGACTCCAGTAGCAATCCATTCCATCTTTCTCCTTATATGGGGGAACGAAGTCTGCATCACGCCACCAGAAACCTGATTGCTTGTTGAACAAACCGCCGCCACATTCGTTTCTTGTCCAGCGATACATCTTCATGGCATGGTCGGCATATTTCCTGTCACCCGTAATCTTATAAACTTGGAAATAGAGAGGCATGGCCATTTGAATGGCGTCAATCCAAGTCCAATAGCCTAATTTGCCCGTAGCCATCTGATTGTCTAAGTTTTCAATGATAGCCTTGATTTTCTGCTGGTCTTTGCTTCCTGTTTGGATATAGCGGTCAATATAAGTCTGTCCGCAACATTGGTCATCAGCATCGGTAGTCTTCACGCCATTGCGAGGTGTCCATTGGTGGAAGTTTGCCCATTTGTCCGTATAGTCAGCATAACGCTGGTCGGGGTCTATCTCATACAAAGCCATCAGTCCCTCATAATATACGCCTCTTGTCCACAAGCTACTTGGGCGAATCTTCTTGACGAAGGTTGGGGTGGTAGGATCTGCGTATTTGTTCATGAAGTAATTGTTCACCTTTCTCGTTGTTGTCAACACATCATTTGCGTTTTGTGCGAACATAGTAACAGAGAACAATAAGATGATAGCTGTTGTGAAAAATTTCTTTGTCATAATGATAGGATGATTTGTTTTTGCAAAGATAATGTTTTTTTATGGCACAGAAAGCATTTATTGAATAAATTTTTTATAATTCCAACAATTTATTGTACTTTTGCGCATCGAATTTAAAACAACTAATAAAATATGTATAGGACAAATACTTGTGGAGAACTTCGTCTCTCTGATGCGGGTAAGCAGGTTACATTGGCTGGTTGGGTGCAACGCACTCGTAAAATGGGCGGAATGACATTCGTTGACCTTCGTGATAGATATGGTTTGACGCAATTGGTTTTCAATGAGGCTGACAATGAGGAATTGTGTACTCGTGCCAACAAACTCGGTCGTGAGTTCTGTATTCAAATCAAGGGAATCGTTAGTGAACGTGAAAGCAAGAACGCAAAGATACCTACGGGCGATATTGAGATTCTTGTCAAGGAATTGAATATCTTGTCTGAAAGTGTCACGCCACCATTTACCATCGAAGACGATACCGATGGCGGAGATGATATCCGCATGAAATACCGTTATCTGGATTTGAGAAGACCTGTAGTACGTAAGAATCTCGAACTTCGTCATCGTATGACGACCATGATAAGAAACTTCCTCGATGCACAGAATTTCATTGAGGTGGAAACACCTATATTAATTGGTTCTACTCCAGAAGGTGCGCGCGATTTTGTTGTGCCTTCTCGCATGAATCCAGGTCAATTCTATGCACTTCCACAGAGTCCGCAAACCCTCAAGCAATTGTTGATGGTGAGTGGTTTCGACCGTTATTTCCAAATAGCAAAGTGTTTCAGGGATGAAGACTTGCGTGCTGACCGTCAACCAGAGTTCACGCAGATTGACTGTGAGATGTCTTTCGTTGACCAAGAGGACGTTACCAGTCTTTTCGAGGAGATGTGCAGACAGATGTTCAAAAACATCTTGGGCGTAGAATTACCTGCCAAACTCCAACAACTTTCTTGGCATGAAGCCATGAGACGATTCGGTTCTGATAAACCCGACTTGCGATTTGGTATGGAATTCGTTGAATTGATGGACGTGTTGAAAGGTACGGGTTCGTTCAGCGTATTCAACGATGCTGAATATATCGGTGCCATCTGTGTTCCTGGATGTGCTAACTATACCAGAAAACAACTCGACCAACTTACTGATTTCGTTAAGCGTCCTCAAGTAGGTGCAAAAGGAATGGTATACGTGAAATACAATGAAGACGGAACGGTGAAGAGTTCTATTGATAAGTTCTATGCTCCCGAAATATGGCAAAGCGTCAAGGAAAAGATGGGGGCTAAAGATGGCGACCTCGTTTTGATGTTGAGTGGAGACAATGCCAATAAGACTCGCGTTCAACTCTGTGCCTTGCGTCTGGAGATGGGTAGTCGTCTTGGATTGCGCGATAAGAACAAGTTCGAATGTCTTTGGATTGTCGACTTCCCCTTGTTTGAGTGGAGTGATGAGGAACAACGCCTAATGTCTATGCACCATCCGTTTACCATGCCTAATCCAGATGATATTCCATTGTTGGAAACAGAACCAGAGAAAGTACGCGCGAAAGCTTACGACTTCGTTTGCAACGGCGTAGAACTTGGTGGCGGTTCTCTTCGTATTCACGATGGTAAGTTGCAAGAGAAGATGTTCAAGATTCTCGGATTCACTCCAGAAAAGGCAATGGCACAATTTGGATTCCTCATCAATGCATTCAAGTACGGTGCACCACCTCATGCTGGTTTGGCATTTGGGTTGGATCGTTTCGTGTCTATCATGGCTGGTTTGGATTCCATACGTGATTGTATTGCCTTCCCAAAGAACAACTCTGGTCGTGATGTAATGCTTGATGCGCCTTCTGCTTTGGATATTAAACAGTTGGAAGAATTGCAAATAAAACTTGACCTACGTCAAGAAAATTGAAAATTGTGGTTATATTATCGTTAAATCATTGATTTTAAGCTAAATAATTAGTTGTTGTATCAAATAAAATTACTAATTTTGCAGCGTAAAAATAAAAGATTGACATTAAGGTAACTCAATTTAATTATTGTTTTAATAAAATTATGGCAGAAAAGAAAGCAACTACAGCTAAAGCAGCAGCTCCAAAGAAGGCAGCAGCTCCAAAGAAAGTAGTAAAGAAAGTAGAAGTAGCAGTTAACGCAGAAAACGTTGGTTTCCGTGCAGGTGATGTTTACAATGCATTGGCAGAATCTGAAAAGGCTCTGACAGTAGCTGAGATTTCAAAGAAGGCTAAGATCACGGTAGAGGAAACTTATCTTGGAATTGGTTGGCTTTTGAAAGAAGGTAAGGTTAAAGGTGAAGAAAACAAGATTTCTTTGGCTTAATTAATTCTTAAGAATATTATAAAGGGAGTCACATACATTTGTGGCTCTCTTTTTTTGTTCAATTTATTTGAGAGAAAAACGAGAAAATATTTTTTTTCTCAAATATAATTTGTATTTTTGCAATAAATATCTAAAAACACTTATTATGAAACAATTATTACGCTTATTTACGCTCCTGACGATTTTCTTCGTAGGAGGCACAAATGTCTTTGCTGGTGATTTTACGTTTAATGCAACAGACATTCAGAATGTTGGCAACAAGGATGCTGGCAACACGGCTACTAATGGTACGTTTACATTTACGGCAGTAAAGAATGATGGTTCTACAAACCCTGCCTTTAATGCCAATGGTGGTGATGTGAGATTGTATGCCAAGAACACGTTTACCATTAACAACTCAGCTGGAAACATGACAAAGATTGTCTTCACTATTTCCGCTCAGGGTAAGAGAAGACTTACTGAAGTTACAGCTTCAACGGGTACCATCGCTACGCAAGCTGCTGGTGATGAAACCGTCACATGGACTGGTAACGCTGCAGAAGTAACGTTCACGGTAGGAGAGAAAGCCGTGTATGGTTCTGATGGTGGAGAGAAAGCTGGACAATTTGACTTTTCTTCTTTGGTAATTACGGCTGATGCAGGCGAAGGTGGTTCTGGTGAAACTCCTCCAGGTCCAGGTCCTGATTTGCAGACAGTTAATAATATTGCTGCATTCAAGGCTCTTGCCAATAATACGGAGGCTATTTTGAAGTTGAACAATGCCCAGGTGCTTTATGCCAGTGGAAATGACATTTATGTCCGTGACAATAGTGGAGCTATCGATTTCTTCAAGACGGGTTTGGAAATGACCACAGGACAGATTTTGAACGGCTCAGTCACGGGTAAGTACACTTTATATAATAATACTCCTGAATTGGTAAAGACCGATAACACCAATGCCGAGAAGATTACGGCAACGGCTGGAACGTCAACTCCCAAGACGCTTACCATTGCACAAGCAAAAGATAATGCTTATGTTTGCGACTTCGTGAAGATAACGGGTGCGAAGATTGAATCAAGACAAGAGGGCAATAAAACCAACATCTATGCTATTGTAGGCGATGATGAAATTCAGGTTTATGACAAGTTTAATCTGTTAAAGGGTACTGTCGATGATAATGCTACTTATGATGTGGAGGGTATTTTGATACTTTATAATGAAGTTTATGAGATTTATCCAACGAAAGACTATACCAACGGAGGAGGCGAAGTTCCGCCAATCATTGACCCAACGGAAGAAGTGAAAGTTCCTTATTCTATCGACTTCACGAAAGGACAGGAACCATTTACCATCAATGATGTGGTATTGCCAGAAGGATTGAGTTTCATTTGGGCGAACAGTTCAAGTTATGGTATGAAAGCTTCTGGTTATTATCAGAAAGCATACGCAACAGAAAGTTGGTTAATTTCTCCTGTATTTGATATGACTTCCACAACCGCTCCTGTATTGAAATTCTCTCATACGGGAAGATACTTTACCAATATGGAGGAGGAAGCTACACTGTGGGCAAAGGTAGAAGGTGGCGAATGGGAACAACTTTCTATTCCTACATGGTTCACCAATAATGACTGGAACTTCGTTGACGCACAAGTAGATTTGTCTAAATATGTAGGTAAGAAGATTACGCTTGGTTTCAAGTATACCAGTAAGGAAGCAGGAGCCGCTACATGGGAAATCAAGACATTGAGCATTGATGAGGTGAAAGAACCTGAATTGGTTATCCAAGGTGAACAAGAGTTTGAGACATCTACTACTGTAACTATCGTTCCATCTAATCCCGACAATGAGGTTTATTACACGATAGACGGTTCTGATCCCGTTAGCTCAAGCACCGCTATTCAATATACCAAACCATTTACCTTGACACAGACAACTACGGTAAAGGCATTTGAGGAAGGTGCAGAACTCTATGCGGAAATGACATTCACCAAGAAGGAAGTTCAATTGGAGGAAAAGACCATTGCTGACATCAACGAAATGACGGAAAAAATGAAGAATGTGAAGTTGGTTTTGAACAATGCACTTGTTACTTACGTTGACGGAACGAACATCTATCTCCGTGAGAATGGCAAGGCTTTAATGTTCTTCAAGACTGCTCTTTCATTTACCGTTGGTGATGTATTGAAGGGTTCTGTTATCATGGATTACGACAACTACTATGGCATTCACGAGATGAAAGACAATGATGCTACTTCTGCGGAAGGTATCACGGTAGTTGGAAAGGAAACTCCTGTACCAACGGAAGTAAGCATTCCTGACGTAATTGCCTTGAATCACATTTGCGACTATATCGTATTGAAGAGCGTGAAAGTAGTGAAAGACGGTAACAATTACTTTGCCGTTGACAATGCAGAAAACAAGGTACAGTTGTATAAGGGTTTAGACGTTTCCTCTTTCGCTGACGATGGTAAATTATATGATGTAGAGGGTGTATTCAACAACATCTATAAAAATGCTCCAGAAGTACAGCCAATTGACGTTACGGAGGCTGTTTCTGAAGGCATTGCCAATATCGTAACAATCAATGCAAATGCTAAGGTTTACAATCTCGCTGGTCAACGTGTAGCAGATAGCTACAAGGGCGTGGTTATCGTAAACGGAAAGAAGTTTATCGTGAAGTAATCCCTCACATAATCCATATTTCAAGAGGTCGCCATAAACAAGCGACCTCTTTTTCGTTTTTTATCATGGAGATTTTGTAATTTGTGGTTTTTATTGTACATTTGTAACCATATTAATACATAACGACTATGATAAGTTTATTGCTATTAGCCAATTTACTCACCTCTATGCCTAACGATAGTATTGCTTACACGCGAGGCATAGGATTATATCCAGGAGACAAAAGTGAATACTATGCACCAACCAAGCAATGGATTTCTGCAAAAGACAAGCTAACCAATGTGGCATTGCATCGGATGGCGTATGCTTCTTCATCGTACGACTATAACCATACGGCTCACTTGGTGACAGATGGTATTTGCGACAATGCTAAACCTGCTACGTTGACTGTATCAACACCCAAGGGCAAGTTGTCAAGGCGTGAAGCAGAATGGACCATTGATGGCGGACCCTATTCGCGCAATATCTTATTGGGCAGTCCTACGTGGTTGCAATATGACTGGAATGGCGAACAAAGCATTTCTGCACGCAAGGTACGATTGCAAGGAATGGTAGCGTATGAAGAACAAGTAGCAAACAAGGGTTATGCGATTCTTTGCCAATCATCTGATGATGGCAATAATTGGCAAACCATTGGCGAATGGAAAGGCGACAATCTGCCTGGCACGTTGCTTCATTACAAACTGCATTCCGACCCTAACAAACAAGAGGCTCAGGATTATCTGCCAGCACGTGTGTTGAATGAGGTGATACGTTTCAATTTGCCTATCAAGACGCAACATTTCCGATTGTTGTTGCAGATGGAAGGGGCTGCGCATTGGGATATTCGACAATTGCAATTCATGGACGAAAACGACAATGAAGTGGATGTGTTGCCTTCCCGACAATTCACAAGTCTTTGGATGAGTGATGGAGGCGGAGAGCAATGGATATATACCGACCTTGGTCAACGTCAACCTATTGAACAACTCCATCTTGATTGGTTCCTTTCACCCAAGAAAGGATGTGTGCAAGTGTCTGACGATGCAAAGACATGGAAGACTGTGGCTATATTATCAGATGTAGATAATCAAACCGTCAAACTTGCTCAACCTTGTCATGCTCGATATGTTCGGTTGTTGTTGCAAGAACCCAAGGAAGCAGGATGTTACGCCCTTCGAGAGATGGAAGTAATGGCAAGGCAACAAGTTGTCTATACACCTCATGCCGTAGCAGGAATGAAAAACGGCAGGTATGAATTGAGTGGAGGAAACTGGCGTTTGCAACGTGCATCCGAGGTCTCTGCTTCTGGTGAAGAAATATCTTCCGCAGGTTTTGACAAGGATGGTTGGATAGTCGCCACCGTTCCAGGAACCGTCTTGATGTCATATTATAATATAGGTGCTTTACCCAATCCTAATTATGCCGATGATGTTGACCAGATTTCCGAATCGTTTTTCCGTTCTAATTTCTGGTATCGTGATGAGTTCGAATATGATGCTGCCTTGGATGGACAACAACAATGGCTACATTTCGATGGCATCAATTGGAAAGCCAATGTCTTCTTGAACGGTCAACGATTGGGAAGTATAGAAGGAGCGTTCATGCGTGGCAAGTTTAATGTCACAGGACTTTTGCGGAAAGGTACCAACTATCTCGCCGTGGAGATTATTTGCAACGACCATTTTGCGGCGATAAAGGAGAAAGACGAAAACACGACGCAATATAATGGTGGTATCTTGGGAGCCGACAATCCTACTTTCCACGCTACCGTTGGTTGGGATTGGATTACCACAGTCAGAGGTCGTGAGGCTGGAATTTGGAATGAAGTGTATCTAACTTCCACGGGAATGGTTACCGTTTCAGACCCATACGTGAAGACAGAACTTTCTGCCGATGGCGAAACCGCATACGTCACTCCTTCTGTATTTGTCAAAAACAATCATTCCAGTTCTTGCAAGGGCGTACTCAGTGGTTGGATTGGCAATGTGAGATTTGAACAGCCCATCACGATTCCAGCCAATACGGAACAGGAAATCACGTTCTCTCCTCGTCATTACCTCCAACTCGCCATGAACGACTTCCGTCTGTGGTGGCCCAATGGATATGGAGAATCGTATCTCTATGATGCAGGATTCAAGTTTACTCCCGATGGAGGGAATGCTACTACCGTCAAGTATCAAGCTGGATTGCGCGAAATGAAATATGTAGATGCTAAGGATAGCTTGCGTATCTATGTCAACGGACGTCGTTTCGTTCCGTTAGGTGGTAATTGGGGTTTTGATGAACACAACTTACTCTATCGATCACGCGAATATGACATTGCCGTTGGTTATCATCGCGACATGAATTTCACGATGATACGCGATTGGGTGGGACAAGTTGCCGATGAGGACTTTTATAAGGCATGTGACCGTCACGGTATCATGGTATGGCAAGATTTCTGGTTGGCAAACCCTGCAGATGGACCTGATCCATACAATGACCAAATGTTTCTTTTGAATGCCGAGGATTATGTACGTCGCATTCGTCAACATGCAAGTATCGGATTGTATTGCGGTAGAAACGAGGGATTCCCGCCTGAAGCGATAGACCGTCAACTTCGTGCGTATGTTCATGCCTTGTCTCCTAGTATGGAGTATATTTCTCATTCTTCCAGCGAGGGAGTCAGTGGCGGTGGTCCTTATAGGGCATTGCCGATGAAAGAGTATTTCAGCAAGCAAAGTGGAAAGATTCATTCAGAACGAGGAATGCCCAATGTGATGAATATTGAGAGTTTGCGCCGTACGTTCAGTCAAGATGCCCTTTGGCCACAATCGTTGCAATGGGGACAACACGATTTCACCTTACAAGGAGCGCAACGTGCCTCTGAGTTTAATCGCCTTGTTCGCGAGGGTTTCGGAGAAGCAAGTAGTGCCGAGGAATTTGCGCGTTGGTCGCAACTTATCAATTACAATGGTTATCGTGGTATGTTTGAATCTACGAGTCGTAGTCGTGCGGGACTGCTTCTTTGGATGAGTCATCCGTGTTGGCCATCCATGGTGTGGCAGACGTATGATTATTATTTTGAACCCACCGCTGCTTATTTTGGTGCGAAGAAAGCCTGTGAACCGTTGCACATTCAATATAATGCCCTGACGGATAGTATCGAGGTGGTCAACCATTCCGCAGGACAGCGCAAGGCTCTTACTGCAATAGCTACCGTCTTTAATTTAAATGGCAAGAAAGTGTGTCAGCGTAAGAGTCGCCTCAATAGCAACGAAGATACTACTATCGCATGGATGAAGTTAACGGATATGTTGCCAATCGCTCCGTCTGATGTCTATTTCCTGCGGTTGACGATGACAGACAAGAACCTTGTTGTTTCCGAAAACCTATACATCATGGGACGAGAGGAGAATAACTATCGTGCCTTGCATACTTTGCCAAAAGTCGATGTAGAACAACGCGTCTCATATCAATCTAATGGTGAAACTTGTACGGCTACGCTTACTTTGCGCAATAAGAGTCGTGTTCCCGCTCCATTCTTACGTTTGAATGTAAAGGGTATGGACGGTGAACAAATCTTACCCGTCATCTATACTGACAATTATATCACCTTGATGCCGAATGAATCTAAAACCGTCAATATCTCTTGGCAATTGCACGATTCACGAGGACAACAACCATTGATTGAAGTCAGTAGTTTAGTAGATGGAAAGTAGTTAATCATGAATGAAACGAACATGATGAAGAGAGTATATATAATGTGTTTCTGCCTCTTGGCATCAGTCATGATGTTAGCTAACGAGGTCAACACATTTCCCAAGATAGTGGAAACCGAGACAAAAGGATATTTCCCGTTGTCAGAGGCAGACATCTATACCGACATCAACGATTACAGGGTGGTAGAGATAACGGCTGGCATGTTGGCTGACGACATCTCTCGTGTCACGGGCAATCGTCCTCGTCAAAAGATGGTGAGCAACAAGAAATCCCTTCCTTCCCATGCGACGGTAGTTGCAGGAACATTAGGACATAGTCAACTTATCGACTGGTTGGTCAGTAAGCAGAAGATAAATGTTGCTGACATCAGGGGTAAATGGGAGTCATATATCATTCTCACTACCCAACATCCCAAATATCACACGCCCATATTGGCTGTCATTGGTAGCGACCGACGAGGTACTGCGTTTGGATTGACTTCGCTCAGTGAGGCAATAGGTGTTTCTCCTTGGTATTGGTGGGCAGACGTATCGCCTTTGCATCGGTCGGCACTTTATGTAGAACCATGTCTGTTTCATCAAGGCGAACCATCCGTGCAATATCGTGGTATCTTTATCAATGATGAACGATTTGGCGGTTGGGCACGATGGGCAGAACAAACCTTTGATAAGGAAACGGGACAGGTAGGACCAAAAACCTATAGAATGGTGTTTGAATTGCTGTTGCGCTTGAAGGCAAACTATCTTTGGCCAGCGATGCACAATGGCAGTAAGGCATTCAATGCAACACCCGAAAACGCGCAGTTGGCAGACGATTATGCCATCGTGATGGGTTCGTCGCATTGTGAGCAGATGCTTCGCAACAATGAGGACGAATGGAAGAATGCTGGTATCTATGGTGATTTCAACTATATCACCAATCGCCAGACGATGATAAATTATTGGGAGGAACGTGTCAAGACCAATGGTAAATATGAGAACACCTACACTTTGGGATTGCGTGGCATTCATGACTATCCGATGGAAGGTGCTAATACTACTGAGGAGCGTATCGCTCTCATGCAACGAGCCATTGATGACCAACGCGACATCTTGCGCCGAAATATAGACAAACCCGTAGAACAAGTGCCGCAGGTGCTTTGTACTTACGAGGAAGTGCTCGATGCTTACCAACACGGATTGAATGTTCCTGAAGACGTAACTCTATTGTGGTCGGACGACAAACAGGGATATTGTCGCAATCTCTGTAATCCTCAAGAACAACAACGTAAGGGTGGGGCGGGCATTTACTATCATTTGTCTTATCACGGAGACCCTGCCAGTTGGATATGGTTAAGTCCTCTCTCGCCCGCATTCCTTTCCACGGAACTCACCAAGGCTTATACTTTTGGCGCACGAAAGATATGGGTGTTCAATGTGGGCGACATCAAACCAGCGGAAAAGGAGATTTCTTTCGTGATGGATTTAGCTTGGGACATCAACCGTTGGAAGCCCGAACATGCGCATGATTACATCAGGTATTGGGCAACGAAAACCTTTGGCAATTCGTTGGCAAAGGATATTGCCGACATTCAAGCAGGTTATTATCAATTGCAAGCTGCTGGCAAAGACGCACATGTTTGGTTCATCAACTACAGCCAAGAGCAAATAGCTCAACGCATTACCCAATGGAGACAACTGATAGAAAAAGCCGAGACAGTAGGTCGTTTGGTGCCCGATGAATTGAAAGATGCGTATTTTGAATTGATACTCTATCCTGTTCGTGGGGCAGGAATGCTCAACGAATACCAGTTGTTGGCCCGTCGTAGTATGGTTCGCACCACGTTTGGCGATAGTATTGGTTCTATGGCAGATGCTAATAGGGTGAAGGAGATGTTCAACGAATTGAACCAATGGACCTATCATTACAATCACGAGATTCTTCATGGCAAATGGGAAAACTTCTTTAATTGGCAACCTTATCATTGGTTCCGTTCAGAGAAGATTGACCCGCCTATCAGTACGCCTGAGTTGTTTACGCAAACCCGACAAAGTGCCAAACCTCGTTTCCTCTCGGTTGCAGATGCCCTCTCTGTTCAGGGAGTAACTATCAATAGCGAAACGGAATGCACTATTCCTATTTGGATAGAAGCATTAACGCCCATTCGCAATTTCTCCAAGGCTCCAGAAGACAATATGTTTTGCGATGTTGTCATCGGCAACCAATCTTTTCATGCCTCGGCTACACCTATTAATAATATATGGCATGCTCCGTATGTGGGACCGATGTGGAGCAGGGTAGGAGAACTGCATTTGAAAAAGGGCAACAATCAACTCTTTATCAAAAACCTCCATGCAAAAGCGAGGATAGACAAGATTTTCATAGGCCTTTATCCACCCTTTGTCAAAGCGCCACGCATCAGTATTCCTGCATACGCTTATCATGACAAGCATGATAGTGGTGAAGGACACATCATGAGAATACCGCAATTAGGTTATTCGGATGGAATGATGGTGCTACCATTTGACACGCCTTCTTATCAGGAGTCCGACATCAATTCTGCCCCATACATTGAATATGCGCTTGATATACAGGAACAAGATAGTGTGATAGAGATTCGTACGCTTCCCACCTTGCATGTATATGAAGGTCGTGATGCTCGATATGCGGTACAATTAGGTAATGAAAAGCCCATCGTCTTTTCCATCCATGCCGATGATTTCTCTGCCGAATGGCGGTGGAACGTATTACGTGGCTATGCATCCAGAAGCATCAACATCCCACCGTCTTGCAGAGGTTCCCAGAAATTAAAAGTCTATTTCCTTGACCCAGGTATTGTGTTGGAGGAAGTGAGCCTATCCCCAGCCCTTCCCCAAGGGAAGGGAGTCGTTTATTAGAGGCAAGAAAGTTTGAAAGTAAGAAGCAAGAGAGTAAGAAGCAAGAGATATGCTTTGCTAATGGCGGACTAATCTCTTGCTTCCTGCTTCTAACTTTCTTACTCTCTAAAAAATCATTTCTCTTGCTTCTTGCTTCTAACCCTCTTACTCTCTAAAAAACATATCTCTTGCTTCTAACCCTCTTACTCTCTAAAATCATATCTCTTGCTTCTTGCTTCTAACTTTCTTACTCTCCTTCTTACTTTCTATCTTCAAAATTTGCAGACATCAGTTTTTCTTTCTATTTTTGCAACCAAAGAAGTACAATGATGTTTGAAAAAGAGATTGAGGAATACGAGAGCATCCGAAAGGAATACCAGAAGAAAGTTGCAAATAGGATGAGCGAACAGCAGTGGATGGAATACAATGAGATTCTGTTCTCTGCGCATTCCTGTGCCATTGAAGGAAACTCATTTACGGTTGATGATACGAGAATCTTGCATGAGCAGGGTATGGCGATGATACCTGTGGGACGCTCGTTGTTAGAGTGTACGGAGATGAGTGACCATTTTCGTGCTTTTGAGTTCATGGTGAATCATTTAGACCATCCTTTTGATGAGGTTCTTTTGAAAGAAATCAACCGATTAGTGACGGAACATACGTTAAACTACCGAGTACCGAATGGTATTGCTGGTGAATATACCACCGAGGACATGGCTGCTGGCGATACGGTGTTTGGAGACCATGAACAATTGATACCACGTGTTCCTCAATTGATGGAATCAACGCAAAGAGTAATGGATGAAGGAAAACATCCAATGGTGATTGCTGCAAGATGGCACGGTTTCTTTGAATACCTTCATCCTTTCAGAGATGGAAACGGGAGAACGGGCAGACTACTTTTCAACTTTATTCTTCTCAAAGCAAATCATCCCTTGCTAATTATCAAGTTGGAAGACCGTGCTGCTTACATCTCTGCGCTAAAGCAGATTCGTATAGACGGAACAGACGAACATCTTGTATATTTCTTCTTTAAAACCGCCATTGATCGGATGAAAGAAGAACTTGCGCAGAAACAAAAGAATACTTCTTTCATGATGTTGTTTTAGAAGCAAGAAAGTTAGAAAGTAAGAAGCCAAGAGATATGATTTTATAGAGAGTAAGGAAGTTAGAAGCAAGAAGCAAGAGATTAGTCCGCCATTTGCAAAGCATATCTCTTGCTTCTTGCTTCTAACTTTCTTACTCTCTTTCTTTCATAAATATCTTAACAAAAAAATGACGAGAAAAATCGCAAACGAAGTGTTAAAATGGTGAAATGATGTGTTTTGATGCCTCAAATAGTGTGTTTTCATTCGCCAAATACTATGTTTTGAACGATTATTATATATATCTTTGAGGAAAATCATATATGGTAAGTTCTAAAAATTAACATTTGTGAGTGGAAGCCGTACCTTCTGAATCAGTTCAGTTGGTTTGAGTGCCTCAAAGGGCATCCTTGGCTTGCGAA
>OMWI01000008.1 GCA_900314715.1 uncultured Prevotellaceae bacterium | reverse complement strand
GAAAAGCTGATTGTTTCAGGGAAAGGAACACGATTGCTGAGGAATATCCGTAGGAAGTATTTCAAGGATGAATTGGTGAAGTTATGGCAGTTGCTCAATGTGTTTTTCGAGAAAGCACAGACGATGCAAAGTAAGAGTTTTCGTGAGGAGTCGCTGATGGTGAGAAACTTCAACATGGTGTTTGAAGACATGATAGACTCCCTAATTAGTGATGACACGAAAGAGAAGCACGAAAAGTTGAAAGACCAACCAGACGGAAAGATTGTTGACCATATCTATCATTATGGTTCGTTGGTTCGTGAGGATGATATATATTATATCGGTGATAGTAAGTATTATAAGGAAGGACGCGACCCTGGCGAAAACTCTATCTATAAGCAATTTACTTACGCCAAGAATGTCATTCAGATGAATATGGACGTGACTTCTCCTCATGAAAAGATTGGTCGAAAGAATTATTATGATGACTTGACGGAAGGATATAATATTACGCCAAATTTCTTTATCCGAGGAATGGTGAATCCTATGCATCTGAATTATATAGATGCAGAATTGGAACAGGAAAGAGATGAAAGAGGAGAACCGCGTGTGGAAAAACGCAGTCATCATAAGAATAGACTTTTTGATCGTGATACGCTTTTTGTATTGAAATACAGCATCAACTTCTTGTTTGTGCTTTCAGCATACGCATCGGGTAGGGTAGACGAAAGCTATAAGAGAAGGATATGGGAGAAGTTTAGGAATAACATTATAGAAGAATTGAAACGGAATTATCATTTCTATTTGCTACAATCGAATTATGATAGAACGGAAGCCATAGACAAACATTTTCGATTGTTAAACGGAAAGATTTTCAATTCGTTCAAAGATGATAGGATTCTCTTGTTTGCATACGAGAAAGGTATGTTGGGATTGCCTCAATTGTTTAATGAAATAAAAGAAGACTTTAGGATTATTCCCTATCAATTAGGGCAAGATGTTGATGAGGCTCTCCATCATCAATTTAATACTAATAATGGCTTGGAGCAAAGAGGTTTTTTCGATTATCCAAAAAGAGAAATCAAAGAATCAGGGAAACTTGCGGCAGATCCATTTATCCCTAAGGATTAAGGGATTCAAGGATTATTTTTACTGACACAATAATAGAATCCCCAAAATCCTCTCATCCTTAGCCTTGTCACTATGTTTCTATTATAGGGCTATTACGCACGAAAAACAATCATTTCTTGCTTGTATAAGAAAAAAATGTTATATTTGCATCAGAATATAACAATTGAGAAACATGGTGAAGCATTCGTTGTGGTCAGACGACTATTGGTTGTTGCTCATGCAATTGTACTTGAAGAGGCCTATGGGGGTGAAACCCCTATACTCCAAGGCTTTGGTAGGCTTGGCATTGGAATTGCACATCCCCCCGCAGTTCCTGTATGAGCAGATGTTTAAGTTGCGTAGCATTGACACCCCTCGCATGGAAAGGCTTTGGAAGACTTACGGGGAGAACAAGCAGAAGTTGAGAAGGGGAGTGCGCTTGCTTCGCCAGAGGATGGGGTACGGTAGCGCCAACATGTTTTACGACGGGGTGGAGATAAACGAGTCGTTTGAGAAGGATTTCAAGCCCCTTGAGGAAGACGGTCGTTTTACTCCCCTGATGTTGGTGGTGATTCTCGATTTGTATTTCCGTCTCACGCCATTGACGATGGTGGAGGATACTCCAGAGATCATGCAGTTGGCAAGGCTCATGAAAATCAAGCCGAAGATGGTGGTGGAGGTGATGAACGTATTCCAGTGTTGCGACCCATACCTCAAGCGTAGTGGGGGAGAGCAACATGCGCTGATGGGGCCATGTAAGCAGATTTGGAACCGATTCGGCAATGACAATCCGCAGAAGTTGGCGGCCTTGGCGGCGCAGATGAAAGAGTATTTTAAATGAAGAATCTATCCCGAGGCAGTCGCCTACGGCGAGAAATCTTACAAATCTAACCAAATCTATCAAAATATTTGTTTGATTTGTAAAGATTTGAGCGATTTCTACCCCAAAGGGGTACTCCAACCGACATTAGGAACTTACCACCACATTGAATTCTTAAAAATGAAGAAATCTTTAAAATGAAGAATGAAGAATGAAGAAATCTTTAAATGAAGAATGAAGAATGAAGAATGAAGAATCGTTTGATTGAGGAATTCTTTAAAATGAAGAATGAAGAATCGTTTAAATGAAGAATGAAGAATGAAGAATCGTTTGATTGAAGATTGAAAATTTTTAATTTTTAATTTTTCATTTTTAATTTTTTACTATGCCACAGAGATTAGAGCAGACGGAGAGACAGGAGCTGAAGCAGAAACAACGACTATCGAGTCAGCAGATGCTTCAGGTGAAGTTGATTGGAATGTCGATAGCTGAGTTGGAAGAGAAGATCAAGACGGAGCTATACGACAATCCCGCACTTGAAACGACTTCGCCCGTGGAAGACGGTGAGGGCGGTGCGGAATTGGAAACGGATGCTTACGATGGCGGTGGCGATGATGAGCGCACGGAACAGGAAGAACGTGAGGATGATTTTGAGAAAGCACTTGAGGATATTGGTATAGACGAGGAAATGTCGGGTGTCTCCACGAGGGAGAGGGTTGTTGATGACGACTACGTGGAACCCGTTTATGGAAACATCGTGTCTTTCTACGATAGCTTGAAGGAACAGATGGGCGAGGAAGACTTGACGGAACAACAACAATATGCGCTGGAATATTTGATAGGGTCGTTGGATAACAACGGCTATCTGCGCAAGAACCTTGAAGACATCAGCGACGAATTGGCGATTTATCACAACGTGGAAATCTCCGTGGAGGAGTTGGAAGAGGTGTTGCGTATCTTGCAATCGTTTGACCCGCCAGGCATCGGCGCCCGCACGTTGCAGGAGTGCTTGATGATACAGGTGAACAGGAAACCCAATGGCTTGCTCAAGGAGAAGATGAGGGAGGTGATAAGCAGGCATTTCGATGAGTTTATCAAGAAGCATTGGGACAAGATACGCGTGAGCATGGGACTCTCGGAGAGTTTCGCAGACGACTTGCAACGGGAGATACGGAGGCTCAATCCTAAGCCTGGGGCTGCCATGGGTGAGAGCGTGGGGAGAAACTTGCAACAGATTACCCCCGATTTCATCGTCAATACGAACGAGGATGGTAGCATCTCGATTACCTTGAACGACGGGAACGTTCCCACGTTGAAGGTGTCGCCCGACTATACGGAATCCATAGAGGAATACAAGAAGCGCAAAGGCGACCTGTCGCGTAGCGAGAAGGAGAGTCTGGCGTTCTATGAGGATAAGGTGAACAAGGCACAGGGATTCATAGATGCCATCCGACAACGCAGGCATACGTTGTATGCAACGATGAAGGCCATCGTAGAATGGCAGAGGAAGTATTTCCTTGATGGCGATGAGGCCGACCTGAAGCCGATGATATTGAAGGATATTGCAGAGAAGACGGGACTTGACATCTCTACCATATCGAGGGTGAGCAACGAGAAGTATGTGCAAACCAACTGGGGAGCGTTTCCGTTGCGCCATTTCTTCAGCGATGGCTATGTCACGGATAATGGTGAGGAGACGTCGACACGCAAGATAAAGTTGTCTTTGAAGGACTTGATAAGCAAGGAAAATAAGGAAAAGCCATTGAGCGATGACGCCTTGGCTGCGGAAATGAAGAAATTGGGGTACCCGATAGCTCGCAGGACGGTGGCAAAATACCGTGAGCAGTTGGGCATTCCCGTTGCTCGCTTGAGAAAGGAAACGTGATGAAAGACGGATATTTATTGGCATCAAGGATTATCAGCATGATTTTTACGCCGTTCTACTTGCCGATGGTAGGACTGGTAGCCTTGTTCGTGTTCAGCTACTTGAGCATGTTGCCGTGGCAATACAAGTTGTCTATCTTGCTGGTGGTCTATGTCTTCACGATATTCATGCCTACTTACCTGATTCATCTATATCGCAAATACCAAGGATGGAGCCATATTGAATTGGGCATCAAGGAGCGAAGGGTGGTGCCTTACGTGATTTCCATTCTCTGTTATTTCGGTTGCTATTATTTCCTGAATTCCGTTCATGTCCCCCATGTGATAGGGGGAATCGTGGTGGTGGCGATGGTGGTACAGGTGTTGTGCGCCTTGATAAACGTGTGGTGGAAGATTTCCACGCATACGGCAGCCATCGGAGGTGTGGCGGGTGGCTTGGTGGCCTTCTCGTTTAAGTTTGCCTTCAATCCCGTATGGTGGCTTTGCCTTGTGCTGATATTGGCAGGAATGGTAGGAACGGCGCGGATGATACTTCGCCAGCACTCGCTTTTCCAAGTGGTGATGGGATTCCTAACGGGATTCTTCTGCGCATTCTACATGATTTTGAAGTTTTGAACATGATAAACAATAAAGATATGACACCTATAGTAAGTATTATCATGGGTAGTACGAGCGACTTACCCGTGATGGAGAAAGCATGTAAGTTTCTCAACGATATGCAAATTCCGTTTGAAGTGAATGCCTTGTCGGCTCATCGCACACCAGAGGCGGTGGAGCGGTTTGCCAAGGAAGCAAAGGGAAGGGGCATTCAAGTGATTATAGCTGGCGCTGGTATGTCGGCGGCATTGCCTGGCGTGGTGGCGGCCAATACCACCGTACCCGTGATAGGTGTACCTATCAAGGGAATGTTGGATGGATTGGATGCCTTGTTGTCAATCGTTCAGATGCCCCCAGGCATTCCCGTTGCTACGGTAGGCGTAAACGGAGCCATGAATGCGGCCATCTTGGCGGCAGAGATGATAGCTTTGTCGAATGCGGAAGTGGCCACGAAGATGGAGGAATACAAGGCTGGTCTTGGCGCAAAGATAGAAAAGGCTAATCAGGATTTATCGGAGGTGAAGTATGAATACAAGACCAATTAACTCGTGTTACCAACGACGGAAGTCATCGGTAGCTCGCGTGGGAAATATTGAGATTGGCGGCGACAATCCGATTCGCGTTCAGTCGATGACAACCACCAATACCAACGATACGGAGGCGTGCGTGGCGCAAGCAGAACGTATCATTTTGGCTGGTGGAGAATTGGTGAGGTTGACTACGCAAGGCACTCGCGAAGCCGAAAACATGAAAAATATCAAGGCAGGGCTTCTTGAGAAGGGTTATGATACGCCGCTCGTGGCCGACGTGCATTTCAATCCCCATGTGGCAGACGTGGCCGCTCAATATATAGAAAAGGTACGTATCAATCCAGGCAATTACGTAGATCCCGCGCGTACGTTCAAGCATTTGGAATACACGGATGAGGAATATGCGGAGGAATTGCACAAGATAGATGAGCGATTGATGCCTTTTATCCAGATTTGCAAGGAGCATCATACGGCGGTTCGCATAGGCGTGAATCATGGTTCGTTATCGGATAGGATAATGAGTCGGTATGGAGACACGCCAGCGGGAATCGTGGAGAGTTGCATGGAGTTTCTTCGCATCTTCAAGCGCGAGCATTTCGATGACGTGGTCATCAGCATCAAGGCTTCCAATACGGTGGTGATGGTGCAAAGCGTGCGGTTGTTGGTGGAAACGATGGACAGGGAAGACATGCATTATCCATTGCATTTGGGTGTGACGGAAGCTGGAGAAGGCGAAGACGGACGCATCAAGAGTGCCGTGGGAATAGGTGCTTTGTTGACCGAAGGGATTGGCGATACGATTCGCGTGTCGTTGAGTGAAGCACCCGAAGCGGAAATTCCCGTTGCAAGGAAGTTGGTAGATTCGATAGAGGAATGTGCCGTATTAAGGGCGCAAGCATTGGAATCATTGGTTGACGATACCGTAACCATTACGCTTCACGAAACGGATTGGGAGGCTCTTCAACTGAAAGCGGCTATGGCGGTAGGTGCCATTTTCATCGACCAACAAGCGCATCAACTCGTGATTCATAATGATGGGTTTGACGAGAAAAGATTGGTGGAGTTGGCAGATGGAATCCTACAAGCCGCACGAATCAAGTTTACGAAGACGGAATACATCTCTTGTCCTGGTTGCGGAAGAACACTCTATAATCTCCAAGAAACCATTGCGCGTATCAAGGAAGCAACGCGCGACTTGGTGGGATTGAAGATTGGCATCATGGGATGTATCGTGAATGGTCCTGGCGAGATGGCTGATGCCGACTATGGTTACGTTGGGGCAGGCCCAGGAAAGATTTCATTATATAGAAAGAAGGTTTGCGTGGAGAAGAACATACCTGAAGAGGAGGCGGTAGAACGCTTGTTAGCCTTCATCAAGCAAGACCAAGAATCAAATGAATAGTTTAATCCTTAACATCATATCATGGAACTGAAAGAAAAATATATCCCTGCCGAATCGCGCTATGATTGTAGCGAACAGATGTATCGTAGGTGTGGGAAATCGGGCGTGTTGTTGCCGAAAATCTCACTTGGTTTCTGGCATAACTTCGGTGGAAATGACCCCTACGAACGAAGTAGGGCCATTACGCACTATGCGTTTGACCACGGTATTACGCACTTTGACTTAGCCAATAACTATGGTCCTCCATACGGTTCTGCCGAAGAAACGATGGGTAGATTGATGGTTGACGACTTCAAGCCATATCGCGACGAGTTGTTTATTGCAAGCAAGGCTGGCTATGATATGTGGCCAGGTCCGTATGGCAATTGGGGAAGTAGGAAATATCTTATTTCTTCGCTCGACCAATCGTTGAAGCGGATGAACCTCGAATATGTTGACTTGTTCTATAGTCATCGTTACGACCCAGAAACACCATTGGAGGAAACGTTGCAAACGCTCGTTGACATCGTGAAAGCAGGTAAAGCGTTGTACGTGGGAATCAGTAGGTGGCCGTTGGAAGCATTGAAGTTTGCCGACGAATACTTACGTGAGAGAGACGTTCCATTATTGATTTATCAAGGAAGGTTGAACTTGCTTGACAAAGAACCACAAGAGGAAGGAATCCTTGACTATTGCCACAATCATGGCATTGGTTTTATCTCTTTCTCACCATTGGCTCAAGGCTTGCTAACAGATAGGTATTTGAATTGTACATTATCCGAAAATGGTGAGTTGATAGGTATTCCACAAGGTTCACGCATGACTCAAGGACGGTTCTTGAAACCCGATAACCTGACTCCCGACTTGTTGCGCTATCTCAAAGATTTGAATGAGCAAGCGAAGCAACGAGGAGAAACGCTTGCGGAAATGGCTATCTCGTGGATATTGGAACAACAGGGAGTCACTTCCGTGATTGTTGGAGCAAGTAGCACCAATCAATTGGCAAAGAATTTAGAGAGTATAAGGTAATTTTTGCTAATTCCTTATGAATTAGCGACATGTTGTTAGGCCATCGGCTTCTTCACAGAAACCGATGGTGTTTTATTTGGTAATTGAAAGTGAATTACTTCACCACAGAAGTGATAGGATTGCGCTCGCCTTTGATATTGACTAAGAAAGCCTTGGCAGAACCGAAACGCAGGAACATATCCAAGCGAATGGGGATATGATTTTCATCGTCTGTAACGTAAAAATCTACGATGTTCTTAAACTTATCGTCGTCTTTTTCGTATTCCAAATACGATAGTTGCAAGCAACGATATTTCTTTCCGTTGTCGGCCTTGATATTCGTCTTGCCACGGTATCTGATTTTGGCAGGCGTTCTACTATCTCCGTCGGCAATGGGAAAATCTACGGTATAACCTTTTTTCCAATTTTCGGGATTGAACGAGCGAGCACGAATGAACATGTTGAGCATATCGTAGATGCAATCATCATACGTGTGTTTCTGCCATGTATGCGTACCGTCATTATGTTGACTATGCTGACGAACATTGCACTTGCCATTGTCGTAGGTATAAAAGATTTCGTCCACGTAATAACGTTTTCCCTCACGAGCACCTTTTCGGTAATACAACGGTGCCATTTCCGTGGATGAATAACAAAGCAAAGTATCTCGAAGGACGAACATCTCGTCTACCTTATTGTTTCCTCGGGTAGTCAAAGAACAACGATAGGAAGGAGTACCTTTGTAATTGCTTTCCACGGTAGACATCGTGGCGAGTCCCGCCTTTACCCAGATGAATTTCCAATTATAATAAAGATTATATGTCAAGAATTCGCCCGACTTGAATGCGGTATTCCTGAACGTGCATTGTGCGTTTGAGATATTTGGCAACCATAACATGAACAAGAGTGACAATATCCATGTCTTGCCAGTATTGAATTGATGTTTCATGTCTTTATAAGTTGTATTCGATTCCTAAATTCTTCGCTCTCTCGGCATTGCGTTTCTTCACGGTCTTTGCCTTATCAGGCTTTTGCTTCATGATTTTTTCAGGCTTTTGCCGATACAATTCCTTGGCCGTGGGATTCCATGTTTCCGACAAATCCCACTTTGCCCTGCATTGCAACATGCCTGGATAGTAATACACGGCTTCTGGTTGGAGGTCTAAATCAAAATCACCCGTGTCCCACTTACCGTTGTTGTTGTCGTCAACAAACATTCGCATGTAGTATTCACCTGGTTTGACGTAGAAAAACTCAGCATAGCCATTGTCGGTTTTTGCTTCCTTGTAAACACCATCACTACTACTGAGCAATTGAACGACAATGTTTTTCCCCTTCATGCCTTGAACGGTAATCAACAATGTGCTATATACGTCTTCAGACCTTACTCCGAAACCATTCTTCATGGCCTTGGAAGCCTTTCCGTAGATGTCGATAAACGCCGCACTATCTATTTCAAGACTATATTCAATAGTAGGTCTCCACTCGCCAACAAGTTCGTATTCCAACGTATTTAATTGTCGGAAGAGGAATCTCGACTTAAACCATAGCGTATCGTGCTTCGCGTAAAGGTGGATTTTAGACGTATCGACTTCCACCAACGGCGTTGGAGAGGTAAAGAGGATATTTTTGTCGGGGTCAAGTTGAGATTGCAAGTTGTTCGTGATATTCAATGGCTTGACGGGCATGATGGAATCATACGGTTCGCCTTTCTTTTTGGCTTTCTCCTGTTCCTTTTCCCATTCTTGGTATTCCTTATGAAGTTGTTTTTGGCGCTTGGCATAAGATTCTTTTGCCAATACCTCCAACGTATCTATCTTATCAACCAATTCGCCCAAGGAATCCGTCATCAAGTATTGCACTTCCATGCGCAACGTATCTTGGTTTACCAACGTCGTATCGCGCAACCAGTAGGTAATGGTATCTTTCTTCTCGCTGGGGGAGACGACGAATGCGTCCCACTCATCAAAGTTCAATCCCTTGATAACGGGTAGGTAATCGCTTCCATACGTGAAGAAGAACGTGAAATGATCAGGTGACGTGCGCTCTACTTTCAAGAAATAACGGTCGGTAATGACTGGCGTGAATGCCCGTAATACGATGTCGTCGGGATAGAAATGCGTATAGCCGATACGGTGAATATCCTTGATATGCAAAGTATCCGTCCATACGGTGTCTTGTCGGATGTCTGGCTTGCAAGAAGGCGAGATAGAATCGTGATTAAAGGCAATCTTCTCACTCCTTTGGCTATAGATATAGTTGTCGTCTGCATCATGTAAGGCAAAGATACGATAATTACCAGGCGCAACACCCTTGATGACAAAATGTCCCTTGCTATCTGTGCGAGAGACGCGAAGCATGGGAGAAGTATGGAAAACGGAATCCTCGTGGTTATCATACAATCCTACCATAATTCCCTTGATAGGTTCAAGGTTTTCGGCTTCCAATACATATCCACTTACCTCAAGCGTATCAATCACGTCGCCAGTAGAGAAACTATACGTGAAATTGCCCAATGGATTCCCTTCGTTGTTGTCGGTAATGGCATCAGAGAAGTCGATGGTATAAGTGACATTAGGCTTTAGCGTATCTTTTAAGTTGATGATGATTTGCTTGCCTCCCTCCTTGATTTCGGGCATTTCCATTTGTGGTGGGGAAACAACGACGTTTTCGTTGGCGTTTTCCACCTTGATATATTCATTGAACAAGATGCGAATCTTGTTGGTATTCACGTTAAGAGCCTTATCTTTGGGAGAGGCGCTAATCACTTCTGGAGAAGTCTCGTCAAACCATCCACCATCTGGATTCCCCATTCTGGCGCATCCTATGAACAAAAGAGCTATCAAGGAAAAAAAGAATAGCCTTTTGGATAAGTGTTTGATATGTCGTAAAAGCTCCATCCTGTTTACTTGCTATAACGGAATACCTGACAAGTTCTTATGCTTGTTGATGTAAATTAACGCAATTATAGTTCATCTTAAGCATTTCGTCCATGAACTTACGATTGTTTGACAATCGAGGAACTTTATGTTGTCCGCCCAATTTGCCTTTCGACTTGAGCCAATCATTGAACAAGTTTTTGCGAGCCTTGATGATTTCCAAGTGTTGCAAAGTAATGTCGTGGTAACGCTTTGCCTCGTAGTCGCTATTCAACTCTTGCAATTTTAGGTCAAGCAGACGTTCGAACTCTTGAAGGTTTTCTGGTTCATGAGAGAACTCTATCAACCATTGGTGTCTGCACTTGGCGTGATTGTCCATGAAAACGGGAGCGGCAGAGTATTCCAATACCTCTGAGTGAGTCTTTTCGCATACGTAAGCCAATGCTTTCTCCGCATTGTCCATGATTAATTCTTCTCCGAAGGCATTGATGAAATATTTCGTACGTCCAGTGATGATGAACTTATAAGGTTTTAAACTTGTGAACGAAATAGTGTCGCCAATCATATAACGCCATAATCCACAAGAAGTGCTAATCACCATTGCATAGTTCTTGCCAATTTCCACGCCGCTCAAAGGAATTACTTGTGGATTTTCTTTATCGATTTCATCCATGGAGATGAATTCATAGAAGACACCATAGTCTATCATCAATAGCATGGAATGGTCGTTGAGGTCGCTTTGTATTCCGAAAAATCCCTCACTCGCATTATATGTCTCCATGTAATGCATACGATCGTTTCTGATAAGTTCGAGATATTGCGGACGATAAGGCAAGAAAGAGATACCACCATGGAAAAATACTTCCAAATTAGGCCATACCTCATCCAAATATTGCTTACCGGAGATTTCCAATACCTTAACCAATACCGAGAGCATCCATGAAGGAACACCAGAAAGACTGGCAACATTCTTGTTGAATGTCTCACGCGCAATCTTGTCGCGCTTAATCTCAAAGTCGCTGATAAGTGCCGTTTGCTTGCTTGGAACGCGTGTCAGGTTGACGAGAGGATTGATGTTTTCAATCAAGATGGCACTCAAGTCTCCTACAAGACTTCCAGGAAGGTTATAATTAGGAGCGTGGCTTCCCCCAAGAATAAGATTCTTGCCATCGAACACCCTACTATTGGGATTATTGAGGAAATACAAGGCTACGGAATCGAAACCACCAGCATAATGAATCTTATGAAGTCCCTCGTTAGTGACGGGAATGAATTTGCTTTTGTCGTTGGTAGTTCCTGAAGATTTAGCGAACCATTTTACTTTACCTGGCCAAAGAACGTTAGAATCACCATGTCGCATCCTGTCAATATATCCCTTGAGTTCTTCGTATGTATTAACAGGAACGTTCTTGGTAAAATCTTCGTAATTGTGTGTTGTGTTAAAGAGATGATTCTTTCCGTACTCAGTTTGCTTTCCCATTTCTATCAGGTGTTGTAACACCTTCTGTTGTAAGCCTTCCGCATCATTCTCGTATTGCGAAATGATGAATTTTTGTCGAGATGGAAAGAATAATTTACGAGCAATATTGGTGATATTCATTGATTTATCCTATAAATAATTTGCAAAGGTAGCGCAAATCAAGGACAAATCCAAAAAAAATCAATACTTTTCGTCGTCTTCTAAGTCGGAGAAGGCCGCTTCTTCGGCTGCTTCGATGATTGATTCCTTATTTTTTAAGGATATTTCCTCTTCGGATTCAGTATCTTCCTCCTCGTCTATGGGTTCTAATTTGAGGATGGAACCTGTTTTCTTCAATTTGTTTTGAATGGATTCCATCACCACGGGAGGTTCGTCTTGTGGAATGAGATTTTCCGTATTGGAAGTATCATCGTCATTGATGTTTTGGAAAATGCGCTCTTGTTCTTCTGCCGTAGGCAAAGACATCAATAAGTTTTCCTCCATCTTGGTTCTTTCCGACTTGAGAGAGAGGATTTCGTCAATCAATTGAGGTTTTTGGCGTAAAAGAGCCAAGGTTAATTGCGATGCTCTTTGTTGACTTTCTTTCTTGGTAAATCCCGTTGCTGAACATCCCTCAATGTGCTCAATAAACACTTGGTAATTGAAGAAAGGATTGCCGTTGGCGTCTCTACCTTGTTTCATCAGGCGATATTCAATGCCAACGCGATTCTTCTGGCACCATTCGATGAGACGGCTCTTGAAATTAACCAATTTATAGGCAATCTTGTCGATGTCGATAATCTTCGCCAAGATACGGTCGTTGATGAATTTCATGCAAGCATTATAGCCCCTATCCAAGTAAATGGCACCGATAAGCGCTTCGAAGGCATTGCCGTCTATATAACTATTGTGTGAAGAATTATATCCGTTAGAAAGGATTAACTTGTCGAGTCCGATTTCCTTCGCTAACTTGTTGAGCATTTCTCGTTGTACGATTTTGCTCCTTGCGTTGGTAAGAAATCCCTCGCGTTTTCCAGGGAAATGCTGATAAACAATGTCGCCTATCACCGAACCGAGAACGGCGTCGCCCAAAAATTCCAATCTCTCGTTGTTGATGGGCTTTCCCTTTTGGTTCTTTTTGGCAATACTTTTGTGGAGCATTGCCATTTTGTAATGCTCGATATTGTGAGGATAGAATCCAAGGATATTATATAAAGACAAATAAAGCTCCTTTTCCTTGCGGAAAGGGAGCTTTATTCTATCTATTATGTTATTCAGCATATTTCTTGAATACTACACAAGCATTGTGACCACCAAATCCGAATGTATTGCTGATGGCTGCGCGAACCTCACGCTTCTGTGCTTGATTGAATGTGAAATTAAGGTTGTAGTCGATTTCTGGGTCTTCGTCGTCATCTTGGTGATTGATGGTTGGCGGAACGATGTCGTTCTTCACGGCAAGTAAGCAAGCCATAGCCTCAATCGCACCAGCTGCACCTAACAAGTGGCCAGTCATCGACTTGGTAGAACTGATATTCAATTTGTAAGCAGCATCTCCAAATACTTCCTTGATGGCTTTCACCTCGGAAATATCACCTACGTGAGTGGAAGTACCATGCACATTGATGTAGTCAATGTCTTCTGGCTTCAATCCAGCATCTTCGAGAGCAGCTTGCATCACGAGTTTTGCACCAAGACCTTCAGGATGAGAAGCGGTAATGTGGTATGCATCAGCACTTTCGCCTTCTCCTACCATCTCTGCATAAATCTTTGCACCACGAGCCTTAGCATGTTCCAGTTCTTCAAGAATCAAGCATCCAGCACCCTCAGCCATCACGAAACCATCACGACTTGCGCTAAATGGGCGAGATGCGGTTTGAGGATCGTCATTACGTGTAGATAGGGCTTTCATGGCATTGAAACCACCAACACCACACATACAGATAGCACTTTCAGCACCACCTGCAAGAATGGCATCTGCCTTACCTAAGCGAATGATATTGAATGCATCAGCCAAGGCATTGCTTGAAGATGCACATGCGGAAATAGTCGTATAGTTAGGACCATGAAAACCGAAATGGATGGAAATATGGCCTGATGCGATATCTGCAATAATCTTAGGAATGAAGAAAGGACTGAATTTTGGCCCGTCTTCCATATGTTGACCGTAGTATGTTACTTCGTCCTCGAATGAGCGAATGCCACCGATGCCGACTCCATATACTACTCCAATGCGATTCTTATTTACTGTTTCTAAATCCATGCCGCTATCGTCTACTGCTTGAATAGCTGAAACCATTGCCAATTGTGTATAGCGGTCTAACTTGCGTGCGTCTTTGCGGTCTATGTATTGGTTAATATCCAGTCCCTTTACTTCGCAAGCAAAATGAGTCTTGCACTTGGAACTATCAAAATGTGTAATAGGCGCAGCACCACTAACACCTTTCAAGAGGTTCTCCCATGTTTCTTCTGGGGAATTACCAATGGGCGTTACGGCACCAAGGCCCGTTACTACTACTCTTTTTAACTCCATGTATGTCAGTTTATAAAAAAATGAGTTTTCAAGTTCTTGAGTTGCCAAGTATGGAAAATTACCAATGGGCTCAAAAACTCAAAAACTTAAAAACTCGAAATCTCGAAAAAATTATTTTGCGTTCTCTTCAATATAACTGATAGCGTCACCAACGGTGGCAATCTTCTCTGCCTTGTCATCAGGGATGGAAATACCAAATTCCTTTTCGAATTCCATAATCAGCTCTACTGTATCCAGAGAGTCAGCGCCAAGGTCATTCGTGAAACTTGCTTCTGGTTTTACCTCTGCTTCGTCTACACCGAGTTTGTCTACAATAATGGCCTTTACTTTGCTTTCAATTTCTGACATAATCTTTTTCTTTTTAAATGTTTATAATTAATTCAATTTGCTATCCAATTATGGTGAAAAACACCAAGAAGGGATAAAAATCGGGTGCAAAGGAAACAATTTTTATTCAATTGAGCAAATATTTTCGAATAAAAAGATAGGTTGGCTGCACAAACACATGCAACATGTGCAGAAAAAACGCCCATTTAGGTTTAATTTATTGTAAATTGTTTGTTGTTTTGAAAATTAATACTATATTTGCATGTTCATAAAAAATTTAAACCTAATGTCATTTACTCAAGACTGCAATCAAATATTCAACAAGGTAATAAACGATTATCACCTTACTGACAATATCGATACACCTATTAATAATCCTTACGATAGAGACTCTATTGAAAATCGGTTGTATTTAAAGTGTTGGATTGATACCGTGCAATGGCATTATGAGGACATCATTCGCGACCCTCATATTGATCCCATTGAGGCTTTGCAACTGAAAAGGCGCATAGACAGGTCTAATCAAGATCGCACCGACTTGGTAGAGCAAATCGATAGTTATTTCAGGCAAAAGTTCTGCGATGTAACCCCACTTCCCGACGCACGTCTTAACACGGAAAGTCCTGCATGGGCAATTGACCGTTTGTCTATACTTGCCCTCAAGATTTATCACATGCGCGAGCAGGTAGAGCGTCAAGACGCTTCCGAAGAGCATCGTGAGAAGTGTCAACGCAAGTTGAACGTATTGCTTGAGCAACAAGTTGACTTGTCTACGGCGATAGATCAATTGCTTGAAGACATTCAAGCTGGACGTAAGTACATGAAGGTATATAGGCAGATGAAAATGTATAACGATCCGTCTACTAATCCTATTTTCTACAAGAAATGAAGATCGACCATATACTAATCATAAGATTTTCTGCCATTGGCGACATTGCCATGACCGTTCCCGTGGTATATTCTTTGGCGATGCAATATCCACATCTCAGGATTACCGTACTGAGTCGCCCCTTTGCACGTTGCTTCTTTGAGAATCTTGCGCCAAACGTAGGATTTATGGAAGCTGATGTCAAGGGAGAATATCGTGGCGTGAAGGGATTGAATGCGCTTTATCGTCGATTGATGGCTAAGAATTTTACGGCAATCGCTGACCTCCATGATATATTAAGGTCTAAATATCTGAGACTGAGATTTAACTTGGGAAGGCACAAGGTGGCTCATATCAATAAGCACCATCATGAGAAGAAACAATTGACCGCCAAGAACGACAAGCGTATGGTTCAGTTGTCTACGGCTTTCCAAAATTATGCTGAGGTGTTTGCCAAGTTGGGTTATCCCATCCATTTGGAATTTACCTCCATCTTCCCGCGCGAAGGTGGCAATCTGCACTTGTTGTCAGAAGAAATCGGTGAACGTAAGAAGTTCCAACAATGGATAGGCGTTGCGCCGTTTGCCGCTCATAAGAACAAGATTTATCCTTTGGAGAAGATGGAAGAGGTGATTTTGCAATTGATGAAGAATCATCCGTCGTGTAGGATATTCTTGTTTGGAGGTGCTAACAGAGAAAGGGAAATACTGAATGAATGGGAAAGCAAATATCCATGTTGCATCAATGCATCTGCCATACTGAACAACTTAGAAAAAGAGTTGATTTTGATGAGTCATCTCGATTTGATGATTAGCATGGATAGTGCCAATATGCATTTGGCTTCGTTGGTCAACACGCCCGTTGTAAGTGTTTGGGGAGCCACACATCCATACGCTGGATTCTTGGGTTGGAATCAAAGTCCTGAAAACATCGTGCAAACGGATTTGCCTTGTCGCCCTTGTTCCGTATATGGCAGAAAACAATGTCTTCGTGGAGATATTGCGTGCATGGAGAGCATCACGCCGCAATCCATCGTTGACAAGGTGGAGTCCATCCTTTCTACATTATAATATTATAGAGTGAGTGTTTTAATCTTAATAAAAACGTAAAAAAACGAAGAACAATTATGAAAAAGTATGTTTGTGACGTTTGCGGTTATGTTTATGACCCAGCAGTAGGCGACCCTGATAGCGGCATTGAGCCAGGAACAGCATTTGAGGATATTCCCGATGATTGGGTTTGCCCTATTTGTGGCGTAGGAAAAGACGATTTCTCGGTATCAGAAGATTAATTTGTTAATAAAGTTAGTAAATACCCCTACTTGATAACTGATGTCAAGCAGGGGTATTGTTATTTCATGGGATGTTGTTTCCGTCAATCCTTTTTATGACAACATCCTGTTCCGTCGAAACAATGTGTGCATATCTTGCACTTGGGTAATCCGATGGATTCGATGAGCGTCTCTATCTTGTTGAATTTCAACGATGTCAACCCCAATCTCTTGCAAATCTCCTCTACCATTCGATTGTATTCAGGCGAATTGGTGGTAGCGTATTTTTCAAGGTTGACATTTTCGTCTCCTTCAAAATCGCGAATCACTTGTCGAGTAATGAGTTCCATATCAGTTTTCGAGGCAGTAAAGCCGATAAATGGACAACCGTAAACCAATGGTGGACATGAAATTCTCACGTGTACTTCCTTTGCACCGTATTCAAAGAACATTTTTACGTTATCGCGAAGTTGGGTTCCCCTAACGATAGAGTCGTCGCAAAATACAATGCGCTGGTCTTTCAAGATGGCGGGATTGGGAATCAATTTCATCTTTGCCACAAGGTCACGACGCTTTTGCGTGCCTGGCGTAAAACTACGTGGCCAAGTAGGAGTATATTTCACCACCGCACGTTTATATGGGATGTGATTACCTTCTGAGTAGCCCAATGCCATTCCCACGCCCGAATCGGGAATGCCACACACCAAGTCGGCTTCTATCTCGTCTTCTTCGCCCATCTTCTTTCCGTTTGTCTCGCGCACCATTTCCACGTTGATGCCTTCGTAATCGCTGGAAGGGAATCCATAGTACACCCACAAGAAAGAACAGATTTGTTCGTTTTGTGATGGTGGTTGAAGCACTTCAAGGCCGTCGGCTTTCATCTTCACGATTTCCCCAGGACCGATGTCGCGCACCATCTTGAAGTCGAGATTGGGAAAGGATGTGCTTTCGCTTGATGCGGCAAATGCGCCTTCTTTCTTTCCTACGACAATGGGCGTTCTTCCCAAATAGTCGCGAGCGCAGATGATGCCGTCTTCCGTGAGGATGAGCATCGAACAAGAGCCTTTGATTTTCTTGTGTACCAAGTTGATACCTTCCACGAATGTCTTTCCCATGTTGATGAGCAAAGCCACCAATTCCGTCTGGTTGATGTTGTTGGCAGACAATTCGCTAAAATGCATTCTTTGCTGTAAGAGTTCGTCGGCTATCTCTCGTAAGTTGTTGATTTTCGCCACCGTTACCACGGCGTATCTCCCCAAGTGTGAGTTGACGATGATAGGTTGGGGATCGGTATCGCTAATCACACCCAAACCTTGGTTTCCGTAGAAATTGTCCAACTCGTCTTCAAACCTTGACCTAAAATAATTTCTCTCAAGGCTATGAATCGAACGGCTGAATCCTCGTTCCTTGTCAAACGTCACCATACCCGCGCGTTTAGTGCCCAGATGCGAATTGTAATCCGTTCCGTAGAATAAATCCTTTACACAATCTTTAGTAGAGATAGTGCCAAAAAAGCCTCCCATAGTGTTTGTATTTTATCAGGATGATATTTTTGTTTCTTTTTATTTGCGTGCAAAAATACAAAAAAACACTCATTTTTTGGCAGGAAATGAAAATAATATGTAGAAAATGTGTAAATTTGCCCTAAGAATCAATAATCTATTAAACGAAAGAATATATGAAGAAGACATTTTTCACGTTGTTGATGGTTGCGTTGTCTCTCTCTTCGGCTTGGGGAGGCAATCGGATAGAGAGACCGAAGTTGGTTGTTGGTCTCGTAGTTGACCAGATGCGCTGGGATTATCTCTATTATTATTACGAGGATTTCTGTGAGGGCGGTTTGAAACGATTGGTTGACGAGGGATTCTCTTGCGAGAATACGATGATTAACTATATTCCCACCATTACCGCCATTGGCCATACCAGTATTTATACGGGTAGCGTACCTGCCTTACATGGCATTGCTGGAAACAACTTCATGGAAAAGGGAAAGGATGTATATTGTTGCAGCGATTCTACCGTGAAGGGTGTCGGTACGAACTCGAAAGCTGGGAAAATGTCTCCACGTAACAACAAGGCGACTACCATTGGCGACGAGTTGCGATTGGCTACCAATTTCAAGTCGCGCGTCTTTGGCGTGGCGCTCAAGGACAGGGCTGCCATCTTCCCCGCTGGTCATTCCGCCAACGCTGCCTATTGGTACGATAATAGCGTAGGGCATTTCGTGACGAGCACATATTATATGGAACAATTGCCAAAGTGGGTGGAACAATTCAATAAGCAGAATGCTACCAAGCCAAAGGAAGACCAGAAGATGAAGCCCGAGGGAGTGTCGATTACCTTCAAGATGGCTGAGGCCGTATTGCAAAACGAGCAGTTGGGTAAAGGCGATTATCCTGACATGCTCACCATTAGCGTATCTTCTACCGATGCGATAGCCCATTCATACGGTACGAGGTCAGAGGAAACGAAGGCGGCTTATATGACGCTCGATAAGGAGTTGGCAAAGTTCCTCTCTTTGTTGGACGCTCAATATGGAAAAGACGGTTATCTGTTGTTCCTCTCTGCCGATCATGGTGGTGCTCACAATCCCAATTATCTCAAGAGCCATAAGATTTACGCCAATGGATGGGCAGCCTCTGATTACGTGAAGTCTATCAATGCGAAATTGCAGGATAAGTATGGCGTGGAAAAGTTGGTGTTGGCTCATTATGGCGACTTTTTCTATCTTGACCACGCGAAGATTGAGCGTGCCAACCTCAATATCGACGAGGTGAAGCAGGTGGTTATCAATGAATTGTTGCAGGAAGACGACTTACTATACGTGGTGGATTGTGCCAAGGCAAGCACGGCCACTATCCCTCAAATCATTCGTGAGCGCATTATCAACGGTTACAATCGCTTGCGTTCGGGCGACATCATCGCCATTCCTCGTTCGGAGATGTTCTCATGGAAATTCAAGGACGATTATACTGGAACAACCCATTGCGAATGGAATCCTTATGATGCCCATATACCTCTCGTATTCCTGGGATGGAAGATTAAGCACGGTAGTACGTCTTTGCCTACGCGCATCGTGGATATTGCGCCAACCGTTTGTGCCATGCTGCACATCCAAATGCCTAACTCCTGTATTGGCGATGCTATCTTGCCAGTAGTTCAGTAAAGGTGGCCTCTTCTCGAGGCCTCTCCCCATCCCTCTCCCAAGGAAATGAAGGCCTCTCCCCATCCCTCTCCCAAGGAGAGGGAGCCCTAACTGTGTTTCTAAATAATCACGACGTTACGCTTAACGTGGTGTCTTTCGTTATTACCTTCGCCCATCATGCCCATCATGCCCATCATGCCCATTATGCCTATCACCCATTCTTCCCATTCCTCCCATCACTCCCATCGCCCTATCCACATGCATAATTACTGCTATTAATTTAAACCGCCAAAAAACACCCTTCAAGAAGGTGTAAAAATCTGTTAACAAAATTGGCGTTTCTTGTTAAAAAATATAAACACCATATTTGCGCCCCGTAAAGCATATATATGCACATCCTAAACCATATATTTGCAAGATGCAAAGGATAGCCTTGGCGGTGGTTTACACAAAATGCCACTTTGCCACATTGCCACTTTGCCACATTAAGGAGGTTCCGATATGCAGCCCCCAGTATATATATATAGTTATTATTATATTATATTATAATATAATATAATAATAAAATTAATTACTTACAATCTATTACCTATTATCTATCTATACTCCCCAAATGATGGACAAAAACAAGTAGAAACACCTTAATGTGGCAAAGTGGCGTTGTGGCATTTTGCTTATTTTGCCACATTGCCACATTGCCACATTGCCACATTAAGGAGGTTTACAATCCTCCATTGGCTGATATGGCACTTCATCTGTCTATTGCAAATCCACTGAGCAAGAAAAAACGGGTGATTAGAAAACCACCCGTTTTGTTTTTTAATTGTACCAAATGGAAGAATCCACGCCAGCGTATCTCTCGTCGGCATCGCAATTGTAAACATTGTCGAATTCGTAAGCATCCGTCTCACGATTCTTTTTCGTTTGTTTTACCATAGCATTATCCTCCCTTATAATTTTTAATGAAACCGTTGATAAAAGTTCTTATTCATCGCAAATATAGGAAAAAAAACAATAGGTTGTAACGATGAAGGCATATTTTTTTGAAAAAAAAAGCATTTTGGTATAAATAGCAGGAAAAATTCAATTTTTATTTGTAATTTTGCATGCTCTTATACATATTTAATAAATTTAAAAACGCATTTCACAAAATATAAATTATAATCATGAAGAAAAAACTCACGAAAGTATTAGTTTTAGGCAGTGGTGCCTTGAAGATTGGACAAGCAGGTGAATTTGACTATTCTGGGTCGCAAGCATTGAAAGCATTACGCGAGGAGGGTATTTCCTCCGTGCTCGTGAACCCTAACATTGCCACTATACAAACATCGGAAGGTATAGCCGACAAGGTGTATTTTCAGCCAGTAACTACGTATTTCGTGACTGAGATTATCAAGAAGGAGCGTCCTGACGGCATCCTCTTGGCATTCGGTGGACAGACGGCATTGAATTGTGGTACTGAATTGTATCAGAACGGTACGCTCAAGGAATATGGCGTAGAGGTATTGGGAACGTCGGTGGAAGCTATCATGAACACCGAAGACCGCGACCTTTTTGTTAGGAAGTTGGACGAAATCGAGTTGAAGACTCCCGTTAGCCATGCGGTAGAGAACATGGATGATGCGCTGAAGGCAGCTCGCGAGATTGGCTTCCCCATCATGATTCGTTCAGCCTACGCATTGGGCGGTTTGGGTTCTGGTATCTGTCCTGACGAAAAGAAGTTTATCGAATTGGCCGAGAGTGCATTCACGTTCGCCCCACAAATCTTGGTAGAAGAGTCGTTGAAAGGTTGGAAGGAAATCGAGTTTGAGGTGATTCGCGACGCTAACGACCGTTGTTTCACGGTAGCGTCAATGGAGAACTTCGACCCGTTAGGAATCCACACGGGAGAGTCTATCGTGGTAGCGCCAACCTGTTCGTTGACCGACGAGCAAGTGAAGATGTTGCAAGAATTATCCATTCGATGCGTGAAGCACTTAGGCATCGTAGGCGAGTGTAACATCCAATTTGCCTTCAACGCGCAGACCAACGACTATCGTATCATTGAAATCAATGCCCGCTTGAGTCGTTCTTCGGCTTTGGCATCAAAGGCTACGGGTTATCCGCTTGCTTTCGTGGCAGCTAAAATCGCATTGGGATACACGCTCGACCAGATTGGCGAAATGGGTACTCCTAATTCCGCATACGTGGCTCCGAGCCTTGATTACATGATTTGCAAGATTCCTCGTTGGGATTTGACGAAGTTTGCGGGCGTATCCCGACAAATTGGCTCCAGCATGAAGTCTGTAGGCGAAATCATGTCAATCGGTCGTAGTTTCGAGGAGATGATTCAGAAGGGCTTGCGTATGATAGGGCAGGGAATGCATGGATTCGTAGGCAACGACCACACGCGTTTCGAGAACCTTGACGATGCGCTGGAGAATCCTACCGACTTGCGTATCTTTGCCATTGCACAAGCCTTGGAAGACGGTTACACCATCGAGAGAATCGAAGAATTGACTCGTATCGACAAGTGGTTTATTGAGCGACTGAAACGAATCGTTGACCTGAAACATCAGTTGCAAACCTACAATAGTTTGGAGGAAATTCCCGATGCCTTCATGATGGAAGTGAAGGCAGCAGGTTTCTCCGACTTCCAGATTGCCCGTTTCGTATTGAAACCAGAGGTGGGCAATATGTACAACGAGAACCTTGCCGTGCGCCGTTATCGTAAGCAACGTGGATTATTGCCAGCCGTAAGACGCATCAACACCGTGGCAAGTGAGCATCCCGAATTGACCAACTACCTCTATTTCACGTATCATTACGATACACCGCAAGCGCAGCACGACATCGAGTATTACAAGAACGAGAAGAGCGTGGTGGTTTTGGGCTCTGGTGCGTATCGCATCGGTTCATCCGTGGAATTCGACTGGTGTTCGGTGAACGCCATCAACACGGCTCGTAAGCTGGGCTATAAGTCTATCATGATTAACTACAATCCTGAAACCGTGTCTACCGACTACGACATGTGCGACAGGCTTTATTTCGACGAACTGACGTTGGAGCGCGTGCTCGACGTGATTGACTTGGAACAACCGCGTGGCGTGATTGTCTCTGTGGGTGGTCAGATTCCGAACAACCTCGCCATGAAGTTGTATCGCCAAGGTGTGCCAGTGTTGGGAACGTCGCCCGTAGACATTGACCGTGCCGAGAATCGTGATAAGTTCTCCGCTATGCTCGATAAGTTAGGCGTAGACCAACCAGCTTGGCGCGCATTGACATCGTTGGACGACATCAAGGAATTCGTGAACGAAGTGGGATTCCCCGTTTTGGTGCGCCCGTCGTACGTGTTGAGCGGTGCTGCCATGAACGTATGCTACGACAATGAAGAATTGGAACGCTTTCTCGCCATGGCCACTGAAGTGTCTAAGGATTATCCAGTGGTGGTTTCCAAGTTTATGACAGAAACCAAGGAAATAGAGTTTGATGCCGTTGCCGACAAGGGAGAGATTGTGGAATATGCCATTTCCGAACACGTGGAATATGCTGGCGTACACTCAGGTGACGCAACGATGGTGTTCCCAGCTCAGCACATCTATTTCTCTACCATCAGACAAATCAAGAAGATTTCGCATAAGATTGCTAAGGAACTGAATATCTCGGGTCCGTTTAACATACAATATCTTGCCAAGAACCGCGACGTGAAGGTGATTGAGTGTAACTTGAGAGCCAGTCGTTCCTTCCCGTTCGTCAGCAAGATTTTGAAGACCAACTTCATCGAGACGGCAACGAAGATTATGCTCGACGTGCCTTATCAGAAGCCAGAGAAGGGAGAGTTTGACATTGACAGGATTGGCGTAAAAGCTTCGCAATTCTCGTTTGCCCGTTTGCAAAATGCCGACCCCGTATTGGGCGTGGATATGAGTAGTACGGGTGAAGTAGGTTGCTTGGGTGACGACCTCAACGAGGCTATGCTCAATGCCTTGATAGCCACTGGTTATCGCTTGCCAAAGAAGAGCATCTTGATTTCGTCTGGTGACGCAAAGGGTAAGGTGGATTTGCTGGAGCCCGTGCGCGAATTGGCAAAGAAAGGATATGAGATTTATGGTACGGTGGGTACAGCTAAGTTCTTCAACGACAATGGCGTGAACGTAACAGCTGTGGCTTGGCCAGACGAAGAGGGACCAAACAACGTAATGGACTTGATTTCGTCGCATAAGTTGGAGTTGATTATCAACGTACCCAAGAACCACACCAAGCGCGAGTTGACCAATGGCTATCGCATTCGTAGGGCTGCCATTGACCACAACATTCCCCTGATGACAAACGTACGTCTTGCCAAGGCTTTCATCGAGGCTTTCTGCGCCATGAAGATGGAAGACATTCAGATTAAGAGTTGGCAGGAGTATAATGTGTAAGTTAATTGTCTTATACAAATAAATGAACCAATGAATAACTTGACTGATAGATTGAAGGAAATGGTGATGAAGGCATGGAAAGATGGCTTCTTGTTGGCAATGTTGGCGATATTCGTACCACAGAAAGCGAATGCCGTCCAGGAATGGATAGACATTACGAGTCAGTATATTACCAATTACACCTTCGACGGGAATACCAATCAGGGATGGGAATTTTCATGGAGAAACGGTACGTGCAACAATCGCGTAGATGCCATGGAATTTTGGAATTCCACCTTTGATATTCACCAAAACTTGATGAATCTGTCGGCTGGTCATTATAAGGTTTCCGTACAATCTTTTTTCAGGTGTAAGGACAACCAAAATGGCTATCAGGATTACCTGAACGGTTCGGAGAACGTGACGGGATATTTGTATGCGGGAACCAATGAGAAGAAGTTGGTGAGCGTATATGCTCAGTCGTTCACGGAAAACTTGGAAGGTAGTTGCTGGGGTTATTCTACTGGTGACTGGTGGAACCAAACCACCATCTATTTCCCCAATACGATGGAAAGTGGCACTCGTGCGTTCAAGGATGGTTATTATTGGAACGAACTTGAGTTTGACCACGACGGAGGCGACTTAATCATCGGATTGAGGAATGATGAGTATATTAATAACAACTGGTGTCTGTTTGATAACTTCAAGATAGAGTATTTTGGCGAAGTGGTTCCCATCACGAAACTGACCGTAACGCCAACTATCTTGAATTTGCTAATAGGCGACTCTTATCAACTTATCGCTACTATCACGCCTGAAAACGCTACCTATAAGACGCTTTCGTGGGCCAGTAGTGATGAGAGTATTGCTACGGTCGACGAAAATGGTGTAATAACGGCGGTGGATGAGGGCAACGTGAGAATCTCCGCGCGTTCCACAGACGGAAGCAATAAGGTGGTGTACGTGATGGTGAGGATAACCAGCAATCCTGCTACAAAGGAATCTCTCATCATCAATGAGATTATGGCTTCGAATGTGGATCAGTGGATTAGTCCTGCATTCAATTTTGACGGTTGGATAGAACTCTACAATCCTACGGATGATGGCGTGGGAATCAACAACTTTTATTTCAGCGATACGCCAAGTAACCTGAAGTTGTGGCGAGCCCCATCGAATATGGGTACCATTCCACCGCATGGTTATCGTATCGTATGGTTTGATAGCGGAACGCTCAACAGGAAAAACACGACATTCAAGTTGGATGAGGATGGTGGCACTATTTACATCAGCGACTCGAAAGGAAACTTGATAGTGCAACAAGACTATCCTGCCAGCATGGAAAGAGTGAGCTATGCACGAACGACTGATGGAGGAGAGGAGTGGTCTACCACGTCGAATCCCACACCACAAGCAAGCAACAATACTTCTACGTTTGCCTTGATGCAATTGGCAGCACCTGTCGTAGACCAACCATCACAATTATTCGTGGGAACATTGACGGTGAACGTGGAGATTCCTACAGGTTGTACGCTACGATATACGACAGACGGTACATTGCCGACGATGACCAACGGAGCGACATCAAGGACGGGACAATTCAGCATAAACAATACCGAAGTATATCGTTTCCGCTTGTTTGCCGACGATTATTTGGCTTCGCCCGTAACATCCCGCTCGTATATCTATCATGACATGGATTATACGTTGCCCATCGTTTCTGTGATAAGCGACCCTAAATTCTTGTATGACGATTCAATAGGCGTGTATGTGAAAGGTACTAATGGTCGTCCAGGCAACGGACAATCATCGAAATGCAATTGGAACATGGATTGGGAGCGCCCTGTAAACTTCTCGTATATCACTCTTGAAGACGGAATGGTGTTGAACCAAGACGTGAATTTGGAAATGTGCGGAGGATGGAGTCGTGCGTGGACTCCCCATTCATTTAAGTTGAAAGGTAGCAAGGAATTGGGTGGCAACAAAAATTTGAACTATCCGTTCTTTGAGGAAAAACCATATATTCGCAACCGTACGTTACAAATCAGGAATGGTGGAAACAACAATGGGGATAGATTGAAGGATGGAGCCTTGCAGACTATCATTCTCTCTTCGGGAATAGACGTGGATGGTCAGTCTTTTAGGCCTTCCCATGAGTTTATCAATGGTCAATACATCGGAATGCTGAACGTGCGTGAACCCAACAATAAACATTATGTTTACGCAAATTATGGTTGGGATGATGACGAGATTGACCAGTTTGAAATTTCCCCCGATTCATTTTACGTTCAGAAATGTGGAACCGATGAGTCTTACCAACAATTGCTTCAACTATCGGCAGATGCAGCAAATAGCGAGACGTATGAGGAAATCAAGAACCTTTTGGACGTGGATGAATATATTTCTTACATGGCCGTATGCTTCTATTTGGGTGGTTCGGATTGGACGAGAAACAACGTGAAGGCTTTCCGCTATCGTGACGGTGGGAAGTTTAGGTTTATAGTATTCGACTTGGATGGTTCGTTCGCAAATGGCAGTAATGTCTTTGATTGGTTCTTCGGAATGGAACGTAATTATACTTTCGATTTATTGTATCCCGATAATATTCGCATTACAACTGATAACACATTGGTTACATTGTTTAGGCAATTATTGCAAAACGAGGAATTCAAAAAGAAGTTTATTGATACGTATTGCATCGTTGGTGGAAGTGTGTTTGAACCGAATAGATGCTCTGAAATTATTGGCTCGTTGGTGGACATTTGTTCGCCAGCTATGGCTTTGGAAGGCCGTGACTGGAATGTAAGGAACATGGGAAATTCGTTGATAAATAGCTTGAGCGGTAGAAATTCGACGATGATAAATGCCCTGAGAAATTATAATTTGTTTGACTTGAAGCAAGTTGCACCACGAAGTGCAAGATTGTCAAGCAATGTGGATGAGGCTCGCATTGAAGTCAATGGTATCGATATTCCAACAGGTAAGTTTGCGGGAAATCTGTTTGCTCCGGTAACGTTGAAAGCCGTGGCACCTGCTGGATATACTTTCCAAGGTTGGATGTCGGGTTCTGGTGTTGGTTCTCAACAAGTGATATTCGACAAGGGAACTAATTGGACTTATTATGACAGAGGTTCGCTTGACGGTACATTGTGGTATGCTGCGAATTACCAACCAAGCAATTGGAAAACAGGATTGGCACCATTGGGATTTAAATTGTCGGGCATCGTAACTACAATATCGTATGGAAATAGTTCGAATAACAAATATCCAACATCCTATTACCGTAAATCGTTTACGTTAAAGGAGAAACCTGCCAATAATGACGTGTTTACCTTGAATTATGAAGTGGATGATGGTTTTATCGTGTATGTAAATGGTACGGAAGTAGAACGATTTAATATGCCTACGGGTAGGGTGGATTTTAACACATATTCTACGACATACGCTGACCAAGTGCAATTTGATGGTAGTATTTCCATTCCTGTTAATTTGCTGAATAAGGGAGAAAACGTGATTGCCGTGGAAGTACATAATTGTAGTGCTACTTCATCTGATATTTATTGGGACGCACAATTGATGGGAACCGTCTCTTCGCAAGATGTGAATTATTATTCTACTGATGCTGAAATCACGATGCCAACCACTAATTTCCAGTTGACCGCCATCTATAAGCCGATGACGGAAACGGAAAGAACTGAAGATAACATGCATGTGGTGAGAATCAATGAGGTGAGTGGAAGTAATTCTATTTATGTCAATGAATATGGAAAGAAAAATGATTGGGTAGAACTATACAATACAACGGATGAGGAGATAGATATTGAAGGTATGTATCTGACAGACAACTTGAATGTGCTCACGAAATATAAGATTTCAAAAGAACAGACACATGCTTCGACTAAGATTCCTCCTCATGGACATATATTAATATGGTGTGACAATCTTGCTACGACGAATCAGGCATTACACGCAACGTTTAAGATTAGTGGAAACGGGGGTTCGGTAGCATTGACGGCATCGGATAAGAGTTGGACTGATACATTATATTATCAAACTCATGATGGCAATACGACGGTAGGTAGATATCCTGATGGCGGAAATGACATTTATGCATTCAGTACACCAACTATCAGCAAGCGTAACATCATGACCATGTATTCCCAGAAGGTAACTCAAGAAACACTTGATATAAGAGGAACAACCATCGCGTCGTCGAATGATTTCAGCATCCATTATGGCAATAAGACTCTCTTGTTGAAGTCAGAGGGTTCAAACATTGCACGCGTAGAAATCTTTACGGCAAGTGGTCAATCTGTCATGTCATCAGTTATTAGTATAAAAGGAGGCACAGGATACGTAGACGTATCATCCTTCCCATCCGGCTTCTATGTTGCCCGTGCGACAGATGCTAATCGAGAAAAAGTAAGTTGTAAGTTTATGAGATAAAAAGAATCCCCCGTTTACATAAAGTAGGCGGGGGCTAGGATTTATAAGACATTTATATATTTTTTCCCATTTTTAATATATATTCCTTTTTTCCTTTTTCCATTTAATAATTTCTTTCCACTAAGGTCATATAAATAACTATCATATTTATCATTGCTGTATTTATTGTTAATACCAGTCATTTCTTTATTTTCATTAAGGATATTAATAGTAAGTTTTTCACTCAAACTATTAATGTCTACTTCAGAAATAAAAAACGCTCTAAAAGGATTGATAGTTGCATTTGTACCAACGTAATCGAAACTATTTCCATATTCTTCATCTGTAAACATATATACTTTTTTATCTGTTATAGATGAACCAGTGAAAGTTCCCTCAAAGTCAAAATCATATGTGTCCTCAAAAAGTTTGCCATGTTGAATTTCCACATCTTTTGAACTAAATTCAATAGGCTTTCCTATTAGACCAAGTGAATCAGTTCTTTCATTACCAGAGACAGAAATAATATACGAGGTATTTGCCTTAAATTCGTTTGCGTAGTCGAATAGCAAATCGTAATTCTCTTTTCCATGATATTTACATAACCAGAAGTCTTTAAATAACTCATCTGAATTATGGAACCAATCTATGTCAACATTATCAATTGTGTTTGTTACTTTTTGAACATCAAATGGTAAAATGATAGTAGACCAGTTGTATAAATTCTTATTTCCTTCACAACCTTTATAAAATGTTCGCTTATAAGAAATGTTATTAGCATGAAAATCTTCGGGTACAAAAACTGGATATCCATCAATTAGGGTAATATTTTCCGCAATCCCATTATTGATAACATTGATAATGTTTAAGTATTTTGACTGACCATTAAAGTAGTATAATGTATTTGGATTATCATTCGGGATAATATTGGTTGGCCAAGTATTTGAATCTGTATCAAAACTTACAGCTACAGCATTTTCTGGTATAATTAAATCGGCATTATTATCAACATCTAATCCATAGGTGTTCCCATCGCCAGTCCAATAACGAATGCCAATAGCGCGTGCAATAGTATATGGAGTTGCAAAAACTTGATAAGAGCTTGATTTTGACCAATCATTTACATTGTCCATGGAAGCTAATGAGTTCCATTTAGTCATAATTCTAAACACATAACTTTTGTCTTTCCATAATAACTCATTGGATTCATAAGTGTAAATTTTGGTTTCACCTGGTAATAGTCTTACATGTTCGAGTTTCGTAGATTCCCATGCAGAAACAACTGATTGATCTATTGATAGTGAGAAACGTATATAGTCATTGAATACTTGAACGCTATCAATATTAGTTAAACTAAAAGTAACCTTATAATTTCCAGAAATGATATTACCAACACCATTAATTACATTGGCGTTATCATTAATTATCTTTGCAGAGATAATTCTATAATTAGTGCTTTCATCACCGTAATTGACAATATCATTTACAATAGTGGTCGTTGAAGCGATAGGAAAATCACCTTCAGCATCTTTACATATTTCTAATTTATAATCACCAGCAACGTATGGTACAAATTCTATAGGAATTTCCACGGTAGAATTCATCGGAATTCTCAATCCTTGTATCATATTCAATTGCTTATTAGCAAACAAATACATGTTTTTGTTGTAATTATCAAAAGAATTATTTGTTATCTTTAGAATTGCTGTTTGAGGTGCACCAATACCATTTCCTTGATCAGATTCTAATACGGAGAATGAGTTTACTACTAACGTTTCAATCGGTGAATATGAAATTTTACCTTCATCAACTATTGCTTCTAAATATGCATAGGTTCCAAGGCATCTGTCAAAGTGCCATCTTTCTTCTCCACAAATGCGGCTTACTGGAATAACCTTATAAATGCCGTCTGCTACATTCTCATAAGAAATAGATGAATATGTTTTGTAACTCCAACCGTTTTTGTTGAATGTAGTAGTATCAATGTCAGAAATTAATTTAACAAAATTCAAATTGTTATCATAAATGGCAATTGCATTTTCAAATGTTTGTTTTGTGTTATAGCCATTTTGTAATGTTATTCTGATTCCATTATCATTTGGATTGATACTTAAGAATTGTAAAGACATATCTTCTGTTGGGTAAGACATTCCTGTATTTTCTTTCCATCCATTTGGTTGTAACCCCAACATAACGCCAAGATTTCTAGTATAATTACGATTTCTTGTGGTTTTATAAGGATTTAACATAGTAAGTCGAAAATATCCATTGCAAAATCCTAACCATCCCCAATTAATATGAAACATGTCATTCTGATCGTATCCATCGCATACAAAGGCGTGACCAGCAGCATTTGAAGTTGGTGTACTTAAAGAAAACCCATCAAAGATAACTGGTCGTCCTTGGGATAGTTCGGTATAAACAACATCTGTAAAATCATTAATAGTCTCAAAATCTGTGCAATTAGTATGATATAAATTAGAATCATAATCAAAATAATGGGTTAATCCATATATAGCGGATGACACAACAGCATTTCCTGCAATTCCTTTTAAAAAGTCTACTTTTAATGCTTGACAAACATAGAGCATAAAATTGGATACTGCTGCTCGTTGTGCCGATGTTGTTTGAAAGAAATATTCATCTAACATGTTTTTCCAATCAATGGTCAAGGGTTTTAATTCGTCCATTGAAATCTTGTTTGTAGTTGTAACGTATGCAGGAATTGGTGTTGTAACTTCTGGCCAATTATAGTATGCCATTGCAATAGACACGGCTACCGCTAAGCAACCAATAGCACACCTGCCACCATCGAACATAGGGGCTGAATTGTAATATGGAGAAGATTGTCCCCAAAGTCTCGTACAAAACGGTTCAATCGCCGTCCTTGGCAAGGATACGACTTTTCTTGGATTGGTGACATTATCGTTGATTGGCTCTTCTGCATTGATGCTATCCAACTCTTCTGCATAGCGGTCTAACATGAATTGGAGAGCGGGGGGAATATTGTCGGAATCGAACGAACCATTCTCGGAATATCCCATGATAGGCTCTGTTTGGTCGTTTCCAGAAACGATGACGAAGCCTTGGTTGCTTTCAGCATTGAAGACGTAATAGGGTAGTGTGTTTTCCGTGGTTTTTCCCACTATCTTACGAGCCTTGTTTTTATTGAATCTTATTGATGGATTCTTTTGTTGCATGAAAGACACGGCCTTTTCGTATGCTGCGTTTCTATCTATATTATCTGCATAAATGGTTGTAAAAGACGCAATGAGAATTGCAAACAACAATAATTTCTTCATATCCTAAAAAATAATACCTAAATATATAATATATGTATAGTGCGTGCAAAATTACGGGAATTTTATTAAATCCCCTACCATATTATAGCAAAAAATCTTTAAATTAACTAAACGACAGCCTACCAGCTAATTAGATTTGCAAGGATGCGATATAGTCTTTCATCATCTGTTCGTGCTTACAAACCTCTTGATATAATTTCAGTTGGTTGCGAGAGCGGTCAAGATTGTGTGTGGGATATTTACATTTCCAGTAATGGTCACCACTAAGGTAATCCCACATAAATCTTACGCTTTGCATGAACGGGAAGAGTTCCACCGCATAAGGCAATAATTCTATCTCCAGCGGAGTGAGGAATTTACCTGCCGATTCAATATACCCTTTAGTAAATGCCTTGAAAATATCCTCGTTGAAGTGTACGTTGTTCATATCGGGATCATCTTCAGCTGTAGTGTTGGCTGCCGACCGTAGGAAATCACCATAATCAGAGAAGAACAGACTTGGCATTACGGTGTCAAGGTCGATAACAAGCAAGAAATGTCCGTCGTTTGCGTCAAACATCATGTTGTTTACTTTCGTATCGCAATGACAGATACGTTTTGGCAACTTTCCTTCTCGATGCAATCTTTCGGCTTGGCACATTCTTTCTGCATCTTTCTCGAAGATGTCCAGTATTTCCTTCACGCTCTCAACCCTTCCCACGGGGTCTTTCTCTACCACATCGCGCAATTGTTTCATTCGGAATTCCATGTTGTGGAAATCTGGTATCGTGTCGCCTAATGTCTCTGGCAAATCCGTTAACATTTGCTCGAAGTCACCAAAAGCAACGCCTGCAAGATAGGAATATTTCGTGTCTACCGTTTCAAACGTCTGCGCATTCGGGATGAATATCATGATTCTCCAAAAGCGACGTTCTTTGTCCATGAAGTAGTTCTTTCCATCAATCGTCTTCACGAATTGAAGCACTTTCCGTTGAATGTCCTCTTCTCCTTGTGCTTCCAATTTCTTGCGTATATGATTGGTAACCAATTCTATATTGTGTTGCAACAACTCCACGTTGGTGAATATTGAGTCGTTGATACGTTGCAACACGTAATTGGGTTGATTCTCTTCTTTTGTAACAACTAAATATGTGTCATTAATCAGGCCGTTGCCTAAAGGTTTAACAGATTCGATGGTACCTTCTATCTTGAATTGTGGCAAGATTTGGTTGAATTCTACGTTTTGCATGATATTTAAGTTTTTAGTTTTGATTTTCACTACAAAAATAAACAATAACTATTATTCTTGCAAATGATTTTAGGGATATTTTTTCAATAATGTATCAAAATGACAAACATATAAGATAAACATTTTGTTTTTTCGGGAATTATGCTTATATTTGCAGATTACAATCATAGCTTTACTGAAAAATGAACAAAAAACGTTTCCTTATTTCGTTGTTGGTAATCGTATGTTCGATTAACATTTCTTTTGCCCAGGTGGAGATTACCTCTACCATGGCAAGATCCATGTATAGAAACATCACCATGCAACACGTTTCCGTGCATGATCCGTCTATAGTTTTCAATTCAACGGATAATTACTACTATATTTTTGGTTCTCATCGTGGACAAGCTCGCACAAGGGATTTGCAGAATTGGTCTCATATTTCTGCACCATGGGGTGTGGTTGATGCAAATGGCAATGTGCGTACGGCTAATAATAACGAGGCGTTCGTAACTCCGCAAGTAAAAACCGTGCAAATTAATGGAAAAACCGTAGAACTTCCCAATTTCAACGCCTTTGCTTGGTCTGGTGCATACGGCAACTATTCCGTAGATGGAAATATGTGGGCTCCTGATATTATATATAATAAGGTGTTGAACAAATGGTGTATGTATCTTAGCATCAACGGACCTACTTGGAATTCGAGTATAATTTTGTTGACATCTGATAGAATTGATGGAACATACGTCTATCAAGCTCCCGTAGTAATCACGGGATTCATCAATGGTACGAATAGCAACATTTCCTATCAAAAGACCGATATGCAACTTGCGCTCGGCTCATTATCTTCATTGCCAGAAAGGTATAATAGAGGGAATGGTTGGGGTAATTATTGGCCTCATGCGATAGACCCATGCGTCTTTTATGCAGAAGACGGAACGCTTTGGATGGCTTATGGCTCATGGTCGGGAGGAATATGGATGTTGAAACTTGACCCCAATACGGGATTGCGTGATTATACCGTGTCATATGGTAGTGATTATTCGAGTCGAGGACAATCCGTTACCACCGACCCATATTTCGGCAAGAAAGTTGCTGGTGGTTATTATGTTTCTGGTGAAGGTTCTTATATTGAACGCATTGGTGATTATTATTATCTTTTCGTTACTTATGGCGAATTACAGGCAAATGGCGGTTATGAGATGCGTGTTTTCAGAAGCAAGAATCCTGATGGACCGTATGTAGATACCAAGGGCACAAGTGCTATCTTCACTCGTTATGCCCTCAATTATGGTTTGAATTCAGATACACGAGGCGAAAAGTTGTTAGGAGCGTATGGAGAATGGGGTTTTGCAACCGTGGGTAATGTTGGAGAAACGGCACAAGGACACAATTCTGTAATCACTACGGCTGATGGAATTAATTGCGTGGTTTATCACACTCGTTTCCATAACGCAGGCGAAGGTCATCAAGTGCGCGTTCATCAATTGTTCTTGAATGAGGACAATTGGCTTGTTGCTGCGCCTTTTGAGTATAATGGCGAGAAATTCAACAATGATTCAATTGCCTCACGCAAGCGTTTTGAGGATAGTGAAATCCTGGGACATTACAAGTTCATGATTCATAAGTACGGAATCGACCGCAATAATATGGAACAAGTAACTCCTGTAGATGTCGTATTGAATGCCAACGGAACTATTAGTGGTGCTTACACGGGAAAATGGAGTACGCAAGACAATAATTCGTATATCACGATGACAATTAATGGAAGTACGTATAAAGGAGTGATCGTAGAACAGCAATTGGAACCAACCACCATTAAGGCCGTAGCTATCTCTGCCGTATGTGCTAACTCTGGTTTGAATCTTTGGGCATATAAAATGAGAGATGATTATAGCATTGCTTACACCTTGAACAATAGTACTATCCCCGTTAGCAATTATAAGGTAATTAGTAGTAATGTCAACCTATACGACCTTAATTTGCAAGATAATGTTGAACTAACATGGACTTCAAGTGCGCCAGACATCATAGATGAAGATGGTAGATATAATCCTTCCGCCCTTGAAGCCGACTCAATGATTACACTTCAAGGAAAAATGACGTGCGGTAATTATTATTGGACACAATCGTACGTCGTTAGGGCAAGAGCAAACTCTATTCCTACAGGAGACTTTGCTTCAGATATGGTGGCTTATTATTGCTTCGACAAACAACCATTAGTGAATAGTTTCAATTCTGACCAACGTGCGTATCTACAAGTGATGACTGGTGGCTCAAGACCAGTCTTGGCTTCTGATCATGAGCGCACAGGACAATATATACATCAATTTGAGGGAGCAAACGGGAAAAATAGTTATGTGCAACTCAACAATCCTTTCTATCAAGGAACGATTGACGAGGGAATAACGATTTCTTTCTGGCTCAAGCGTAATACGGATGATTTGATTAACGACATTTTCTGTTTCTATAACTATAATCCCATTAAGCGATTCTTTATGACTGGAAACTCTTATCTGGGTTATGCTGATAACGACGGAAATTGGTTTGACATCAACAATCCTGAATCGCGCAACCTTTCTTCTCAAATACCTGTGGGAAGTTGGAATCATGTGGTGGTAACCGTATCGCGTAAGGATGGTATCAAGTTGTATGTGAATAGGTCGAATAAAACCACGATGGTTTATAAGGGAGAGATTAACGGCGAGTCGATAAGTACGAAGGCGAAATGCGATTTCAACCTGATTCTTGACCATATCCCTGCTTGTCGCAACTTCTATTTCGGATATGGAACGAAATTTGGGTCTGCCGACATCTGTATAGACGACCTGATGATGTACAATCGCATTCTCTCATACGAAGACGTTTCTGCCTTGTATCAAATGGAGACTCGCGTGTTTGATTTCGATGAAATGATAACGAACGATATAGAAATCCCCGCAATCTCCAATAGACAATATGTTCAACAAGGGATATTTAACCTGCAAGGTCAAAGGGTAAGCAATCCCAATAAAGGTATTTATATCGTAAACGGGAAGAAACATATATTTCGGTAATGGATAAAGAAAGGGTGTGTCAAAACGTTCGTTTTCATTTCGTATAATGGTCATGTACGAACCGTACAAGGCTAATGTACGAATCGTACATGTATCATGTACCAAATAGAAACGATGTTTTGACACATCCTTTTTCTCTAAATTTTTATACTTAAAGTTTACATGTAGAATAAGTAAATTGTTAATTTGCTTGGTTAATAAGAAAAAAACAACATATTTTTTTTGATATTTCAAAAGTTTATATTATTTTTGCGACGGAATATAATGGCTCCTTATGGATTTATTAGATATTTTCGTTAGGAGAATGAGTGAATAAATAAACTCTAGTAAACAATTTAAAAATATCGATATGAAAAAATTATTTTTACTATTTTCAATGATGGCATTGGCATTCAATGCTTCTGCCGACAATGTGTTAGTCGTTGAGGACGTTCATGTTCGCCCTGGTGGCAATGCGACTATTGCTGTAAAGTATGATTTTGAAAGTGAGCTTATCTGTGGTTATCAATTTGACATTCAGTTGCCTACAGGAATTAGTAGAGCAGGTACAGCCCAAAATGGTGAGACGATTGATGAAACATGGACAATCGGTTCAAATAAAGTCGGAGATGGACAATACCGCTTTGCAACGTTTTCTTATGGTGATTCTGGAGAAGATGATATCCCAAGAGGTAACATTCCCGTTACTGATCATCAAGGAGTTTTAATGTATATTCCTATTTCTGCCGCTGAAACCTTAACAGATGGTACCTCACTCGAAGTAACTTTGTTTGATGCCGTTTTACCAGAGAATACAGGTGCAGATTTTAAGCCAGAACCTATAACGTTTAACATTGTTATTGATAATGATGCTTTGGATCTTGTCCTGAATGAGAATGATACAGAAATTCCAACAGCTAAAAATGATGCTAATGTGAAGGTTATCCGTACTATCAATGCAAATGATTGGAGTACTATTTGTTTGCCTTTTGCTATGACAGAAGCACAAGTTAAAGAAGCATTTGGCAATGATGTGAAAGTGGCCAAAATTTCTTCAGCTACTTCATCAACTCTTGATGATGACCCAGACTATATTTATAAAATAGATGTGAAATTTACATCAGTATCAGCTATTGATGCTAACACTCCATATATTATTAAGACAAGTGGTGCGGTTAAGGAATTTACAGCTCTTCATGTGAATGTTTCTCCAGTAGCATCTCCAAGAACAGGAACTTCTGCAGCAAGAATGTATGGTAATTATGTAAACGGAACATTTGTTCCAGAGTTTAGTTTGTTCTTGTCAGACAATAAGTTCTGGTATTCAACAGGATCTACCAAGATTAAGGGCTTCCGTGGCTATTTCACTTTCAGAGATATTTTAACCAAGGTGGATGAAGCAAGTGCAAAGGTTATTATGTATTTCGATGATGAAGTTACTTCTATTGAGAATATCAATAATGAAGGTTTAAATGGTAACATATATTCTGTTGGTGGACAATATATGGGAACTAATACCAATCGCTTACAACGTGGTGTTTATATTGTGAATGGTAAGAAAGTTGTTAAAAAATAAAACTGAACAATTATGAAAAAAGTATATATTATTCCAGGTATTACATTTGTTTCTTACCAAGTAGAAGCAATAATGCAAGAAGCAAGTGGTGTGTTTTCACCAAACCAAGGCATTGATTACGGAGGCGTTGATGAAGAAGGTTCAAAGGATCCTGCTGCAAAAAGCTTCAGTGTTTGGGACGAATAATTTGAATATTGCATTTAGCAAAATATAATTAAGTGAAGAGTTATGATTTGCTTCTTAGTAAGTAGATTATATCTCTTCACTTTTTTGTTGCCTTGTTTATTTAACGATTAATCTCATGAAAAGGTTTGTATCTATCATTTATTTCGTATTTGTTTGCATCGGTATGAAAGCTTCATCCGATAGCATTATGGTGCGTTTCGACTTTTTATCTACACTTGATGTTACGGGTAAATACTATGGTTATTTGCATTCTGGAGCGTCTTTGTCCACATATTATAATCGACAGGTACTTGACTTAGGTGCTGATAATGGTTATTTTGAATTCGATGCAAGCATTGGCGAATTGATAGGTACACTTGATGATAATTATGCCATTACGGTTAATATCTTCATTCCCGAAGAAACCGATTTGTCAGAGAACGGTCAATATATTTGGTGTTTTGCCAACTCTTCTTCAGATGGTTATCTTTTCTTGAGTGCGAAAGATTCTCGGTTTGCCATTACGAAAACAGATTATAATGGTGAAGAAACTTTTGTTTCCAATAATAAAATAGAAAAAGGCAGATGGTATAATCTCATCGTTATGCAACGTTCTTCCTATGCACGTATTCTCGTAGATGGGAAGTCTACTTCCTTTAAAGTCAACCTCCGTCCTTCAGATATTGGTAACACGAAGATGAATTATTTAGGAAAAAGTTGCTATGATGGTGATGCTTATTTGAAAAATGCGAAGTATAGTGATTTCCGTATTTTCAATTATTCCCTTGATTCTAAGACTATTATCAGTTTGTGGTCATCTTGTGAAGAGTTAAATGAGTATGAAGATTCTTTGCGTTTAGTGAAGTTGATGAATTCTTTTACTATGCCTGATATGAGCGAACTCGTTAATGATGTTACCCTCCCGTCTGTTTGGAATGACATCAAGATTACTTGGAAAAGTAGTAATGAGAGAGTTATCACCTCCGATGGTCACATATCTCGTCCAGCTTTTGGAAATCCAAAGTCTATAGCTACACTTACCGCAACGTTAACCAGTGGAAAAGTAACGGTTGAGCGCACCTTTGAAGTGGGTGTTCTGCCAGAGTATTCTGATGCGGAAATTGTTTCACGTGATACGGAATGGTTGCAATTGGATGGTCGCATCAATCATTTGTATGAACAAGTAAAATTGCCAACCGTAGGAAGGGATGGTTCCGTGATATTCTGGAAATCTTCTCAACCAGAATGGTTAAGCCATGAAGGAAAGGTAATGAAGCAACCAGAAATGGAGGATATGACCGTAATACTTGAGGCAACTATCATGCGTGGTCAAGAAAAGGCAACAAAGGAATTCCGTGTAAATGTTTCACGGAAAGATCCGTATGATAATTACCTTTTTGTTTATTTCCCTTCCAATAATAATGAGAATATTTACTATGCCATTTCCAATGACGGATTCAACTTTACGCCTCTCAATTGGGGAAGTAGAGTTGTTGCTGCCGATTCGATAGCCTTGAAGAAAGGCGTTAGAGACCCTCACATCCTTCGTGGTGAGGATGGTTGGTTTTATATGGTGAATACGGATATGAAATCAGAACAAGGATGGGATAGTAATAGAGGCATTGTTTTGATGAAGTCGCGCGATTTAATCAATTGGTCGCATTCCACCGTACATTTCCCAGATAGATTCTCCCATTGTGATTTTGCCGATAAGTTGACACGTGTATGGGCTCCAGAAACAATATGGGATCCCGAAGCCAAAAAGTATATGGTGTATTTCTCCATGCGTACTGGTAGTAGGCAACCCATTCCATACGATAAGGTGTATTATTGTTATGCGAATTCCGATTTCACGGATTTGGAAACCGATCCCGTTTTCCTATATGATAGAGATTCATCAACGATAGATATGGACATCGTATATAGTGCTTCTGATTCGCTATACCATGCGTTTTACAAGACTGAAGGTGAAGGTGGCATTTGCAAAGTTACCGCTAAGCATCTTACGGCTCGTGAAGGACAACCTCTTGGAAGCCAATGGTCATCACCATCTGGTTCGTTGCAACAAACCACAGTATCTGTTGAGGGTGCTGGTGTGTTTAAGTTAATCAACAAGGATTCGTGGATTTTGATGTACGATTGTTACACCAGCGGTTATTATCAGTTCTGTTCAAGCGATGATTTGTCTAACTTTAATTTTGTGAAAAATACGTACACTTTTGGTGCGTTTACTCCTCGACATGGTACGGTTATTCCCATTACAAAAGCCGAAACCGATGCATTGTTGAATGCTTTCCCATGTTATGTTGACATAGAGATAACAGGTGCGAATAACAACCTTGTGAAACAGAATGACCTTGAAATCAATGATAAGTCCATTTTTATTCCAGTTGAATACGGAGCGGATATTCGTGCATTTGACCCACAATTGTTGGTATCAGCTGGAGCGACCATCTCTCCTGTTGGTGAACAAGATTTCTCACAAGGTGCCGTAACATATACTATTACTAATGGAGTTGAAAGTAAGACGTATTCGGTTCAAGTGGAAGTAGATGCTAACCCAATTATCCCTGATTTCCACGCAGACCCCGAAGTGTTATTTTCCCAAAAGACAGGACGGTTCTATGTTTATCCCACTACAGATGGCTATGATGGTTGGGGAGGCTATACGTTTGACGTATTCTCTTCGCCAGACTTAGTACATTTCACCAATGAAGGTACCATACTAAATTTAAAGAGTGGCGGTAATGTACCTTGGTCGATTGGCAATGCTTGGGCACCATGTATTGAAGAGAAATGGATGGATGGAAAATGGAAATACTTCTTCTTTTTTAGTGGACACAACAAGGCGTTGAATACTAAAACGTTAGGTGTGGCTTCAGCAGAAAGTCCAATTGGTCCCTTTACGGCAAAGAAAACTCCATTATTTACCTCTTCTACCGCAGGACAGATGATAGATTCCGATGTATTCACCGACCCAGTTAGTGGACAGATATATTTATATTATGGAAACGGAAAAATGTGCTATCGTTTGTTGAGCGACGACATGATGAATGTGGTAGGCGAAGAGTACAATATTACCCCGACGGGAGGTACTTTATCGAATTATGCTTATCGTGAAGGCACATACGTGTTCTACCGTAATGGCATTTATTATTTCTTGTGGAGTGTGGATGATACGGGTGCTGCTAATTATCATGTGGCGTATGGAACGAGTACTTCTCCAACAGGTCCTATTAAAGTAGCCTCTAATCCTATAGTCATCATCCAAAAACCAACAGATAAGATTTACGGAACAGGCCATAATTCCATAGTTAATATCCCAGGTACAGACGATTGGTATATTGTTTATCATCGTATCAACAAGAATTATTTGAACTATGGTCCTGGCACTCATCGCGAGGTGTGTGTAGATAAACTCACATTTGATGCTGACGGAAAGATTCATCAAGTGATTCCGACGCGCAAGGGAATAGAACCTGTCGTTATTCCAAATATTGAAAATTATTTGACAGGTATCACTCCTTCTCATGATGATCATGGTGAAGTGTTGGATGTTACATATTATCATATCAACGGAAGTTGTTTAGGAAAGAAAGCTCCAGTTTCCTCTGGACTTTATATTCGCAAGGAAGTGCTTTCCAATGGAAAGGTACGTAGTATGAAAATAGTTAAATAAAAGATAGATAACATGAAATTATTGAAACCAGTTCTTTTGGGTTTATGTACGAGTTTGTTTTTGGTAGCTTGTGAAAAAGCAGAGCCATTGACTCAATATATCATTACCGTTCAGCAACCGATGACGGGAAACATGCCATTGTCTTGTCTTTATGCCAATCAAACAAAAGATAGTTTAGTGTTTTATTCCAATTGTCCTTGGGAAATAACTACATATCAAGGTGATGATTCATGGATTAACATTCAAGGACAAAAGAGTGGAAAGGCAAATATGTTTTGTCGCTATGGAGTAACCCTTTCGTCCAATGAAACAGGTAAGGCTCGTTATGCGATTTTCCGTATTACAGATTCTGAACAATCCGATAAAGCATATACCTCTTTCTCTTTTCAGCAATATGCCAGTCGTATAGATGGTTCGTTGGGTAATGCTCCTTTGGTAAAGAGCATACAGGGTTCTGATGGTAGTGAGATTCGTGTTGCTTATGATGCAATGTCGCGTCCATTAGCTCTATCATTGAAAGGAAACCAAACGGAACACAATCTCACCATGATTTATAATGACGATGAAAGGAAGATTGTCGTTCAAGAAGTAAGTAAGTTTAATTATCGAGATTCTACATTCTTTGTTCAAAATGCCGTGGAAGAAGGTGTTTACCAACAAATGAATTTCAATGGAGTAGACAATGCTTTTTACGATCCATATTGTTTGACAAGTCTTTCTACAACGTCCAGTGCCAATATGCGTTGCGATTATAACGGAACAATTCAACGTTCGGCAGTGGTAGACCACTTAATTGAATACCGTTCATTTTATATGAACGATGTGTTCCCCGTTTCTTTTGAGAATGCTTTCAAGGTACTTGACCAATGTGGACCTTTCTATACGCAATACGGAATATATTATAATGGAAATGGTTCTTTGACGATAGATGATACGCATGTGGCTGATAGTATGGCTATTTATCGCCATTACTCAGACAATCGTAATGTGTATGAGACATATAAGTTGTCATATAGCAACGTAAACAATTGTGCAACGAATTTAGACGTGAACCAATTATTGGAAGGTGTAGACAATTGCAATCCCTATCTATTGTTGTCAATGATGAGATTTGCACGATTTACGAGTGTCATTTCAGAGGCAAAGGGAAGATATAATACCTATCAAGTAGGAGCGGAAACCAATTCCAATGGTTCCATAAGAACCATGACCGTGAAAGATCAGAATGGGAAAACAATTACCTATACCTTTATTTATTGATGAAAATAGGTGATGTAGAGTTTGGGAGCAATCCGCTTTTCCTTGCTCCGATGGAAGATGTAACGGATATCGGGTTTCGCCATTTGTGCAAACGATATGGTGCAGCTATGGTTTATACAGAGTTCGTGAGTGCAGAGGCATTAGTTCGCTCCATACAATCTACCATTAACAAGCTCACCATCAGTGACGAGGAACGTCCCGTAGGAATCCAAATCTATGGTCGTGATGTTGAATCTATGGTGGAAGCGGCGAAGATAGTTGAACAAGCTCACCCAGACATCATCGACCTTAACTTTGGTTGTCCTGTCAAGAAGGTTGCGGGAAAGGGAGCGGGTGCAGGAATGTTACAGAACATACCCTTGTTGCTCGAGATAACTCGCGAAGTTGTCAAGGCCGTTCAAGTTCCCGTTACCGTAAAGACGCGTTTAGGATGGGATTCGAATCATCTGATTATTACCGAACTTGCCGAACAATTACAAGATTGTGGCATTCAGGCATTAACCATTCATGGTAGAACTCGTTCGCAAATGTATACGGGCGAGGCAGATTGGACACTCATCGGAGAAGTGAAGAATAATCCTCGTATTCATATCCCTATTATCGGTAATGGCGACATTACTTCACCGGAAAAAGCCAAACAAGCATTTCTTCAATATGGCGTTGATGCTGTTATGGTTGGAAGGGCAACGTTCGGAAGACCTTGGATATTCAAGGAAATGATAGATTATCTTGACAATAAACCGTTCAACGAATTGACGACCGACGACAAGATAGATATCTTGGAAGAACAATTGCGCATCAATGTAGAGCGCATAGATGAATACAGGGGAATATTGCACACAAGAAGACATTTGGCTTCAACGCCCATCTTCAAGGGAATCCCCAATTTTAGGCCAACTCGTATAGAGATGCTTCGCGCAGAGAAGATGGAGCAATTGATTGCTATTTTAGAAAGTTGTAGAGAACTTATTCGTGAATAGTGTTATCATATAGTTAAGTTTAACCATGCAATTAGCGAGTTTTTGGATAAAAAATCAAGATGTTTTTGTTTAATTGGTTAAATTTAATTATATTTGCGGAAATAATCTATTTATTAATCTAATAATTATTGTATGTCTGGTAATTTGAACAAGATTCGAATGGCGTTGATGACTTTGTGCTTGTTTTTCGCAGGTACCCTATCAGCGCAGACGATTAAGGGAAATGTAGCAGACAATATCGGTGAGCCCATTATCGGTGCAACTGTTCTTGAACAGGGTGCATCTGGAAATGGAACGGTGACTGATATTGATGGAAACTTCTCTTTGAGTCTTAAAGGCAATAGCAAGAAGATTGTGATTTCATACGTTGGTATGAAGACGCAAACGGTTGACGTTGCCGGAAAGAGTAGTGTAAATGTGGTTCTCGAAGACGAAGCTACAAGTTTGAATGACGTCGTAGTCATCGGTTATGGAACGGTAAAGAAAAAGGACTTGACGGGTTCTGTTGCTACGGTAAACAGCGAAGTCTTGCAAGCTGTACCCGTTGCCAATGCTTCCGAGGCTTTGACAGGTAAGATGGCTGGTGTACAAGTAACCACCACAGAAGGTTCTCCTGACGCAGAAGTGAAGATTCGCGTTCGTGGTGGTGGTTCTATCACACAGACCAACGACCCTCTCTACATCGTAGACGGATTCCCCGTTGATGGTATCAGCGATATTCCTGCCAACGACATTGAGGATATCACCGTACTGAAAGACGCTTCTTCTACGGCTATTTACGGTAGCCGTGGTGCTAACGGTGTAATCTTGGTGACCACGAAGAGTGGTAAGGAAGGTAAGGTAAAGGTGAGCTACAATGCTTATTACAGTTGGAAGAAGATAGCCAAGACTTACGATGTGTTAGACACATACGAGTATGCTAAGTGGCAATACGAGTATGCTCTGTTGTATAACAATGGTGATGCCAGTAAGATTTCCCATTATACTGATAAGTTTGGAAACTATCAGGATATGGATCTCTACAAAGGCGTTGAGGGCAATGACTGGCAAGATCTTGCTTATGGACGTATTGGTCACACCTTTAACCACAACATCAACATCAATGGTGGTTCTGAAAACATCAAGTATGCATTTAGCTACGCTCACATGAACGACAAGGCTATTATGTACGGTTCTTCTTTCAAACGTGATAACTTCTCATTGAAATTGAACACCAAGCCTTCAAAGAAGACCACCCTCGACTTCCAAGCTCGTTATGCTGATACTTCTATCTTCGGTGGTGGTGCAAACGAGGCTGCTGGTGCATATGATACCGACCGTCGCTTGCGCTATGCCGTACTTTATACCCCGCTACCTATGAAAGGTATTGATGGAACTGACGAGTTGGAAGGTTCAAGCTTCTATGATCCTATCACTACTGCCAAAGATAACGACCAAAAGAAAAAGCGTCGTAATCTGAACTTGGCAGGTTCTTTCGGATGGGAAGTTTACAAAGACTTGAAGTTGAAGACAGAGTTTGGTTATGATACTTACGATGAGTATTCACAACGTTTCTGGGGTGCTTCCGCTTATTATATTAAGAATGTTCCTGCAAAGGAGAATCAAGGTAAGCCAGCTATCCGCAACGTGGATACCATGCGCCATCGTTTCCGTAACACCAATACGGCAAGTTACGATTTCAAGAAAATTTTCGGAAAGGATAGTCCTCACTCCCTGAATTTATTGGTTGGTCATGAGTATGTAATTACCAAGAAACATGCCATTACCGATGAGGTTCACGGTTTCCCAACCGACTATGATGCAGAGACAGCTTGGAAGTTGACAGCTCAAGGTATTCCTTATACTATTGAAGACTTCTATAGTGCCGATGATAAGTTGCTTTCTTGGTTCGGTCGTGCTAACTATAACTTCCAAGACAAATACTTGTTGAGTGCTACATTCCGTGCCGATGGTAGCTCAAAGTTCTCTAAGGCTAATCGTTGGGGTTATTTCCCCTCAGCAGCTATTGCTTGGCGTATTTCTTCTGAGCCTTTCATGAAAGGCACGCAGAAATGGCTTGACGACTTGAAAATCCGTTTCAGTTACGGTACTGCTGGTAACAACAATATTCCTGTTGGACAGCTTGTTCAAGAATATAGTCCAAAGGCTACTTCATGGGTGAATGGAATTTCCACTTACTGGGCTCCTTCTAAGGTAATGGCTAATCCCGACTTGAAGTGGGAAACTACGATTACCCGTAATTTTGGTTTAGACTTCACACTCTTTGGAGGTAAATTGAATGGTAACATTGAAGGTTATAATAACACCACGAAAGATTTGTTGATTGAATTCCCAACATCTGGTTCTGGTTATGATACACAGTATCGCAACTTGGGTAAGACTCAGAATACAGGTTTTGAAGTTTCTTTGACTTACCATATTGTTAACAAGAAAGACTGGGGTATTGACTTCACGGGTAACATCGGTTACAACAAGAACGAAATCAAGGAATTGGGTATCAATGACTTTGAGACCAACTCCAACTGGGGTTCTACTGAAATCGGTAACGACTACCGCATTGCTGTAGGTCACGCTGTTGGTGAAATTGTTGGTTATAAGAGTGCTGGACGCTATGAGGTTTCCGACTTCACAGGATATGATGCGGCAACTAAGGAGTGGATGCCCAAAGAAGGTGTGGTAAATTCTTCATCCGTGATTGGCACCATTCGTCCCGGTTCAATGAAACTACAAGACATTAATAACGATGGTGTGGTTGATGCAAAGGATATTACCACTATTGGCAATGTCAATCCCGACTTCGTTGGTGGTTTCTCTCTCAATGCTCGCGCTTACGGCTTTGACCTTGCTGCTAACTTCAACTTCAGTATTGGTAATAAGGTTTACAACGCCAATAAGATTGAGTATACCACCGCATCTTATACAAAGTTCTCACAATATCGTAACTTGAGTACCGACATGGCCTCTGGCAAGCGTTGGACTTATGTGAACGACGCAGGAGAGTTTGTTACTGATCCAGCAACGTTGGCTTCAATGAATGCAAACACTACCATGTGGAGTCCTTACATGTCTAAGTTTGTCTTGACAGATTGGGCCATTGAGAATGCTTCTTTCTTGCGCTTGAACACTTTGACATTGGGTTATACTCTGCCCGAGACATTAACCAGACAAGCTGGCATTAATAGCCTGCGCTTCTACGTTACGGCTTATAACGTGTTCTGCATCACTGGTTACTCTGGTTCTGACCCAGAAGCCGACTGTATCCGTAAGAACAATCTGACCCCGAATGTTGACTATTCTGGTTACCCACGTAGCCGTCAATTCGTTGTAGGTCTGAATTTGAATTTCTAATATGAAGGAGGAATAAGAAAATGAAGAACTATATTAAATTATCAATCATGGCTTTGTCGCTTGTGGGATTGTCTTCTTGCGACATGGACTCTCCGTCTATCTCCTCACTCGACGAGTCTTCGGTATTCGCAACTTACTCGTTGGCAGAGGCAGAGATTATGTCTATTCACGTTTCCTTTGGTGAGACAAACTCATACCGTGGACGTTTCTTGCCTTATTATGGTATCAACTCAGACGTGGAGTGGATTATCACGCCCAGTTATTCTGAGCGTCTGTCTGATAAGTATGCACTCGCCAATTACAATACAACACCAGAAAACTCCCAGATGAACAATGCCACCAATGCCTATGCGAAATTCTATGAAGGTATTGAGCGTGCTAATCTTGCCATCAAGGGTTTGCGTCAGTATGGTGGCGTGGAGACCAGACCTAATATGGCCCATCTCTTGGGTGAGGCTCTTACTTTGCGTGCCGTTATCTATAACGACTTAATTAAGGCATGGGGCGACGTTCCCGCTCGTTTTGAACCTAATAATGCCGAGAACCTCTACAAGTCACGTACCAATCGTGACTCTATCTACAAGCAATTGCTGGCAGACTTGAAAGAGGCTGAAGGTTATTGCTATTGGCCAAACGAAAACTCTATCACTCGTACTACTGAGCGTGTGAGCAAGTCTTTCGTGAAAAGCTTACGTGCTCGTATTGCTCTTTATGCAGGTGGTTATGGACTTCGTGGAGACGGTTACCGCCGTTCTAAGGATCCAGAGTTGGCACCTGAGAAGATGTATCAGATAGCCAAGGAAGAATGTCTTGACGTTATCAATAGCGGACGTAATACGCTTGGCGAGTTTAAGACAAACTTCACCAATCTTTGTACGGACAATGTAGCTGCTGGTGCTGAGAGCATTTGGGAAATCCCATTCTCAGACGGTCGTGGTCGTGTACTTTATACATGGGGTATTCGTCACCAAGTGTCAGACCAATACACCAAGCAAAATCGTGGTGGTGTGAATGGTCCACTTCCTACGTTGTTCTATGATTATGATGTAGACGATATTCGCCGTGACATCACTTGTATTCCCTATCGTTGGGGTGCTAAGGAAGACGGTGTAGAATATGTAGCTCATTACAATGATCAAGATTATAATGTATATAAGGTTCCGCAAGTGATCAGCAACCCAACGGCCATGTATTTTGGTAAGTTGCGTTATGAGTGGATGAACCGTTATGTTACCTCTGACAATGACGATGGTATCAACTGGCAATACATGCGTTTGGCTGACGTTTACTTGATGGCTGCTGAGGCAATCAACGAGTTAGACGGACCAGCTGCTGCATGGCCATATATGAAACCTATCCTCGATCGTGCACTTCCTGCTGAGAAAGTTGCCGCCTTGCAATCTAAGTACACGGCAAGCAAAAGTACTTTCTTTAGCGGAATCGTAGAGCAACGTGCCTTTGAGTTTGCTGGTGAAGTGCTTCGTAAGCCAGACCTCGTGCGTTGGGGTATTATCGACCAGAAGATGGCTGAGGCTAAAGCTAAATTGCAACGTCTTGCCAAACGTGAGGGTGAATATGCCGACCTGCCCGAAAAGGTATACGTACGACTTTATGAGAACGGTATGTCTATTCCTTCTGAGGCTCGTATATTCGATAATCCTGTAGACGGTGAGACTTTGGTAATCTATGGCTTGAACCATGGCGACACCGATGATCACGGTAAGGAAATGAAAGATGCTGGCTTTGAAAGCAAGGGTTGGTTCCTTAGCAACAACTTGCCACGTATCACCGATGACATTATCAATGGTCTTTACGTAGTAGACAAACCCAGCATGAATTGCCTCTGGCCCATCTGGACAGTATTCATTACTAATAGTAATGGTATGCTGAATAACGATGGTAATTATGGTCAATTGTCTGACTAATCAAAATAACAAGTAAACAATGAAAAAGTTTAAGATATTCTCATTATGTGTGTTAGGGCTTGCTACGGCAGCTCTGACCGCTTGTAGCGACCAAAGTGATGAGATTACAAGTTATACACTTGCTCGTAACTTGTCTCCAATCGGTTTGGAAGCAACAAATGTGCAGGAGACATCTGCTGACATCAAATGGACTCCTTCTGCTAAGGCAACAAGTTATAACTTGCTGATTTTCGCAGAAGATAGTATGTCTTATAATATAGAAGGTACACCTGCAAAGTCTATCACGGGAGTTACCGAGAGTCAGATACCTCTCACGGTAAATGGCTTGTTCTTCGATACTAAATATACGGTATATGTTCAGGCTATTACTGAAAACGAGAACAGTCGTACCTCTAAATGGAATGGTGCTTACTTCAAAACCTCTACCAAGCAGTTCTTGAAGAATCCCAAACCAGCAGACATTGCCGACCGTAGTGTTACTTTGAGTTGGGATGTAGAAGAGGGTTTCGATGTTTCTACAATTGTCATTGGAGACATCAAGCATGAGATTACGGCTGAAGAAAAAGCGGCAGGGAAGGCAGTCGTTGGAGGACTTACTCCTGAAACAGCTTATACTGCATACCTATATTATAATGGCAAGCAATGTGGAAACCGAAACTTCACTACTATCGCTGACCTTGAGGGCGCTATCCTTGTACATGAGGATGATGACTTGAAGAAGGTAATAGAAGATGAGGAACTTCCCAATAATGCTGTTATCGCCGTATATGGTGGTGTTTATGAATTGAATGTGAATGAAGAAGGTCTGACTGGTGCCGTTAAGGTGAACAAAAACATGACCATCAAGGGTATTTATCCAACTGACCAACCTATCATTAAGGGTCGTTTCGAAATCAACGAAGGTGCATCACTCAGTATGAGCCAACTTGTTGTTGATGGTTCTGACAATGCCACTACCGACCAACTCTTCAATTTCAAGACTGCTGAAACCAATTATGGTCCATTGGATATACAGAACTGTACTATTACCGGTCGTGCTGATGGTAAGGGATTGGTTTACTTGAATGTTGAGTCTACCGTTGAAGATATTACATTCAATAACTGTATCGTCTACGGCATTGAATGTTCTGGTGGTGACTTTATTGATAGTCGTAAGGGTTATCCAAGAGCTATCAACTTAACCAAGAGTACATTCTACAACGTAGCTTCTGCTCGTGATTTTATCCGTGTTGACGATGCTTCTGGTACTTTCCCGGATGTTCCAGGTCCTGTGGTTACGGTAGACAAATGTACATTCTATAAAGTGGGTGCAACGGCAGCTAACTATCGTTTGCTTTATGTTCGCTTCGCTGGCAATGATGTTGTCTTCACCAATAACATCGTAGTGGGTACCAACAATAAGCGTGGCTTCACTAATCAGAAGTCAACTGACCCAGAGCCTACTTTGAGTAATAATTTCTACTTCAATTGTGAGAACCTAACTTCTCCTGGCGCTGGTGCAGATGCAACCATCAGTTGGTTTGATGAGAATGGTACCATTGCCGATCCAGGTTTCGCCAATGCTGATAATGCAGACTTCACTCTAAATCCCGACGGAGCAGCTGCAAAAGCTAAGGCAGGTGACCCACGTTGGATTAAGTAATTACTGTCTAATAAAAGAGGTGTGTCGATTCGAGCACACCTCTTTTTTCGTTTGTACAACTCATCTTAATAATACAATAACTAATCTATCTATAACAATGAAAAGACCATATGCTGTCCTAATTCTTCTTCTTTTGCTGGTGAGCAACAATGTCTTTGCCAATGGAGTGGTTTTCAACGTGAAAGACTTTGGTGCTAAAGGTGACGGAAACTCGCTTGACCACATCGCCATCAACAAGGCTATTGATGCTGCCGTTGCTTCTGGTGGTGGACAAGTTGTATTGCCCGTTGGCACATATCTTTGTGGAAGTATTCACCTAAAGGGTAATATTGACTTGCATCTTTCTGCCGGAGCAACTATATTGGCTGCCCCAGCTTCTATGAAAGCTTATGATGAGAGTGAAGTGTTTGGTGCTCCTGAATACCAAGATGGTGGACACACGTATTTTCATAATTCACTGATTTGGGCAGAAGGTCAACAAAATATATCTATCACTGGTCGTGGTATGATAGATGGTGAAGGACTCACAAAGAAAGATACGGAAAAGGCTGGTAATGTGCAAGGTGGTAGCATCGGAACGGGTGACAAGGCAATTGCATTGAAACAATGCAGGAACATTACCATTCGAGACATCACCATTTATCGTGGTGGTCATTTTGCCATTATCATTACGGGATGTGAGATAGGTACTATAGATAATGTGACCATCGACACCAACCGTGACGGTATTGACATTGATTGTTGCAAATATCTCGCGGTCAGCAACACGAAAGTTAATACTCCCAATGATGATGCCATTGTATTGAAGAGTTCGTATGCATTGAAGAAACCTGTCTTCTGTGAGCATATCACCATTACCAATTGTATTGTAACGGGTTATAAGTTAGGCACATTCCTTGATGGCACATACATTCCAGAGAAAGTTAATTGGGTGTGTGGACGCATCAAGTTAGGAACGGAGAGTAATGGTGGTTATCGCAACATTGCCATTTCCAATTGCACGTGTATGTGGAGTAGTGGCTTGGCATTCGAGGAAGTTGACCAAGGTCGCATGGAAAATATTGTAGTAAGCAATATCTCTATGGAGCACGTACACCATTATCCTATTTATATCACTACGGGGTGTCGTAATCGTGGACCTAAGGAGCGTACCGATGTTTCCTATGGAGGAAATATCTCCATCAATAATGTTATCGCTACCGACGTAGATTCCTTGGCAGGAATCATCATTACGGGAATGCCCGATTACCCTTTGCGTAATATCTCACTGAGCAATATCTACATACAATATAGAGGAGGCGGACAACCCTATCCCTCCGACAAGACCTATCGTGAACAAGGCACCAACTATCCTGAGCCGCGTTGGGCAGGACCAACACCGGCATGGGGACTTTATGCCCGTCATGTCGATGGTCTCAATCTTTCGCACATCCGTATGGAAACCATCATCCCAGATGCCCGTCCTGCCATCCTTATGGAAGATGTACAGCACGAGCGGTTGGATGATGTTGATACGGGAAAAACGAATAATTTTTAGATGTACTTTTCAAAGAATATATGAAATTATGTATGTTTTCTTTTCATTATATGTACATTTTTAATTCATTTTTTATTTTTTGTGTGGTTGTAAAGAAAAAAATCTTTATATTTGCAAACAAATTCTAATTTATTTATAAACCTAACCAATAATAACAATGATGAAAGACATTGGAAAAATGCATTCTGTGAATCGTAGTACGGGTGTACGGCGATTCCTGTTTCTCTTGGTGCTCGCCGTCACTTCCACGATGGCATGGGCGCAAGGGAATGTGAGTGGTAAAGTAGTTGATGCTACTGGTGAACCTGTCATTGGGGCAAGTGTTGTGGTGAAAGGAACCACTACAGGTGCCGTGACCGACATTGACGGAAATTTCTCGATACCCAATGTTCCGAGAAATGCCAACCTTGAAATCTCTTATATCGGTTTCAAGACACAATCTGTTTCCGTTAGTGGTAAAAATGCGATTAACGTTACTTTGCAAGAAGACCGTCAGATGCTTGATGACGTAGTAGTCGTTGGTTATGGTGTTCAGAAGAAGAGTGACGTTACTGGTGCTATGGCAAGTGTAAGTACCGAGGAATTGAATGCACGTCCTGTTAACAACGCTTTGGAAGCTTTGCAAGGCAAGGCAGCTGGTGTAGACATTACTACCAACGAGCGTCCTGGTTCTTTGGGAAGCATCCGCATTCGTGGTGAGCGTTCACTCACCGCAGGCAATGCGCCACTTTATGTAGTGGATGGTGTACCCTTGATGTCTGCTTCTGCCATTGAAACCTTGAACCCACGTGATATTGAAACCATCGACATTTTGAAAGATGCTTCTGCTACCGCTATTTACGGTTCACGTGGTGCCAATGGTGTTGTTCTTGTTACTACGAAACAAGGTCGTTCTGGTCAGATGCGCATTGACTATACAGGAACATTAACCGTTTCCAATATCGTTGACCGCTCGCCTTCCATGAGTGCAGCAGATTTCATTGACTTCCGTCGTTGGGCTGCATACAACCTTGATCCTACTACTTATGCACATCCAAACTCTCCAACCCTTGAGAATGATAAGATTCTTTTCGACAGTGCATTGGATGGACAAACCTCTCGTGACAATGTCCTCAAGGGATGGGCTGGTGGAACATGGGATCCTTCTAAGGTTACCAATACCAATTGGACAGATTTCGTAACGCAGACAGCCATTTCCCATGAGCACACATTGGCAGTAAGTGGTGGTTCTGAAGCTATGAATGCATACGCTTCTTTCGGTTACCTAAGTAATAAGGGTACTCAGAAAGGTCAATGGTACGATCGTTACACTGGAAAAATCAGCGTGAACATCAATCCTACGAAATGGTTCTCTATTCAAGCATCTATCAACGGAACATGGTCTGAGCAAGACTACGGTATGTCTACACTCGGTGGCCGTTCTGGTTCTGTGCCCGATGCAATCTATGGTACGGCAAAACAGATTTACAACATCGCCGTTCCTTACGATGCTAATGGTAATGTAGTGATTAATCCAGGTGGTGAATCTGGTATCTACACCATCATGAACGAGTGGAATCACTCACAACAGAAATCACAGACATTCCGTGCTCTTGGAAACTTTGCCGCTACCATTGATTTCGGTAAGATATTCGCACCAGTAGAGGGCTTGCGTTATAAGCTTAACTTTGGCCCAGACTTCCGCCATTGGCGTGAGGGTGTCTATATCGATGGATTCTCTGCCCACAAGATTAATGCCGATGGTTCTGAAGGTGTGAACTTCGCACGTCTGAATACCCGTAGAGACTTCTCTTGGACATTGGACAACATGATTATGTTCGACCGTACGTTCGCCGAGAAGCATAAGGTAGGTGTTACATTGTTGCAGACAGCTTCCAAGTGGAATGTTGAGTCAAATAGCATGCAGGCTCAGAACATCGCTAAGGATTCTTATCTCTGGAATGCCTTCAATACGGTTGACGTGACGAATTCCGACAATAAGGCCAGCATCTCTTCTGGTCTTCAAGACCGTCAACTTGAATCATACATGATTCGTTTGAACTATGGTTTCAATGAGCGTTATCTCTTAACCGTCAGCGGTCGTTGGGATGGTGCATCTCAATTGGCAGATGGTCATAAGTGGGATTTCTTCCCATCAGCAGCTCTTGCATGGCGCGCCAGTGAGGAAGATTTCTTGAAGAACGTTTCTTGGCTGAGCAACTTGAAACTCCGTTTGGGTATCGGTGTAACAGGTAACTCATCTGTAGCACCTTATGAGACCAAGGGTGATATCCAACAAGTTTATCTGCCTTTCAACGGCAGGGATAACGTGATTGGTTATACAACCAATGAACCTTATTATACAGCCAATCAGAAGACAATGGCCAACCCAGAATTAGGATGGGAGAAGACCACGCAATGGAACCTCGGTATCGACTATGGCTTCCTGAACAGTCGCATCTTCGGTAGCTTAGATTTCTATTGGTCACGTACCAACGACTTGATTATGGGTGTGACAATTCCAACGTTGACTGGTTTCCCAAGCACAACTGCCAACGTGGGTAAGAGCAAGAACCATGGTGTTGAATTTACTTTGAACGCTATTCCAGTTCAAACCAAGGACTTCCAATGGGAGACCGTATTCAATATTGCTTACCAGAAAGACGAGATTGTAGAATTGGCTTATGGTAAGAACGACATGCCTGACAACTCCCTGTTCATCGGTGAGTCGCTGTCCGTATTCTATGGTTATGCTAACGATGGCCTCTGGCAAGAAAGCGATGCAGCCGAGATGGCTAAGTGGAATGCCAACGGTTATCATTTCGAGGCTGGTAACGTTCGTCCGCACGATACCAACGGTGACTACAAGATGACACAAGACGACCGCGTAATCTTGGGACGTAAGAACCCAAGCACAACGATGGGTTGGAACAACACCTTCTCTTGGAGAGGCATTGAACTCGGCATTCAGATGTTCGGTCGTATGGGTTATATGTTCAACACTGGCGGTGAGGCTCAGACAGCTCATGGCAACCAGAGAGAAATTGACTACTGGACACCGACGAATACAGGTGCTGATTATCAGAAACCTATCTTAGGACAGGCCACATCTGGTTCTAAGGACGACTTCTCAAGTTTGCTGGGTTACCAAAAGGCTTCCTTCCTGAAGGTTCGTAATATCTCTTTGGGTTACAACTTCCCGAAGAATATCATCCATAAGGCAGGCTTTAACCACCTGAAAGCATACGCACAGGTAATCAATCCATTTAGTTTGAAGCAATCAATCCATGGATTTGACCTTGATACTGGCAGAACCATTTTCAACCGTAGTTTCGTATTTGGATTGGAAGTTGGATTCTAATTGATGAGGAAAAGAAAACAGAATCATTAAAAGAAAGAGAAAATTATGAATATCAAACATTATATGATTAGCGGTCTGCTTGCCACGACAATGGTGGCAGGAATGACCTCTTGTTCCAGCAATTTCTTGGATGAGGAATTGACCACCCAATACTCTACCCAATACTTTGAGACAGAACAAGGATTGGAAGACTTGGCCATTTCCCTTTATGGTAATATTCGTTGGCACTTTGGATATGAATGGGCTTATGCCGTTACTCTTTACGGTACTGATGAGTTTACCAACGCCAACGACTTGACCTCTGAGTGCTGGAATACGTATGACAATCGTTTCGGTGCTGTGGCTTGTACCCCCGCTACGGGAGCTGCCAATAAGAACTGTCCTGCTCCACAGGCTCTTTGGGACCAACTCTATTATGGTATTGCCTCTTGTAACACGATTATAGCCAATGCCGATAAACTCTCCGATGAGAAGGTGCGCAATCGCTGTTTGGCACATGCTTACTTCTTGCGTGGCTATAACTATTATCGTTTGACCGCACAATATGGTCGCCCAGTGCTTCAGTTGGAACCCGCCGTTGGTGTCGTTCGTAACTTCACGCAAGCTACAGAGGAACAGGCTTGGGAACAAGTGATTTCTGACTTACGCAAGGCATATAGCCTCTTCGAAGGTGAAGTATTTACTTACGGTAAGGGCATTACTTGGACAAAGGCCACCGCTGCTCACTTCTTGGCAAAAGCTCTTCTTTTCCGTGCTTCTGAGCGTTGCGACGCTTTCAACAGCAGCACTAAGGAAGCTGACCTTCGTGAAGCTATCGAAGCTTGTACTTATGCCATCAATGCCCGTTCGTTGAGTCCTAACTACAGCGACTTGTATGCAAACTGGACAGGTGTTGATTGTGCTACTGAGGAACAGAGTGAAATTCTGATGGCTGCTGGATTCAACAATTCAAGTGCTACGGTAGGTCGTTTCGGTAACCGTACTTATAACTACTTCTGTCCACAGTTCTCCAACTTCTCAGGTGGTTGGGTGAAGCGTGGTGTTTGGATTGGTGATATGGACTTCCAGCGTTGCCGTCCTACGGAATACACCTACGCAGCTTACGATCACGTGAACGACGCTCGTTTGTGGAAGACCTTCAAGACTGTCTTCGGAATCAACAACGTTGCTGATAAAGGTGCTTCTGGCGTAGATGTTGGTGACCCAGGTATCGTGATGATTCTCAACACGAAAGACGACCATACTTATGACAACTATACTTTCGGTGCCTATACACAAAGTCCTACCTTCAAGGACGATGCAGGTCGCTTGCCAGAGTGGAGTGTTGACAATCGTCAGACAGCTACTACGGGTAACTTGGCTTCCAAGAAAGGACAGTGGGTTCCCAATTCATCCGTACTTTATCAAAACGGGCAGTATGTAGCATCCAACTTCAAGAGCCAACCTGTTTGTAACTTCTTCGCAGGAATCAACAAGACCGTTGATGGAACCCGTCAAGCAGAGAAGGGCGACTCTTTCCGCGATGTTATCATGGCTCGTTTGGGTGAAACCTATCTCGTTCGTGCAGAGTGCTATGCTCGTTTGGGCGACTACAACTCTGCCAAGAAAGACGTTGACGTTATCCGCGCGCGTGCTCAATGGAAGAATGGTGAAAACCGTTCTTACTATGTAGACGGTTCTAAGGCATTCGAGGGAAATACTTTGAATACTGGTACCGCAGCTGCAAATTACACCAACTCTAACTTGTGGATGAACACCTATTATCTGTCAAATCCTAACCAGCCCGTTACTACGGCAGCTTCTAACCTTACCAATTGGACTTGGGATAACCTGCCCGCAGAGGATGAGGCTATTCTTGCTAAGTTAGGAGTTAGTGGACAACAAGCGCGCGCTATCAACTTTATCTTGAACGAGCGCACTCGTGAGTTGATTGGTGAATGGCAGCGTTGGGAGACATTGTCTCGTACCAAGACATTGGTTGCTCGTGCAAAGGCATTCAATCCAGAAGCAGCAGCAGGCATCAGAGACTATCACATTTATCGTCCAATTCCTCAGTCATTCATCGATGGCTTGAAGAACGCTGATGGCTCTGACTTGTCGGATGATCAGAAGGCTGCTTGGCAGAACACAGGATACTAATCTGATTCATATTATTTATAAAAGTTCATGGCTGGTTGGTAACAATCAGCCATGAATTTTTTATGGCAGTTTGTGATTAAGTGGTGAGAGATTACCAATAATTATCCTTTGTATTAGCGTTTTCTTAATAACAACGGCAAACACTATGTTTGGGTACAATAGATTTCAGCTAACAAACCTATGATTTACGCACTCTAAAGCTATGATTTACGCATTCTAAATGATATGTTTCTTAATCTCAATCTTCCATTTGCTATCAGAGGAACAACTACAGTTCAATCATCTAAATGATACTCTAATAGTGTTAGCTTTTTTTCTGTAAAACATGAATTATGATGTTTTTGCCAAGACCTCCCCTATTTTTAGCTAAATACTTTGTTATCAATGAGTTGAGTTTTTCAAGACCTCCCCTAAGACCTCCCGTAAGACCTCCCATAGACCTCACCTAAGACCTCATGTGTTTTTAATTCACAATTCACAATTATCAATTCACAATTGAGAAAAATGAAGATTGAAGGTAATCTCTCAACATCACACTAAACATTACTCAGAGTGTGAGGTCTTAGGTGAGGTCTATGGGAGGTCTTACGGGAGGTCTTAGGGGAGGTCTTTCAAGCTTTTCCGTTTTACAACTCCTTAATACTTAATGATTTATAAAAAACGACGGGAGGTCTTGGCAAAAAGATTGAAAATGGAAGATTGAAGATTGAAGATTGAAACCTTGATATCATGTGTGCCTCGTTTTGCTTAGTCTTTTAGTCATGATTCTTGACACATCAAACCGATTGCCTTGAAACTCCATAATGTCAAAAAGTCACAAAAACAATTTCTGTTTTTATTAAAATCTGTCAGTTTCTCTTAAAGAAACCACAGATAAACTTAGTTCTACATAAAATTTTTGGTCTATTCAAATAAATGCGCTACCTTTGTGGCAATTTATTAAGTGTAATTATGAAGATAGCATTAATAGGCTACGGCAAGATGGGCAAGATGATAGAGCAGATTGCTAAAGACCGTGGTCATCAGATTGTGTCAATCATAGATATTGACAACCAGCAGGATTTTGATTCAGATGCCTTTGCATCAGCAGACGTTGCCATTGAGTTTACTTCTCCTATGGCTGCCTATGACAATTACTTGAAAGCCTTTGCCAAGAACGTGAAAGTGGTTTCTGGTTCTACGGGATGGATGAAGGAGCATGGCGAGGACGTGAAGCGTATGTGTACCGAAGGCGGGCAGACGTTGTTCTGGGCTTCCAACTTCTCGATAGGCGTAGCGATATTCTCAGCAGTCAATCGTTATTTGGCAAACATCATGAATAAGTTCCCACAATACGACGTGAAGATGCAAGAGACGCACCACGTTCATAAGTTGGATGCGCCGAGCGGTACAGCCATTACGTTGGCAGAGGAACTCATTGAAGGATTGGACAGGAAAGATGCTTGGGTGAAAGGCGAACAACTGCTTGCCGATGGTACGGTAAGTGGAAGCGATGTTGTTGCTCCCAACGAGATTGCCATTGAGAGCATTCGTCGCGACGAAGTGCCAGGTATTCATTCGATAGAATACGATAGCGAAGCAGATAAGATTACGATTACGCATGATGCGCATAGTCGCAAGGGATTTGCCTTGGGTGCTGTGTTGGCAGCCGAGTACACGGCTGAGCATAGCGGATTGCTGACGATATCGGATATGTTTCAATTTTGAGGTTCTTTAGGTTTAGTAGGTTTTTTTAGGTTTGGTAGGGATATGATTGACAAACAAAAAGCAAAATTAAATATGAAGGTACAATGGGCAAAGTTCATCGTGGTGCTTGCCCTGTATCTCTTGTTCTTGTATTGGGTGAAAAGTTGGTGGGGATTATTGGTTGTGCCATTCATCTATGATGTTTACATTACCAAGAAGATTCGCTGGCAATGGTGGAAGGATGCTGAGACTCCCGTGCGCGTGGTGATGTCGTGGGTAGATGCATTGGTGTTTGCCTTGGTTGCGGTGTATTTCATCAACCTGTTTTTCTTCCAGAATTACGTGATTCCTTCAAGTTCGTTGGAAAAGTCATTACTGACGGGCGACTATCTGTTTGTCTCAAAGGTGAGCTATGGCCCTCGCATTCCCCAAACACCGTTGACGATGCCGCTCACGCAACACACGTTGCCACTGATCAATACCAAATCGTATTTCAGTTGGCCCCATTGGGATTATCGTCGCGTGAAAGGTTTGGGAGACGTACAACTCAACGACATCGTGGTGTTCAACTATCCTGCTGGTGATTCCATCTGTACGGAGTTGCCCTACCAAACGGAATACTATAACATGGTCTATTCGTTTGGTCAGCAGATATATGAGCAACAAGTGGGAGGTCCCGTCGATGTGTCAGACCTGAACAAAGTGGAACAATACGACTATTACCAGAAGTGTTATGAATTAGGTCGCGTTTATGTAGCCAACAATCCCAATCAGTTTGGAGATATAGATGCCCGTCCTACCGACCGTCGCGAGAACTATGTGAAGCGATGTGTGGGATTGCCAGGACAGACATTGCAAATCAAGAACCACATTGTTTATCTTGACGGGAAGCCCAATAAGGAACCCGATAACGTGCAATATACCTATTACGTAAAGCTCAGGGAAAACCTCCCCGATGAATTGATGGAAGAATTGGGCATTACGATGGAAGACCTGATGAGTCTTAACCAAAACGGATATATGCCATTGACAAAGGCTTCCGTCAAGGCATTGCAAGCACGTAAGGACATCGTGGAAAGCATTCGATTGAATACCGATGCAACAACGGGCGACCTTTATCCACGCAATGCATGGACAGGTTGGACACGCGATAATTATGGTCCGATTTGGATACCGAAGAAAGGAGAGAGCATCAAGCTCGACATGAACAACATCGCCATCTACGAACGTCCCATCAAGGTGTATGAAGGTAATGACCTCGTCGTGAAGAACGGACAAATCTACATCAATGGTAAGTTGGCTAATAGTTATACGTTTAAGTTGGATTATTACTGGATGCAAGGCGACAATCGCCACAATTCCGCCGACTCACGTTATTGGGGTTTTGTGCCAGAAGACCATATCGTAGGTAAGCCCATCTTCATTTGGTGGAGTCATGATCCTGACCGAAAGGGGTTGAGCGGAATCAGATGGAGCAGGTTGTTCAATTTCGTTGACAATATAAAATGAATCAGATAGAAGATTCAAGATATCTTTTATCTACCACATATTTCGGTCCAATACAATGGTATCAGAAGTTGTGCCGATATGATTGCTTGATAGACGGCGAAGAGCGATTCATAAAACAGACTTATCGCAACCGTTGTGTCATTGCCACTACGCAAGGCACACAAGCACTCACGGTGCCCGTGGAACACGTTGAAGTAAATGAAGAATGTAGAATGAAGAATGAAGAATCACTTCACGCAAACGATTCTTCATTCTTCATTCTACATTCTTCATTTATCAAAGACGTTCTTATTAGCGATCATGGGAATTGGAGACATTTGCATTGGAACGCGTTGAAGTCGGCGTATGGAGAGAGTCCATTTTTCGAATACTATGCCGATGACATTCGTCCGTTTTTTGAAAAGAAATGGAAATACCTTTGGGATTTCAATTGGGAAATCATAGAGAAAATGTGCGAGCTTTTGCAGATTGACCGTTTACCATTAAGTATTGACCATTCAAAGGAGACGCCAGCCAATGTTCAATGTTCAATGTTCAATGTTCAATCATTAAAGGATTTTCGTACGGTAATCCAACCGAAGCATCCAAAGGAAGATCCAGATTTTATACCCAAACCTTATTACCAAGTATATCAACAAAAGAATGGCTTCATTCCCAATCTGAGCATTCTTGACTTGTTGTTCAATATGGGGAATGAAGCCATTCTCTATCTGATACCGTGAAAGGGTAGAGGTTTGTCTACTTCACTTTCAAGTTTACCACCATCGTAGCAGTATATTGTTTGCCATCTTTCGTATATTGAATGGCTTGACGAATGGTGTAAGTCCTTCCTCGTACCAAATGACCTGGATATTGTCCTACGTAACAACCATATCTGTCGGGATAAAATTCGGCAAAGATGGCAGCGGAATTATCATATCCACAGACGTTTCCAGCAGTGGTAAACCAATGGCCGTAACAAGTGTTTGAACTGGTACTTGTAGTCGTGCCAGTAGTGATATTGCCGTTCGCACTAATACCTACGAATCTTGGATTAGAAGATGCTGTGCGCCCAACGGCTTTCATCTGTGCCGTACTCAATCCTAACGCTTGACTAACGGCGGCCATGTCGTATTGTACTCTCGTACTTGTGTAATAACTACCGCTATATTCCAATTCAGCATCAATATAAACAGTTGTATCACGACGTGCGTAATCATCGGGATAGTCGCCAAACTCACCTAATAGATTGGTGTTTTCAAACATTACCTGATAAGGCCATTGCTCATCATTGGTTACATTATCATCCCAAGGATGTTTCCAATAAGATGAGGGAGCACCCATAACAACGAAGAACAATCGTTGGCAGTTGTTTGGAATGGTCAAACTGATGTCGCCTTCCTTGTCGCGTCCAACCTCTCCGTATGTTCTCGTTCCGTCATTACTATAAGCAACGAATCCATATCTCCATCCAGCCTTATCCGTATTGATGGCTCGATAACCCTTATTGCCAGCAATACCCTTGAAATGAGCCTTCACCACCGTTCCAGCTTGTGCAGAATTGAGGTTGATGATGTTATAGCCATAGTTTTGAGGACAATAGGTAGAATCCACCTCCCATGCGTTTTCACCAGCTATCTTATGTAGATGGGCAACGTGTTGGCCAATGCGATGCTTGGCTACCTCACGTATGCCGTCAATATCCCATGTTGCCATACGCGCAAATCCCTCATACATTTCATCATTCATTTCCTCTTGGGATAAATTGTTAAGACGCTTGTATGTCTCGATGGGGTCTTCTGGTTTGTTTGCTTGTCGCCAAAGTTTGCCGATGAAGTCCTGTCCGTGTTTCATGCACCAATAATCTTGAACGAAGCAGTTTTCATAGCGCCAATCTTCATGCAAGATATTTAAGTGGTGTTTCGGTAAATGACCTTCAAAATATTCGCCGTCCGTGAATTGGCGTTCGGGATAACACTTATAGCCTTGCCAGTTAGCACAACTTTCCCACCAACCATTACCGCCAGAGGCATTGGCACCATAACCGTAATTATAACCATGCTGTTGTCCGAGGTCACAACTCACTAAGTATTGGAACGTATGGCCAATCTCGTGTGCTACGGTCATTCCGCCACGTGACGAGATGGCTCCAGGGCTTACGTTGAGCAATCCCACTTTCGCGTCCACTCCCGAACCTTCCGCTTTCCAATCTGTTTGATAGAACACGTACATTTCTATCTTATACGAATCGGTAGTAGACTTCCCTGGAACCAAGAAGCCCAATTCATCTACATATTTATTCCATATTTTCTCCGCATTGGCCAACATCGACTTGGGATTAAAGCTATAACTACCCGCTCTTGTAGGATCATCCCCAAATCCTTTTTCCCAGAATACGACGAAATGTTCGCTTTCCATTGAACGCTTGAAACTCCATCTGCTGGCATTGTCTGTATAGTTAACGTTGGAATACGTACTTGGTTGATACAATATCCTACCAGGATTTTTCAGCATGATACTTCCGCCATATATTCCATCGGGACCAAACAACGTTGACAAGCGATATTCAACATAACCGCGACTGACGTTACTCCTGTATATTTTCATGATGGGAACAGACCCATCTCGCTCTTGCATCCTAAACTCAATGGAATCAGCGGTGCCGATAGAGAACGACTTGTTTGCCTTGAAACGATTGTCGTATTTCACCCAAATAGTATCTTGTGCGAAGGCTTGATGCAAACTGAGCGTTGCAAGTATGATAAAAAGTAATCTCTTCATGGCTCAGTTATTTTTTGATGAATTTCTTACCGTTAATCACGTAAATTCCTTTGGGCAAGGAAGCACGTTGAGATTCAAACGTCTCGATGTCGCACACTTTCTGTCCATTGAGATTGTAAACGGCATTGTCTTTGTTGCGCATGTCTACTTGAGATTCCACCGTGACGATGGCATCAATGGTTCGCTTCTCGAAACGAATCTCCTGAATGTCGTCAGGCGTGTACGATTTTCCGTCGATAATCAGTCTATTATCCTTGTTGAAAAGTTTAGGACCAACAAACGAAGTATCATTCGAGAGCATGATTTCCTTGGTCGTACCAGAATTCAATGTGGTAATCATGTAAACCACGTCAATGTCTTCCGCATAGCTTTGCCATGTGCTACATGCCAATATCAAGGGTAAGAGTAAACGATGTTTCATGGTGTTGTATATTTTTGCGTTAAACTTACTGCTATTCATTGCAAAGATAAATATTTTCTGCATTTTCTCGAAAAAAAATCATGAAAATATAGACTCTATGACAAAAAAGGTGTATCTTTGTCAAAACTTAGAACCTATACACCAAAATAGCTTATGAAAATGAAATCATTACTCCTTACTTGTGTTCTTGCGTGTCAAGGTATGATTGGTATGCAAGCACAAACGTATTACGATGTAACGGATATCTATTTGAAAAACGCAAGTTTCGATACTCGTTTCGATTATACCGTGGATGATGAAGGCGACGTGGAAACTGAAGTTCTCGACATCGACGGATGGACGGTGGTAAATCCAGCCTTGACAAACGTGATTGCGGGAGTGTATCAGTTTGGTACCAAGAAGACATTCACGGGATTGTCTGTTCCTGCTACGGGTTCCAATGGTGTTGCAGAAGGTGGAGGATTGGTTTTCTCACCAGGGTTCAATTCCTCCCAGTTGTATGCGCAAACCATCATGTTGCCTGCAGGTAATTACAAGTTGATTACTGCATATTACAATGCCAGCACCCAAGTCAACGCCTACAATCAAACATCATGGATTCCATCGTCAGGAAGACGTTCGATGAGTAGTGTCCGTAAGTTCCCTCAAGGCGAATGGGTTGTCGATACCGTGTCTTTTACCATTGCACAAGCCGTTTCGGGTAATATCCAAATCGGATACGCCTCCACTCAGTCGCCCGTTGCTGGTGCTTATGCTCAGTTAATTCTCGATTTCGTGAAGATAGAGCGTGATACGCCAGTAGGCGACATTGACATGGAAACCAAGAAGGCTTTCTTGAAACAATACATCGATGAGGCTTTGGCTGCATACGGAGATGGTTCGGGAAAAGGTGCTTCAGCATTGAAGGCAGAGATAGATGCCGCACAAGCCATCTACGATGATGCTTCTGCTTCGTTTGATGTAATAGACGAGCATGTCAACTCTTTAATGAAAGCCTTGGATGAATATAATTGGGACAATAGCAAAAAAGCGGTTGTTACCGACCCACGTTTTGCTCGTGGAGCAACCATGGCATTCGGTCGTTTATCAACCAGCGGTTTCTCTTCAAGTGAGATATCCGAGCAAGGTTTCTGTTGGAATACCGAAGGTAATCCGACCATCAATGACAATACCACGACGAACTATCTTTCGAATCATGGTGAAATCTATTACATAGAAGACTTGACTCCTTGCACCAAATATTATATGCGTGCATACGCCAAGACTAAGGAAGGGCGCGTGAAATATGGTGACGTGATTCGTTTCTATACCATTCCTAAAGGTAATATCACGTATTGGTACAACAATGGTGGTGATGAGGCAGCCAACAAACGCGTGAATGCTGCCGCTACGGAGGCTTGTGAGATATTCAATAAGCTTTCTTCTGCCCGAAAGCCATTCAGCATTGGTTATAGTTCTGGAACACCAACGGCAGATTGCTATTATGGCGATAATCCCTGGATGAACATGGGAGCCAATTCCTCTTATCAACGTACGGGTACTATCATGCACGAAATGGAACACGGATTGGGCGTGATACCTTATTCAACACAATGGAGTAAGACCATTTTGCGTTCAAGTACTCAGAATTACAATGGCGGAACGGTTGGTTCTGGACAATGGTTAGGCGATCGCGTTAGCGCATTCCTCGACTTCTGGGATAACACCACAGGTTCTCGTTTGAATGGTGACTATCAACACATGTGGCCATACGGCATTAATGGTGCGAATGAGGATAATGGAACATTGGCTCTTTATTATGCCAATGCATTGATTTGTCAGGCGTTGGGAGAAGATGGCTTGGAACACAATTATTCTACGTTTGCCGAACCATACTATTCTTTCGAACATGAAGACGACGTGAAATATTACCTCAAGAGCGAAAATGAAGGTCGTGGCTTATATACTTCATATTTGAAGGAAACTACTGGAGGTCAGTTGCGAGTGGTTCAGATGAGTAGCGATGAGGCTGCCGCTAATGACTCTACCGCTTGGTATCTGTCGTTTGAACCTTCCAATCAGTATTATACCATGCGCAATGCAGCTACGGGTAAGTATATCACGTACAATGGTTCTCGCTTTGCCGCCGCAACACGTACTTCACCAGTTGCAAACGATTGGTTGCATCTCATGCGCGGTCGTGTTGACGTTACCTCAGAGAAGTATCGTGGCTATTGGATTATCCATCCTATCACCGAATGGTCTCCTAATTGTATGCTTGCCAATGCATCTGGTACGGTAGGTCAAGCTACGTTCAATCTCGCCAACTCTGCTACCACGCAACGTTGGCTTATCCTTACCGAAGAGGAGATGAAGAAGGTGAACACTTACGTTGATGGTATTGATGACGTGAGATACGATGAGAAGGCGCAAGATGCCGTTAATGGCATTTACGATCTCCAAGGACGTAAGGTATCCGATAATCTTCCGATGGGTAAAGGTATCTATATCGTGAATGGAAAGAAAGTGGTAAAGTAATCATCGAATAATCAAGGTCATTAACTTTTCTTCTTGAAAAAGTTCATTGGCCACTTCGATGATGTCTTCCGCCGTTACGTTGTCTATTTGTTGGAATAGCGAATTAACGTCTTTCTCCCAACCATAAAGCAAGAAATTCTTACCAAAGTCAAGGGCAAATTGAAGTCGATGGTCGCAAGCCACGCCAATTTGCCCTTTGATTTGTTGTTGGGCAGCCTTGAGTTGAACGTCACTCATCACTTTCTTCTTGACGAGATTCAATTCTTTTCTTACCAACTTGCAACATTTCTCCACATCATGTGGGTCGCATCCGAAATATACGCTCCACAATCCCGTATCACTATAATAGGTTGCCATGCTTTCCACCGTGTACACCAATCCACGTCGTTCGCGCAAGGCAAGATTCAACTTCGCGTTCATGTTAGGACCGCCAAGTATGTTGTTCAATAGATATAGTGGGATTCTGTAATCATGATGGATATCGTATGCCAAACAACCCATCATCACGTGCGCTTGATGAGTGTGCATTTCACGAATCGTCGTTTGCGCCAAGGGTGGAGTAGGGGCATGAAATGTGCGTTCAAGAATAACCTCTCCACGTGCCACGTCGCGGTTTCTCGTTTCCAATAGTTTGACCAATCGTTTGAAATCCACGTCCCCATAACTGAAGAAGATGGCATTCTCGGGACGATAAAACTTTCTCGTAAACCGCAATGCGTCTTCTGTGGTAAAACATCTGACTCGTTCGGAAGTTCCCAAGATATTATGCCCTAAAGGATGGTCATGGAATGCGATGTTCTCAAACTCATCGTAAATCAATTCGGCAGGCGAATCATAATAACTATCAATCTCGTCGCAAATCACTTCCACTTCCTTGTCGATTTCACTTTGTGGATATGTACTATGAAAAACGATGTCGGTCAATAAGTCTACCGCTTTTGCCACATGGTCTTTCAAGATGGCACAATAATACGTGGTGCGTTGCTTGGTGGTGTAGGCATTCAGTTCTCCGCCAACTCGTTCCAAGCAATTCAATACTTGCAACGAACTACGTCGTTGTGTTCCCTTAAATGTGATATGTTCGCAGAAATGCGCCAAACCTTCTTCACCGACTTGTTCGTCTCGCGTACCTGCGGCAATCTGATAACCGCAATACACGACGGGTAGAGTAGAAGGTAAGTGGATGATTCGTAATCCGTTGCTAAGGGTTGCCGTTTGGTATTTCATGCTTTTTGTTGCTTTCCAAACTCTACGGATACGTAGTTGAAGAGACTTTTACACGTTTCGGCAGAGAATGCTTGGGCACATTCAATGATGTTGTCCCATTGCTCTTCGGTAAGTCCGCTTTCAATATGTCTGTGCGTAATACCGTACTTTAACAAGCCGAAAATGAAACCTGCGTTGAAGTTGTCGCCTGCACCGATGGTACTCACGGTTTGGGTTTGCTTAACGGGATATTCTTTGCGGAAACCATTTTCTGCTCTCAACGTTACGGGTTTGCTTCCGTGTGTATAGATGAACTTCTTGCAATAGAAGGAGATTTCCGAATTATACACCTTATTGGGGTCGTCCATTTTATACAACACTTCAAAATCCTCATGACTTCCACGCACGATGTCTGCATATTCCAAGTTTTCCAATAAGTTAGGCGTGAGTTTCATTACTTCGTGCTTATGTGATGGACGGAAATTCACGTCGTAATAGATAATGGCACCATGATTGCGAGCGTAATCCAACAAACCCATCACTTGTGGGCGAATAACGGGATTGACGGCGAAGTAAGAGCCAAACAATACGACGTCGTCTGCTTGTATGTCGGGATATACGAAATCCAATTGGTCGTGTGGATGGTCTTTATAAAAAAGATATTCCGCATCGTTGTTCTCGTTGAGGAATGCCAAAGAGATGGGCGATTGTGAGTCGGGAAAGCGACTGACGCCTGATGCGTCAACGCCATTTTCCTTGAGAAAATCGATGATTTGTTTACCCACTCGGTCGTTTCCTGCTTCAGAGATAAACGAGGTGTTTACGCCACAACGTCCCAATGAGATGATGGCATTAAAAGTAGACCCTCCAGGATATGCTCCGATGGGTTGGTCGTTTTTAAATATGATGTCGAGAACGGTCTCTCCTATTCCTATTACCTTGCGCATATATAAAAGTATTATGGTTCAGTTTGCAAATTTCTATATTTTTGGGCAAATAACAAAATGTAAGGAGATGTTTTTTGCGAAATCATTTTGCTATTTGCATAAAAATTCGGATATTTGCAAATTATTTAAATAACGATATACCGATGATAGAAATTAGCAACAAAGTTTATTATGTTGGCGTTAACGACCGCAACAAAAATCTTTTTGAAGGATTGTGGCCTTTGCCAAATGGTGTTTCATATAATTCGTACTTGATAGACGACGATTTGGTGTGTTTGATTGATACCGTTGAGGTGGATTTCTTTACGCAATGTCTGGAAAACATTCATGAAGTGATAGGTGACCGTCCTATCGACTACATTGTCATCAATCACATGGAACCCGACCATAGTGGTTCGTTGGCTTTAATGAAAAAGTATTATCCCAATGCGAAGATTGTGGGCAACAAGAAAACCTTCGGCATGATGCAGGGATTCTATGGCATTGGCGACAATCAATTGGAAGTGAAAAATGGCGACTCATTGGAATTGGGACACCATACGTTGAATTTCGTGTTGACGCCTATGGTGCATTGGCCAGAGACGATGGTGACGCTCGACTCCGTAAACAACATCTTGTTTTCTGGCGACGCATTCGGTTGCTTTGGCGCATTGAATGGTGGCGTGATTGATAGCGAAATCAATTGCGATACGTTCTGGTTGGAGATGGTTCGCTATTATTCCAATATCGTTGGCAAGTATGGTGTTCCCGTACAGAATGCCTTGAAGAAACTGGCTGGCGTGAAGATTGACTACATCTGTGCCACTCATGGACCTGTTTGGCATGATTATATCGACAAGGTGGTGGGTATGTACGACCAGATGAGTAAGTACGAAACCGAACCTGGCTTGGTGATTTGCTATGGTACGATGTATGGCAACACGGAACGAATGGCTGAGGTCATCGCAAGAGCGGCAAGTCAGGAGGGATTGAAGAATATAGTAATATATAATGTGTCGAAAACGCATCATTCCTATATCATCCGCGACATCTTCCGTTACAATGGCCTTATCGTGGGTGCTCCTACCTACAATACTGGATTGTATCATGAGATGGATGTGTTGCTCTCCGAGATTGCAGGCAAAGACATCAAGAATCACCTCTTGGGTTGGTTTGGCAGTTATGGCTGGGCAAGCAAGGCGGTAGAGAAAATCAAGGAGTGGAACGACACACGCTTACACTTCGAAGCCGTTGGTGAACCTGTGGAGATGAAGCAGGCCTTGAGTGCAGAGAGCAAAGCCGCTTGTGAGGCTCTCGGACGTGCCATGGCAAAGAGAATATTAAATCAATAATCCTTAAATACTTTAAGGGCCTTAAAGACGTTAAGGTCCTTAGAGTCTTTAAAGAATAATTAGCTTGACTTAATATGGGTTTCCGTCTGAAGATTAGCTTATTGCCGCGTATTATCATTGCAATCATTCTCGGCATCGTGTTCGGCAATGTGTTTTCATTGCCGTGGGTGCGCGTATTCACTACGTTCAATGCCGTATTCAGCCAGTTTCTTGGCTTTATGATTCCCCTTATCATCGTGGGATTGGTAACGCCAGCTATCGCCGACATCGGAAAGTCGGCAGGTAAGTTGTTGCTTATCACCGTTGCCATTGCCTATCTCGACACGGTCATTTCGGGAATCCTTTCCTACGGTACGGGAAGTTGGCTGTTTCCTGCCATGGTGGAAAACACGGCAAATATAACCAAAGTAGAGGAGGCGGTTACCATTGCACCTTTTTTCACCATACAAATACCGCCTATCATCGAGGTAATGAGCGGATTGGTGTTTTCGTTCATGATGGGATTGACCATTGCATACGGTGAATTGAATAAGTTGAAAGGTATCTTCGAAGACTTCAAGACCGCCATTGTCATGGCTATTCATCATGCCATTATCCCCTTGTTGCCGTTGTATATCTTTGGCATCTTCCTGCAAATGACATATACAGGACAGGCTTATCATATCATGTTGGTATTCATCCAGATAATCATCGTGATATTTGCCCTTCACATCTTGGTGTTGTTGTACCAATTCTGCATTGCGGGTGGAATCGTCAGGAAAAATCCGTTGCGTCTATTGTGGAACATGATTCCCGCCTATCTCACGGCGTTGGGCACTTCGTCTTCGGCTGCTACCATTCCCGTAACGCTTCGACAGACCATCAAGAATGGTGTTTCTGAGGATATTGCTGGCTTTACCGTTCCTCTCTGCGCTACGATTCACATGTCAGGTTCTGCTATGAAGATTACCGCCTGTGCGTTGACGATATGCTTGATGAAAGGTCTGCCCTACGATTTTGTTACCTTCCTCAACTTCGTCTTGATGTTAGGAATTGTGATGGTTGCCGCCCCAGGCGTACCTGGTGGTGCTATCATGGCAGCATTGGCTCCTTTGGCTACCATCCTCGGCTTTGGACCAGAAGAACAAGCATTGATGATTGCCCTATATATTTCCATGGATTCCTTCGGCACTGCTTGCAACGTAACAGGTGATGGCGCCATTGCCCTCGTTGTAGATCAGTTTACGAAAAGGAAATTTGCGACTCGTAAATGATATGTTTGCGCATCCTAAACGATATATTTGCGTGATGCAAAGGATAGCTTTGTTGATGGTTTAGAACAAACATCAATAAATATAGCCTTTGTTTTCTAACATCATAAAAACAAGCACCAGAATAATTGTCAACTATTCTGGTGCCTGTTATCTTAATGATTCGATGAACGAATGTGTTTATTCATCGATGTAAACTTTGCGGGAAGTGCCATCAGAACGTTTCTCGATGCACATTCCACGAGGCGTATTGAGCCGTCGTCCTTGCAAGTCGTAATAAGCCTTGACGGTTGTATCTTCCGTTTGCGTCAGTTCTTCAATAGCTGTACTTGCTTGGTCAATCGTTAAGATATAAGTGTTCACGCTACGTGCAGGCATTCTAACGATTACTTCCTTTGTTGGTTCGTCGATGGTGATAGCTGCCTCCTGACAGAGATTGGCGGTCTCATTGCCTGTAGACAATATATGTTTGCCGCTCTTTACCTTATAAGGCAACTTCAATTTCAAGTCAACACTATTCTTCGTTGTGTCAATAGCCATGACGATGATAGAGTCACCTTTGATATATGCCGAATACTCTGCGGCCGCTCCTTCGCCAGAAGTCTTGTCTTTTGAAGTGGCTAAGCGAGTAGAACCCGTTACATTTTTGGAGAAATGCGACATGACGAAAGCACGAGGCAACAACTTATTTTTGGTGTTACCTGGATTATATTTAGCTTCGCCCGTACCCACAAAAGCCCAATGAGCACGCATGTACCAATAGATATAGCCTGTACAACCAGCCAACATACATTCGTTGAGTTCCTCGGCAAAGATAAGATTTTCGTGCCAGTTCGGCAGATGGTCGATGTTGTCAGTCACAGAATGCTCCGTCATCCATACTTCCTTGCCATATTTGGCTGCCAACACGGCGGAACTCTTCAGGTTTCCCAATGGTGGATGACCGTAGAGGTGACCCGCGATGATGTCGATTTGTTCACGTGCTACGGGGTCATTCAATAGTGTGTTGGAATAGTTGGGGTCGAATCCTAAAGGCTCGGCACTGATGAGGCGCACACCAGGATAGGTTTCGCGGTCGAGCATGTGAGCATAGTTCTTCACCAGATTGAGTTGTTGTTGTGGCGTGTAGAGACAACCAGAATAGTTTACCCACCAGTCGGGCTCATTTTGGATAGAAACGGCATCAACATTCACGCCATTCTTCTTCATATACGCCAAGAAAGTGTTCAGCCATGGGAAGAATTTGTCATAGCAATCATCACGCAAAGCACCACGTTGTTTGCCTTGGTCGTCGGCATTGCCGCCCTGTGCCGTACCGTTGGTTTTGTAATCGCCAGGAGGAGACCAAGGTGTTCCGAATACGATACCGCCACGTTGCTTGACGATTTTTGCCGATGGCAGAGAACCCTTCCAATCGTAAGGTGTATCATAGTTGCCCCACTCAGGAACAATAACGTCGCCTACGAAATTCGGTGAAATTTCCATGCGCATGATGTTCAGTCCGATTTGCGACGTGGGACCATAGAGTAGTCGAACGGGATTGGTGTCGGTTCCAAACGGACACATGGCACCATCGCAACAAGCAGCGCCGAATCCCGTCACCTTCTGACAACGAGTGTTGCTTATCGTTAACTCGATGGAAGCTGCGTGGATAGCTGAAGTGGTTGCTAAAGCTATCAGAAACGTAAAAATCTTTTTCATTGTAGAAAGTAAATGTGTAATTCGGTTGCGAAAGTACTAAAAAAATGAATAACTACCAAGCATCAGGCAATGAAATTAAAATATTCTCAATTCATGACATGAAAGTTGTGTAAAATTTATTATCTTTGCAAAAAGAAACAACTATTAAAGCAGAAAAGCCATGATGAACGAATTAATAGACCGCCTGCACGTAGAGCAATGCTACCTTGTAGTATTGCACGACGGGCATATTCGCACATTCAAGGGTAGGGGGGTGCGAAGATTGTACAATTTAATGAGTGATGAACCAGAATTGTTCCTAAAGGCAAAGATTGCAGACAAGGCCGTAGGACATTCGGCGGCAGAGTTGATGGTAAACGGAGGCGTAAGTGAAGTGTATGCCGACTACATGAGCGAGCAAGCTTACGAAACCTTGAAGAATGCTGGAATCAGGGTATCGTATGGCAAGAAGGTTGACCACGAGCGTTTCCTTGAAATCTGGGTGATGCTGGGTGAGATTAACGAGTAGTTTGCCTTAAGCTTCTTTAAGTCTGATACCCATACGAGCTTCTACGACATTTACCACATAGTCGCCCAGTCTCTCGCACTCGTTAACCAAGTCCATGTAGATGGTTCCCACGGCGTAGGTATAAACATGGTTGTTAACGTCGCTGATGTTTTGCGACTTTAGTTGATTGCGATAGTTGTTGATTTCGTTCTCGATATTAAAGATACGATTCTTGTCGTAAGATTCCTTGCGACCGCCCATGAGCACGTTCATTTCCTCCAAGGCATTTTCCGTTAGTTGCATCATTTGGTGCAAGTGTGCATATTGAGCTTCCGTAAAATGGTCTTTCTTGTTGGAAACCTTCCTTAAAATGGTGCGAGCCATGTTGAAGCAAGCATCTCCGATACTTTCTATTTCACTGATTTCGCGCAACATGGCACGAATTTTCGCCTTTGTTTCATCGGAAAGGTGAGCGTCAGACACATTATTTAAATAATGGGCAATCTCTATTTCCATGTTGTCAGAGATTTTTTCGTATTTCTCAATGCGCTCATATAATTTCTTGAAGTTGTTTTCGTCTTTCTCTACCAACAATTCGCACACCATATTAAACATGAGTTTGATGCGTTCGGCAAACGAATGGATTTCCTTTTGTGCTTCCAATACCGAAAGTTCTGGTGTCTTCATGATACCCGAAGTGATGAAGTGCAGGCGAAAATCTTCTTCCTCTTCTTGTTTCTTGGGATTGATAGCCCAACAAACGAATCGTTCGATTTGCGGTACAAACCAAATGAGCAAGAGGGTATTCGTTATGTTAAACATGGAGTGGAATGCGGCTAATACGATGGAAGCTTTTTGAAAGTTATCCGCATACATGGGATGGGAAATGTCAATGGCGCGATCGAATCCCACTAATCCGCAAACCAAGTTGATAAAAGGTCGTAACAAGATAAGTGCCCACGTAACGCCTAATACGTTGATAGCAAGGTGTGCGAAGGCTGCTCGTCTGGCAGAGGTGTTAGCTGTAGATGCAACGATATTGGCCGTGATGGTAGTACCGATATTCTCGCCCAAAACGAGCATGATACCTTGGTCGATGTGTAAGATGCCCGTGGAACACAAAATCATCGTAATGGCCATGATTGCCGCAGATGATTGCACGCAAAGCGTAAGCACCGTTCCCATGATGAGGAAGAAGAAAGAGTTCCAGAAATTGGGTTCGTTGAAATTGGCGAAGAAGGCGCTAATGGCTTCCGCCGTTTCAGGAACTCTAACCAAGTTGAATCCCGTCTCCTTCAATGTTCCTAATCCCAAGAACAAGAAAGCAGCACCGAAAAGGAAATCCCCGATGATGCGCTTGCTCTTCATGTATATGAGTATGATTCCGAGAAAGAAAGCGGGATAGACGAAGTTGGAGGTGTTGAAGGAGAATGCCAATGACATAATCCATGCCGTGACGGTGGTTCCGATGTGCGCACCCATGATAACAGAGATGGCTTGCATGAGGGTGAGCAAACCTGCCGAAACGAATGAGACGGTCATGACGGTGGTAGCTGTAGACGATTGTACGGCTGCCGTTACAAACATACCACTGAGTACTCCCGTGAATCGGTTGGTGGTTTTGGCTCCTAACACATGACGAAGTTGAGACCCTACCATTTTTTGTAAAGCATCACTCATGGATTTCATACCAAACATGAGTAGTGAGAGTGAGCCAAGGAGTTTGAAAATCACCAAAATCGACATATTTTATTAATTTATTAACAATGTGACAAATTGTTTCAAAAAAAATACGTACCTTTACACGTTGTTTTCAAGAATCAGTTTTAGACTTATGAAACAGACGATACAAATACGTTGCAAAAATAATAAAAAAACTCAAGAAGTTGCAATCGGAAGCACACTTTCTGACGTTTATAGTCAATTTAATTTGAATATGTCGTACGGACCTATTTGTGCTAAGGTGAACAATGTGGTCGAAGGCTTGAACTTTCGCTTGTATCATAACAAGTTGGTTGAATTCTTGGATTTACGTACCTCAGCAGGCTCTCGTACCTATACGCGAACATTGTTCTTTGTTTTGTGCAAGGCCGTTCACGACTTATATCCTACAGGTTCGGTGGTGATAGACATTCCCGTTTCTAATGGTTACTATTGTAACTTGAAGATAGGACGAGACGTGAATTTGGAGGATGTAGACAATTTGCGCAATAGGATACAGCAACTCATCGATGCTGCCATTCCCATTCGTCGCCATCATGTGCCAACGGAAGAAGCCATCAAATTGTTTAAGGATTTGGGTACTCACTCAAAGGTAAAACTGCTTGAAACGATGGGTTCGCTCTATACGACGTATTACGACTTAGACGGATACGTGGATTATTTCTATGGGGCATTGCTGACCAACACCAGTCAGTTGCATCTTTTCGGATTGGAAAAGTATTATGATGGATTGTTGCTTCGCATTCCTTCAATGGATAATCCTTCTCAATTGGGAGAGATGGTTCGTCAAGATAAGATGTTTGAGGTATTCAAGGAGCATCATCGTTGGCAACATATTGTTCGTGTTGGTACGGTGGGTGAACTTAATAATGCCGTACAGAAAGGTTATGCGAGCATGATGATTAACGTATCTGAGGCATTGCAAGAAAAGAAATTGGCGTACTTAGCCGATGAGATTGCCAATCGAAAGGGTGTGAAGATGGTGCTGATTGCAGGACCTTCATCCAGCGGTAAGACCACTACTTGCAAACGATTGTCAATCCAGTTGATGACCAATGGCATTCGTCCTGTACAAATATCGTTAGACGATTTCTTCGTAGATCGTGAACTTACGCCAAAGGACGAAAAGGGCGAATATGATTACGAAAGTTTGTATGCACTCAATATCCCCTTGCTCAATCAACAGCTTACCGCACTCTTCAAGGGAGAGGAAGTGGAGTTGCCGCGATATAATTTCCAGACGGGTAAGAGCGAGATGAGCGGAAAGAAATTGCAATTGAGAGAAAACGACTTATTGGTGATGGAGGGCATTCATGCATTGAATCCAGAACTGACGGCACAAATCCCCGATGAACAGAAGTTTCGCGTGTATGCGTCGGCACTGACGACCATCTTGCTCGATACACATAATTATATTCCCACGACAGATAATCGCTTGCTTCGTCGCATCATTCGCGACGTGAAATATCGTGGTTGTTCGGCTGCCGACACCATTCGTCGTTGGCCATCTGTTCGTGCAGGTGAAAACAAATGGATATTCCCATACCAAGAAAATGCTGATGCCATGTTCAATACGGCCATGATTTACGAATTGGGGGCCATTAAGACACAGGCAGAAGCAGCATTGGAACAAGTGCCAGAGAATTGCGATGAATATGCAGAGGCTTACCGCTTGCGTATGTTCCTCAAGTATTTCGTCTCCATTCCGTACGACATGTTGCCACCTATCTCGTTGTTGCGAGAATTCTTGGGTGGTAGTTCCTTCTCTTATTGATACGAAAAAGAAATATAAGTTTTAATACATTTGCTATGGCAGAACAATTAGAAGTAAAAGAATTAGACCAAGTAGTAGTACGTTTCTCGGGTGACTCGGGCGACGGAATGCAATTAGCTGGTAGTATTTTCTCTACCGTTTCGGCAAGCGTAGGAAATGGTATTTCCACGTTTCCCGATTATCCTGCTGACATTCGAGCTCCGCAAGGTTCGTTGACGGGAGTCTCAGGTTTTCAAGTACATATTGGCGAAGGACGCGTGTATACGCCTGGCGACCTTTGCGACGTACTTGTTGCGATGAATGCGGCAGCATTAAAGACACAGTATCGCTATGCGAAACCACAAGCAACCATCATTATCGATACGGATAGCTTTGGTCCTAACGACTTGAAAAAGGCTGAGTTCCAAACTGATGACTATCTGGCAGAGATGAATATCGACCCAGATAGGGTAGTGGCTTGCCCCATTACGAAGATGGTGAAGAATTGTTTGGCAGATAGTGGGTTGGATAATAAGGCCGTACTGAAGTGTCGCAATATGTTTGCGTTAGGACTTGTATGTTGGCTCTTCAATCGTGACTTGAATTTGGTGGCCAACTTCCTTCGTGAAAAGTTTGCCAAGAAACCTGCTATTGCTGAGAATAATATTAAGGTGGTGCAGGCAGGATATGATTATGGACATAATGTTCACGCTTCTGTTCCAGCTACTTATCGTATCGAGTCGAAAGATAAGGTGCCAGGACGTTATATGGATATTACGGGTAACAAGGCAACGGCTTACGGATTGATTGCCGCAGCTGAGAAAGCGGGATTGAAATTGTATCTCGGCTCTTATCCTATTACTCCTGCCACAGACATCTTGCACGAATTGTCGAAGCATAAGTCATGTGGAGTGATTACCGTTCAATGCGAGGATGAGATTTCTGGTTGTGCCAGTGCCGTAGGAGCAGCATTTGCTGGTGCGTTGGCAGCTACTTCTACTTCAGGTCCTGGTATTTGCTTGAAGTCTGAAGCCATCAACCTTGCCGTTATCGATGAGTTGCCATTGGTGGTCATTGATGTTCAGCGTGGTGGTCCTTCAACGGGACTTCCCACAAAGAGTGAGCAGACCGACCTCTTGCAAGCTCTCTATGGTAGAAATGGAGAAAGTCCGATGCCTGTCATTGCCGCTACGAGTCCTACAAATTGTTTCGAGGCCGTTTATATGGCAGCAAAAATCGCACTCGAACACTTGACTCCAGTGATTCTCTTGACCGATGCCTTTGTTGCTAATGGTTCAGCAGCATGGAAACTTCCTAAGATGGAAGAGTTGCCAGAGATTCATCCGCACTATGTAACGGAAGAACAGAAATACAAGTACACCCCATACGTACGTGATGAGAAATCAGGCGTTCGCTATTGGGCAATTCCAGGACAAGAGGGATATACTCATATTCTTGGTGGACTTGAAAAAGACGGAAAAACGGGTGCTATTTCCACGAATCCTGAAAACCACCATGACATGGTCATTCAGCGTTACGCCAAAATTGCTAATATCCCCGTTCCAGACCTTGAAGTGGAAGGTGATGTGGATGATGCCGAATTGCTGATTGTTGGTTTCGGTAGCACTTATGGTCATTTGTATTCTGCCATGGAAGAATTGCAGAAGAAGGGTCATAAAGTAGCTTTGGCTCAGTTCCAATATATCAATCCATTACCCAAGAACACCGCTAAGGTGCTGAAACGCTATAAGAAAGTAGTGGTAGCCGAGCAAAATCTCGGTCAGTTCCGTGCTTACTTGCGCATTCGAGTTAATGGATTCGTACCTGAGAAGTTCAACCAAGTGAAGGGACAACCTTTCGTGGTAAGTGAGTTGGTAACAGCATTTGAGAAAATCATTAATGACAATAAATAAGATGAACGAATATACAGCACAAGATTTCAAGAAAGGTCAACCTCGTTGGTGCCCTGGTTGTGGCGACCATTTTTTCCTGGCTTCCTTACATAAGGCAATGGCAGAGTTGGGTGTTCCTCCTTACGAGACAGCAGTCATCAGTGGTATCGGTTGTTCGAGTCGTTTGCCCTATTACGTGAATGCTTATGCCATGCAGACTATTCACGGACGTGCGGCAGCTATCTCTACGGGCGTGAAGGTGACAAATCCCAACCTTACCGTATGGCAAATCAGCGGTGATGGTGATGGTCTTGCCATTGGTGGAAACCATTTCATTCATGCCATGCGTAGGAATGTTGACCTCAATATGATATTGCTCAACAACCGTATCTATGGTTTGACGAAAGGACAATATAGTCCTACCAGTCCAAGAGGATTCGTTTCCAAGTCAAGTCCATACGGAACCGTGGAAGATCCATTCCGTCCAGCAGAGTTATGCTTTGGTGCACGTGGACACTTCTTCGCTCGTTCCGTAGCTAATGATGGTGCAGAGACGGTGAACATTCTCAAGGCTGCTTATGAACACAAAGGTGCTTCAGTTTGTGAGATTCTTCAGAATTGCGTTATCTTCAACAATGGTGCATACGATCCTATCTACACCAAGGAAGGCAGAAAGAAAAATGCCATCTATGTGCGTCATGGAGAACCACTCGTGTTCGGAGAGAACAATGAATATGGCTTGAAGCAAGAAGGCTTTGGCATCAAAGTAGTAAAGATTGGTGAAGACGGCATTACGATGGACGATATTCTCGTACACGATGCACATTGTGAAGACAACACCCTTCAACTGAAGCTCGCCATGATGGGTGATGGTGATGGATTCCCCGTGGCACTCGGTGTGATTCGTGATGTTCCCGCTCCCACTTACGATGAAGCAGTAAATGAACAGATTGAAGAATTAAAAGCAAAGAAAAATTATCATTCTTTCGAGGAATTGTTGGAAACAAACGATACTTGGGAGGTAAAATAAAAATAAAGGAAAATGTTTAATAATTATAGAGGTTTCCACCTCGTTGAAGCACACCACAATAGTCGACTTGCTCAATGGTTTCATCCAAATACGGTCATTAAGAAAAGTGTGCAGGCGGTGATTGTTGTCATTCTCACATTGATATTGTGGAACATTCCCGCCGATTGGTTTGGCATTGCCAACCTTACGATAGTTCAACAGCGAGTAATCGCTATCTTCGCATTTGCCACGTTGATGTGGGTTATGGAGATTGTGCCGTCGTGGGCAACATCAGTTTCCATCATCGTTTTGATGTTGTTGTTTACGTCAGATAGTGGTATAGCGCCGATGGTGCAAGAGGAAGAAGTAGGAAAGTTACTTTCATACAAGTCTATCATGGCAACCTTCGCCGACCCCGTTATCATGTTGTTTATTGGTGGCTTTATCTTGGCAATCGCCGCAACGAAGACAGGACTTGACGCTCAGTTGGCAAAGGCTCTCTTGAAACCGTTTGGCACAAGGAGTGAGATGGTATTATTGGGCTTCCTGCTCATTACGGGCTTGTTCTCTATGTTCGTTTCCAACACCGCTACGGCAGCTATGATGCTTACGTTCCTCACCCCAGTGTTCAGGCAATTGCCTCCCGAAGGTAAAGGACGTATCTCTATGGCGCTTGCCATTCCTATCGCAGCCAACTTAGGTGGTATGGGAACGCCAATCGGTACGCCTCCAAACACGATTGCATTGAAATATCTCAATGACCCAGAAGGATTGAACCTCGGTTTGGGATTCGGTCAGTGGATGGTATTCATGTTCCCTCTCGTTATCGTATTGCTTATTATCAGTTGGAGAATCTTGTTGTGGATGTTCCCATTCACGCAGAAGACCGTAGAACTGAAGATAGAGGGCGAGATGAAGAAAAACGCACAGACTTATATTGTTATCGTGACTTTCTTCGTGACCGTTTTGCTTTGGTTGTTGGATACGGTGACGGGTATTAACTCTTATACCGTGGCTCTGATTCCGTTTATGGTATTTGCCTTGACGGGCATTATCGACAGACGCGACTTGGAGCAAATCAACTGGAGTGTCATCTGGATGGTTGCCGGTGGTTTTGCCTTGGGTTATGGATTGAATGCGTCGGGATTGGCAGAGAATGCCGTCGAGAGTATTCCATTCGGTGAATTCTCACCCTTGCTTATCTTGTTGCTGGGCGGCCTTATCTGTTATGGATTGTCTAACTTTATCTCCAACTCCGCAACGGCTGCTTTGTTGATGCCGATTTTGGCTTTTGTCTGTGCTGCTATGGGTGATAAATTGGCTCCTATCGGAGGTACACCTACCGTATTGATTGGTGTGGCTATCGCCGCATCAAGTGCCATGGTACTTCCTATTTCTACGCCTCCAAACGCTCTTGCATTCGCTACCAATTTGGTAGAACAAAAGCACATGGCAAAGATAGGTTTGATAGTGGGTTTCATTAGCATGGTATTGGGATTCTGCTTGATGTATTTCTTAGGAACAATCCATTTCCTTTAATCTTTGCATTCCATGAAAAACATTCTTTGATATGAATAAATATAGGAAAGAGATTTTAATGCTCTTGCTTACCGTACTTGGTGTATCTTCTGCTTGGTCAGAGGGTACACCAAGTTGGCCTTTAGTAAGTAGGGAAGCAAAAGCAGGAACACGTTGGTGGTGGATGGGCTCTGCCGTTGACGAGAATAATTTATCTTGGAATCTGTCGGAATTTGCCAAGGTAGGTTTGGGAACGGTGGAAATTGCTCCCATTTATGGTGTTCAGGGCAATAGTGGAAATGCTTTGAAGTTCTTGGACACACCGTGGATGAATGCCCTGCAAACAACACAACGTTTGGCTGAGTCGCATGATATGGATGTAGATATGACGCTGGGTACTGGTTGGCCATTTGGCGGACCTAATGTCACTATCGACCAAGCGGCTGGAAAGTTGGGATATGTTCAGCAAAATGTAGTGGGAGATGGTGTTTCCGAACAAACCATCAACATCAATTATGACGTGCCGTTTGCCAAATTGAATAAGGTAATGGCTTATCCCGTTGATGGTAATGGTGGCATAGTGACAGAACTTACTCCATTGGTTTCAGGAAAGACTGTTAAATGGAATGCCCCTGAAGGTAAGTGGTTGATACTTGCCATCTACAACGACCATACCTTGCAGATGGTGAAACGTGCCGCTCCTGGTGGTGAAGGATATGTGCTCGACCATTTCGATGCTGATGCCGTAAAGGCTTATCTGCAACAATTCGAGGATGCTTTCAATACCACTGGCGTTCCTTATCCTCATTGTTTCTTCAACGATTCATACGAAGTGTATAATGCCGATTGGACACCGCGGATGTTCGAGGAATTTGAGAAATACAGGGGATATAAGTTGGAGGAACACATGCACGAGTTGTTGGGATTGGCAACGGATGAAAATTGCCAGGTATTGGCAGACTATCGTGCTACCATCAACGACATGCTTATCAATAACTTCACCAAGCAATGGACAGAGTGGGCGCATCGTCATGGTACGTTGACGCGCAATCAAGCACATGGTTCTCCCGCCAATCTGATTGACGTATATGCCACGGTGGATATTCCCGAAATAGAGGGCTTTGGCTTGTCGGAATTTGGTATCAAAGGTTTAAGAACAGACAAAGGTTTTACACGCTCTAATTATTCTGACGATGCTACGTTGAAGTATGCTTCATCGGCAGCCCATATCACGGGGAAAAAGTTGACAAGTAGTGAGACGTTTACATGGCTTACGGAACATTTCCGTACGTCTCTTTCGCAGATGAAGCCCGACTTAGACTTGATGTTCCTATCGGGTGTTAATCACGTGTTATTCCATGGTTCCACCTATTCTCCCAAAGATGCCGCATGGCCAGGATGGAAATTCTATGCTGCCGTTGACATGAGTCCTACCAATAGCATTTGGAAAGATGCTCCCGAATTGATGAATTACATCGAGAGATGTCAGGGCTTTTTACAAATGGGAAATCCCGACAATGACTTTTTAATCTATGCTCCATTCGTCAACGCATGGCATAAGGACAAACGAAAAGGCGCACTCTTTGCTGATAAGCTTCTCACGTTTCCCATAGACAACTTGTCTTCAAAGATGCCCGAGGTGAAAAACGCGGCCCAACAAGTGATGAATGCTGGATATGATTGCGACTTCATCAGCGATAAGTTCATACTATCTTCTCGTGTGGAAAATGGAATGATTGTCACCGAAGGTGGTGCGAAATATCGTGGATTGATTGTTCCTATGTCAACAAATATGCTCATTCCTACCGATGTGAAGAACCGATTGGATGAGATGGTGGCTGAAGGTGCGAAGGTTGTTTATCAAACCGATGCAGAGACACTCGATGGCATGGGAGCTGCCGTAGAACCCATTAGGACGGAATTGGGATTGCGAACCATCAGAAGGAGCAATGATACGGGGTATCATTATTTTATATCCAACTTAACCAATCAACATGTGGCGGATTATGTTTCTCTTTCCGTTCCTTTTAATAGTTTGGTGATGTTCGACCCCATGACTGGTGCTATCTTTACTCCAGCCATGAATGATGAAGGTAAGGTGTATGTTGACTTGAAATCAGGACAATCCATCATTCTGCAAACATATACCACCGAACAAGTTGTTTGCGATTCGGTATATGTGATAAAAGATGAATTGGAAAAGGTAACGTTGGATGGCTCATGGTCGTTGAGTTTTACCGATGATAGTACACCCGCCATCTCAGAAACGTATGACCTCGGAATGTTGAAGACATGGGAGAATCTTGATGAAAAAACCGCTCAGTTAATGGGTACGGGTGTTTATACCACTCAGTTTACCGTGAGTCACATTCAGAAAGAAGCTGCCACGGGTGGATTTAAGTTGAATTTGGGTGATGTTCGTGAGAGTGCGCGCGTTTATCTCAACGACACGTATATCGGTTGTGCATGGTGTGCACCGTTTATCTTAGATTGCGGTCAGATGGTTAGGGAAGGGGAGAATACGCTTCGCATAGAAGTAACCAACCTACCCGCCAACCGCATTCGTCAAATGGATATTGACCAAGTGAAATGGCGTATTTTCGAGGATGTGAATATCTTGGATATTCTCAATGGAAATATTGGCGTGAGTGGTGTTACTTCATTTGCTAATTGGGATAAGGTGCCATCTGGACTCAATTCTTCGGTTTCCCTCATCCCTCTTGCCGTCAAGGATTCACGATTGGAAACAACAATCACTTCCATGTACCAAGACGAGCAGAACGATACGCTCTTTTATCCCGTTTATACCTTGAATATGCCAGATGGAACAACTATTTCCAAGGTTGAGGCTCAAGATGCGAACGGCAAGGCTTTCACCGATTTCACCATTCAACCGAATAGTGATGGTTCTTCTTCAGTTATCGTCAAAGGTATAGCAGAGGGAGGTGTAAGAATAACCGCCAATGATGTTTATTCGACATTCCTACCCGTTACAGGACCATATCACATCAAGAAGTCCTATTGTTTTGCCAGTCCTGATTTCCCCGTCGATGAATGGACACGTACCGTAGTGCTTGTTTCCATCAAGGGATTTAAGGATAAGTATCAGATGTATAGTTCGTCGAAAACCGAGGTGGAAGGATTCAAAGGCTTGTCATTCTCGCATACGGGAACACAATCATATTACGTTTATACGGGATGTGGTATGTACACCTTACGTGATGATGAGGTAACCGTGAACGAGACGGGTGATTTTGACATTGGTGAGTGGTCTTATGTTGTTGGAACACAAGAAGGTATTGATTATTCAGCGGCAGATAGCGTAACCGTCTATAAAGTAGGTGATTTGTATTTCCCGATGCTTAGTCGCGACCATTTCACACTTTATCGCTCATTGAATGTGTACGAACCACTTGTTGCGCTCAATCCATCGTCAATTAAGCACATATCAACCTCTCAGTTCTCTCGCGATTATTACACATTGCAAGGCATTCGCATACGTGAACCCAAAAACAAAGGCATATATATTGCCAATGGCAAAAAGGTAATTATCCAATGATGGTCCTTGAGATTTAGAGGACTCTGTAAAGGAAGAAAGAAGCAAGAGGCAAGAAAGTAAGAAGCAAGAGATTAGCTTTAGTCATTGGCCATTGAAGATTGGCCATTCTCTTGCTTCTTGCTTCTAACCCTCTTACTTTCTTAAAAGCATATCTCTTGCTTCTTGTTTCAAACTCTCTTACTTTCTAAAAAGACATATCTCTTGCTTCTTGCTTCTAACCCTCTTACTTTCTAAAAAAGTATATCTCTTGCTTCTTGCTTCAAACTCTCTTACTTTCTAAAAAGACATATCTCTTGCTTCTTGCTTCTAACCTTCTTACTTTCTAAAAAAGCATCACAACTTCTCCCCATAGCACAAATCGCCGCAATCGCCGAATCCAGGAACGATATATTTGTGTTCGTTCATGCCCAAGTCGATGGCTGCACACCATAAGGTAGTATCTTCCGATACCGTTTGGCGCACCACGTCTATGCCTTCAGGTGCAGCTATCACGCAAGCGATATGCGTTTGCTTGGGTTTACCTGTCTTGACTAATGCCTCATAACTGGCAGCCATCGAACCGCCCGTTGCAAGCATAGGGTCAACGATGATGAGCGTCTTGCCCTTTGTCGATGGCGAAGCCATGTATTCCGTATGGATTCCCACTTCGGTATGCTCTCGATTGGTGTACATTCGATAGGCGGAAACAAAAGCGTTTTCAGCATGGTCGAACACGTTCAGAAAACCTTGGTGAAATGGCAATCCTGCCCGCAACACAGTAGCCACCACGATGTCGTTCTTTGGCAAGGGAATATCGATTGTGCCGAGAGGTGTCGTAACCGTCTTGGTTTTGTACTCCAGTCTTTTAGATATCTCGTAAGCCATCATTTCCCCAATTCGTATGATGTTATTGCGGAAAAGAAGTCGGTTTTGCTGGTATTTCCTATCGCGTAATTCCGATAGATATTGATGTATAATAGAGTTCTGTTCGCTGAGGTTAATGACTTCCATGATTTGAATGAGTTTAAGTTGAATATTATGTTTTGCAAAAGTACAAATTTCTAATGAAACAAAGAAAAGAACAAGAAAAAAATGGATTTATTTGTAAAGCAGACATGACAAAAATGTTTTAGGATTATCCTTTTTTGAATACTTTAACGCAAAAAGGAGATTGAAAAGAAAATAAATCCCCTTTAAACATCCACAATTGGCAATTATTTTGTACCTTTGCACTCGATTTTAAGTAGGATAAATAAATAACTCATAATAAATTACATTAAAATGGCAAAGTTAGATTTGACACAGTATGGCATCACTGGTTCTACCGTGATTGCTCACAATCCATCGTATGAGTATCTCTTCGAAGAGGAGACTAAGGCTGGTCTGACTGGTTTTGATAAAGGTCAGAACACTGAGTTGAACGCTGTAAACGTTATGACTGGTATCTACACTGGTCGTTCACCTAAAGACAAGTACATCGTTTGCGACGAGCAAAGCAAGGATAAAGTTTGGTGGACATCAGAGGAATATAAGAACGATAATAAGCCCATGAGCGAAGAGGTATGGGCAAAGGTGAAAGAGATTGCCATCAAGGAGCTCTGCAACAAGGAATTGTATGTAATGGATGCATTCTGCGGTGCTAATGAAGGAACTCGCTTGGCAGTACGTTTCATCGTTGAGGTTGCTTGGCAAGCTCACTTCGTAAAGAACATGTTCATCCAACCAACAGAGGAAGAACTTGCAAACTTCGAACCTAACTTCGTTATCTACAACGCTTCTAAGGCAAAGGTAGAGAACTACAAGGAACTGGGTCTTAACTCTGAGACTTGCGTAGCTTTCAATACTACCAGC
>OMWI01000010.1 GCA_900314715.1 uncultured Prevotellaceae bacterium | reverse complement strand
ATATGTGTACATTTGTTTGTGGTTATTCAAATATACAAAATGTTCAGCGGTTTTCTTCATTATCTTGTCATTATATCACTCGAAATGTCGGATGAACCAGAAATTATTGTTGATGATTAAACAAAGAGAGAGATGAACGAACTGAAAGACAATGACATTCGCGAGGCATTGAGAAGAATGGAAGAGCGACGCACTCCTGCGAAAGTGCCATTCGACTTTTGCGATAAGGTAATGCAAGAGATAGAGCCGAAAAGGAAGAAACGCGGTAAGACGGTGGCTACATTCTTAGCTATTGCTGCATCTATTTCGCTTGCGTTGCTCATGGTATTGCCGCATGAAAAGAACAACGATAAACAGACATCTACAACGAATGATACCCATCTTGTCGAGTTGCCGAATCAAACAGAAACCGTTCAACCTAATAATTCGCTTCCGTCTGTAACCGAAAAGAAAGCGGAGAGAATCATGGCGAATCGAGTGGTCAGCAAGAAGAAGGCAAACGAGGTGCAAAACACAAGTGCTATGACTGATAATATAGCAGAGAAAGCCGTTGTCAGCACACCATCCGACGTTGATAGCTTAGAATACTTTATCGACAAGATAGAACAGGAACTTGCCCATGTGGATGAGAGCCTGTATATAGAAAGAATCAACAAAGTGATTCAGGCTGACGAGCGGCTGCAGCGCATCGTTGACCAATACATCATACATCGCATCGTAAGTGACGAGAAACCACAGACGGTGCAAACATCAAACCCTCAAAACATCAACCATTATGAAGAATAGAGCATTATACACATTATTGTTTATTACCTTCCTTACGTTTCCCGACTTCCATACAATCGTCATGGCGCAATCGGGTTCGCAAAAGATGCACGACCTACTTACTGCTTTTGGCGAGTCGGGAGAATTTAATGTTAAAAAAGGATTTGGCTCAGATATTGATGATACAAAAGAAGCCTATAATCGTTCGTTTTACTTCAACGAAGTATATACAACTGATTTGACGCAAGTTTCCAATCCTACCAAAATATTCACTCCACACCTCAATGCCTTCTTTCGTGGCTTTAGCGAGTATGTAGATGAAGCCAGCGAGATTTACTATCATGATGCCAAGGATAGCGACCCGATGATAAACGGCATTCAAGTAAACTGTTCGGGTAAGGAACGCAATTGGTGTGAAAGTTATCATCAAGGCATCAAGCCCAATGAGAACGTGAGGATTATCCTCTTTGATGAACCAGATGAACGATGTAGGGTGTTTATGATGACATGGGAGCAACAGGCGGTATATGATTCTACCATCACCACAAACAACATTTTCAATCATGGTGAGATATATGAATTTTACGGATACAAACCGAAACATGCGCCCTTTATGGCTCCTCGCCAAATGGAACACGACGAGGGTTTGCCAGATGTTGCCGCTCCGAAAACACTGGAGTATGCCGAATTGTTGGCAAAGGTGAAAACGACTTCTAACATCTTTAAGCATCAAGGATGGAATGGTCGTAATGCCGCAGGAGTGGTGTTGCATAAGTTGAGCAACAACTATCCCAATACGCTTACCAAGGAACAATACTACGAATTACTCAATTGCATCCAACCTCTGATAGATGATACGGATAATGACGGGTTGAAACGATTGTTGGGATATACTTGCTATACATTTTATAAAAAGAGTCAAATTTATCAACCAACAGATAGTATCCCCGACCAAGGACACGTAGATAGTGGAACTATAGGAACGGGACAAATATCTAAAAATGTGCAATTCAAGACGATGATGCTCAATGCTGGAAGTCCCGTGACATTGAAAGTGAATGGACGAGCACCTATTGATGCTACAAAAGTGGAATTGATTCGTTATCCACAAATGGAGCATATTGACAAATATCCCGTGAAAGACGGTCGTTTTGGATTTACGCTTACCTTGCCGAAAGAAGAATTGGTGCTATTATATACTTCTGGTTGCCAACCCGAAAAGCAAGCCTTTTTCACGGCTGATTGCAAAGAAGTGGAGATTGACTTGATGAAAGGAACCGTGACTGGTAGCAGACAAAACAAACTGATTGCCGATAGCATGCAACATGTATTAGACTTGAGAGCAAAAGGAGAAGTGGATTCCATCATGCAAATTATACGTAACAATCGAGACAATATACTCTCCGCTGATGCACTTTACAGCATCTTTAGTGAATTGTCGCTTGACGAACTCCGTCCTTACTTGAATGAGAGCTATGCATATTACAATCATCCTTTGATGAATCCCGTGCGCCAATATGCGGAAGGACTGGAGAAACGCATAGCAGGAAAACCCTGTCCTGATGCTGAGTTGCAAGATAGTGAAAACGTATTGCATCACTTGCGCCAATACACAACAGGGAAGAAAACATTGTTGCATTTCTGGAATCTCAGTATATATTCCACCAAACAACTCAAACGACTTCGCGAGATACACGAGCAATATCCCGACTTGCAAATAGTAAGTATCGCCATCTATCAATATCCTAAGAACTGGAGAGAGTGTGTGGAGAAGAACCAAATGGATTGGGTTAACTTGCTTGCACCAGATGATTGGAATTCGCCTATCATGCAAAAGTTCGGTCTTTGTTCGTTGCCAGAATATGTGCTTGTAGGTGCTGATGGTGTCATCATTGATGCTCCGAAGAATCTGGATGAGGTGGAGAAAACCTTGAGAGTTAAAGAAGAGTAAGTAAGAAGTAGGTAAGAAGTAAGAAGTAAGAAGCAAGAAGCAAGAAAGTAAGAAGCAAGAGATATGCTTTGCCTTATGCATCAATTAGAAATACTAATCTTTTGCTTCTTACTTTCTTGCTTCTTACTTTCTGAAAATCTTATATAAGTTAATAAAATAGTTTTAGTTAATGAAATGAAAAGTCGTTTGTCGAGAGACAGGCGACTTTTACTATATTTCGAGCATTTAAGTTCTCAATAGTTCTCATTCTTAAAATATTAACGTGATTATTTGGTTGAAAGTAAAAAAGACATTACTTTTGCATAGATTTTTTAGATGTGTATAAGAATAACATACTATTTCAAACATTATTATATTAAAAACATGAGATTAAGAAATCTATTTGTAGCAGCTTTGCTATTTGTAGTGGGTGGATTGCAGGCTCAAGAGATGCCGTCTATCCCCAAAGACCCAGCACTTCGTATGGGTAAACTCGACAACGGACTAACTTATTACATCCGACACAATGATTATCCAGAACATGTTGCCAATTTCTACATTGCACAGAAAGTGGGTTCTATCAACGAGAATGACGACCAACGCGGTTTGGCTCACCTCTTGGAACACATGGCATTTAACGGTTCTGACCATTTTAAAGGAAATTCTATGCAAGAGTACTTGCAAAGTATCGGCGTGGAATACGGTCGCAACTTGAACGCGTATACTTCTACCGACCAAACGGTGTATTACATTACTGATGTTCCCACGGCTCGTATCTCAGTGGTAGATTCATGTATGCTCGTGTTGAAAGACTGGTCGAATGGTTTGACACTTACATCGGAAGCCATTGACGAAGAGCGCGACATCGTACACAATGAATACCGTATGCGTATCGTTGGAACGCAGAAGATTTTGGAGCAAGTGCTTCCTGATTTATATCCTGGTTCAAAGTATGGCCATCGTTTCCCAATCGGTTTGATGGAAATCATCGATGGTTGTAATCCAGAAACATTGCGTGCCTATTATCGCAAATGGTATCGTCCAGACAATCAGGGTATTATCATCGTGGGTGACATTGACGTAGACCGCACGGAACAGAAGATTAAGGAACTATTTGGCGGTATTACCGTACCAGCCAATGCTGCCAAAGTAGAATTGGAACCCGTACCCGATAACAATGAAGGTATTTACGTTATTGGTAAGGACAAGGAACAACAAGTTTCTATGTTCCTCGTTTCCATGAAGCATGATGCTACACCAGATTCATTGAAGAATAACGTTAGCTATATGGTGTTCGACTTTGCTCGCGACGTGATTGCCGAGATGCTCAATGCTCGTTTTACCGAAGAATCACAAAAGCCAGAGTGTCCCTTCTTGAATGCCTCTGCCGAAGAAGGAAATTACTTGGTGTCTCGTACGAAAGATGCATTTACCTTGAGCCTTATTCCCAAGGAAGGAAAAGAGTTGGAAGGTCTTGTAACGGGTTTGCGCGAGTTGAAACGCGTGAAAGACTTCGGCTTTACTGCTACGGAATACGACCGTGCAAAGTCGGAGTTTATCAGTCGTCTTGAATCTACGTACAACAATCGTGAAAAACAACGTAGCGATGTATATTGCAATCAGTACGTTAATAACTTCATCGAGAACGAACCTATACCTTCCATTGAGGACAAATATCAACTGATGAACCAAATCGTTCCTATGATTCCCGTTGAAGCCATCAACGAAATCGCACGTCAGTTGATTACCAATAACGATACCAACTTTGTGGTATTGGCAGCCGTACAAGAGAAGGACGGAAAGCAATACTTCACGACCGATGATATGAAGAAAGCCGTTGCTAACGTTCGCCAAGAGACACTCGAGGCATACGTAGACAACGTTAAACAAGAACCATTGATGGCTGAATTGCCAAAGGCTGGTAGCATTGTGAAAGAGGAAGACAATACACAATTGGGATTCAAGAAACTTACGCTTTCCAACGGTGCCATCGTATTGATGAAGAAGACCGACTTCAATGCTGACCAAATCCTCATGTCTGCAGGTTCTCTTGGTGGTAATGGCGTATTTGGCGTGAAAGAAGCCAACAACCTCAACTTTGCCAGTATGATACTTTCTCAAAGTGGATTGGGCAACTTCTCATCTACCGATCTTCAGAAAGCACTCTCTGGAAAACAATGTTCTACAAGTTTCTCTATTTCCAATTCCAAACACGGTCTGTCTGGTTCTACCACACCGAAAGACTTGGAAACCTTCATGCAACTTGTACATCTCGACTTCACCAAGGTAACGAAAGACGAAAAAGCCGTTCAGAATTTCCTGACGCTTCTCTCTACACAATTGAAGACTATCAGCTTGAATAACGAGGCTGTATTCCAAGATTCAGTGATGAGCACGGTGTATAACAACAATTCATTCTTCCGCATTCCTTCAGCAGAGGATATTGACCGTATTAGTTATGATCGCGTTCTTGAGATTTGGAAAGAATTGTATGGAAATGCCGCTAACTTCACATTCACCTTTGTAGGTAATTATGACGAGACACAATTGCGTAAGTTCATCGAACTTTACATTGCCTCTCTTCCTTCTGTGAACAAGTCAACATTCAAGGCTAATGAAATACGTACGTTCGTGAAAGGCAAGAAAGCCAATAACTTCACCAAGCAGATGGAGAACCCACAATCACAGGCTTCAGAGATTTGGCGTTCTAATGCAGTGAAGTACGACTTACAGAATTACGTATTGACAGACATGGCTTCTCGTTTGCTCGACATGACATTCAACCGTGAGATTCGTGAACGTCTCTCTGCTGCTTATCATGCTGGTGCGGAAGGCGAACTTGACAATGACGGTACGGCTGCATACGTTGTTATTACTGGCGATGGTAAGTTGAATCCCGACAAGGCTGCCGATGCTATTCCTGAATTCATGAAGGGTATGAACGCTGCCGTGAAGAGTCCTAACGTAGAAGACTTGAATAAGGTAAGACAAATCTTGTTGAAGCAAGCAGACGTAGACGCTAAGACCAATTCTTATTGGAGTGGTATTCTTAGCCGTTATAATCGCTATGGTGTAGACTTCTATACGGATTACAAGAAAGTGGTTGAGTCGGTTACACCTACCATGATTAGTGAATTCCTTTCCAAGACGGTATTGAAGAGTGGCAATCACATTGAAGTGATAATGTCGCCAAAGAAGTAAAAAGTAAAAAAAGAATATAGAGAGTTAGAAGCAAGAGGCAAGAGATATGCTTTTATAATGATTAAATTTGATTGCAATAGCTAATCTCTTGCTTCTTACTTTCTTACTTTCTTGCAACTAATACAATAATAACATGAAAAAATTAACGATGATTGCCTTGATGCTAACGATGGCACTTGGCGTGAATGCACAGTTGTTGTATAAGATTTCCGGTAACGGACTTTCAAAACCTTCATACGTGTTTGGTACGTACCACATCGGGAATATTGATATTGTCAACAAGGTTCCAGGTGTTTTTGATGCATTGACAGAAACAGACCAAGTATATGGCGAAGTAAAGTATGATGATATATCGAATGCGGATAGTGCGATGTATATGCAGAATGCAATGTTGTTGCCAGAAGGAAAGACTTTGAAAGACTATCTTTCTGCCGATGATTATGCACGACTGAACAAATGGTTGTTTAATGCGATGGGAAATGACTTGAATGCTAATTCGCCCATGACGCAACAAATGGCTCGTATGACCCCGTTGGCAATGGTGAATATGCTTCAGCTATTGCTACATGCTAAATATGGTATAGGTCGTGTTGACCCAACTACATCCCTTGATAAATTCTTCCAAGAACAAGCTAAGAATAACAACGAACCAGTCGGTGGCTTGGAAACGGTGAAATTCCAATCTGATTTGCTTTTCCAATCTACTCCTCTTGAGCGCCAGGCAAAGTTGTTGATGTGCTTGATTGACAACGAAGAGTTTAACGTGCAAATGCTGAGAGAAATATCGAATGCTTATAAAGCACAAGATTTGGATGCTATTCAGAAAGCATTGGATATGAAGTTGAACAATAGTTGTGATTCTTCTCCTGAAGAAGAAGCGGCAGTTTTATACAATCGCAATGCTGATTGGATTGTCAAGATGAAGAAGATTATGGCTGAAAAACCAACGTTCTTTGCCGTTGGAGCAGGGCATCTTCCTGGTGAAAAAGGATTACTTCAATTGCTTCGTGAAGAAGGATATACCATAGAAGGAATGAAGTGATTGACGAATTCGTCAATCACTTCTCTTCTTTTATATACTTACTCAATTCTCTTGTCTGAATATTGTGGCAAATGGAAGAAATCAATATTCTCAAACACACGCCGAACGGGATTGATTTCCAAGAACGTAGTTCCAGCTGCAAGACCTAAGTTTCCACTTAGATATGCAATCTTATCATCTAAAGTAACATAGCCCTTTTGTCGAAGCATTCGCAAGGCAGCAAGGAACATATATTCAGGACTCTTTGATTGATGCTGGAAGATGGGAATAACACCATAACTGAGATTCAACAAACGTTGTGTCTTGTCTCGATAGCAAATGGCAAGGATGGGTTTAGGACCTCGGAAAGAAGCCAAATAACGTACCACCTCACCCGTCATGGAATCGGCAATGATTCCCGCAACACCCAAACGACGCGTTGAGTCAATGGCGGAGTAAGCAAGGAATTCTTTTTGTGAGCAATTCTCGCTTAATGGCAATTCGTAACCATTCAAACGCTGACGGTCTTTTTCTGCTTGTTCGGCAATGATAGACATGGTTTCTACTGCTTCAACAGGATATTTACCCGTAGCGGTCTCGCCACTCAACATTACCGCATCCGTTCGCATATAGATGGCATTAGCAATATCGGTTACTTCTGCGCGTGTAGGACGAGGATTGTTAATCATGGAATGCAACATCTGCGTAGCCACAATAACAGGTTTACGTGCAGCTACACACTTACGGATAATCTCACGTTGAATACCAGGAATGCGCTCCAGCGGAATCTCTATTCCCAAGTCGCCACGAGCAATCATCACACCATAAGATGCTTCTATGATTTCATCAATATTGTCTACACCTTCTTGATTTTCAATCTTCGAGATAATCTTGATGTCACTATGATGTTCGTCCAAGATGTCTTGAATGGCTTTCACGTCTGCAGCAGAACGAACGAAAGAGTGAGCGATGAAATCAATGTCTTCTTCAATGGCAAACAAGATGTTTTTCTTGTCCTTTTCAGTAAGTGCAGGTAAGTCGATATGTTCACCAGGAACGTTGACGCTTTTCTTTGAACCAAGCGTACCGTCGTTTTCCACCCTTGCTACGATCATTGGACCGATATTTTCCATCACTAACAAATCGAGCGCACCATCATCAAACAACACATGGTCGCCTACTTTCACGTCGCAACAAAAGTCGGGATAAGATACGTTAATGCAATCGTGTGTAGTTTCCATGTCTGGTCGTCCGATAATCTTCACCACGTCACCCGTCTTGTATTGTATCGGATTAGCTACGGCCGTCGTTCTCACTTCAGGACCTTTGGTGTCAATCAATATACCGATGTGTGGCGAAACGGTTCTCACGTTCTTGATGACCGTTTTCATTCCTTCTATCGTAGCATGTGCGGTATTCATACGTACCACGTTCATTCCCGCGAAGAATAGACGACGCAAAAATTCCACGTCACATCTAAAGTCGCTGATGCTACATACAATTTTCGTTTGTTTCATATTGTATATCTGTCAATAGTTGTTGTTCAGGAATTGATTTCTTTTTCTGCCTACAAAGATAGTAATTATTCTCAAAAACAAGCACGAATTATATGCATAAAAATAACGTTTGTCCTCAATTATTTACTGAAAATTGCCGTCTTTTGCGTTAATCTTCCATAATCCTTTGTCTATTACGCTGAATATTGCTAACTTTGAACCGAAAATTGTAATACAATGCCATTAAGATTACCAGATCGTTTGCCTGCGATTGAGTTATTAAAGCAGGAAAATATATTCGTCATGGGAGCTTCGAGAGCGCATGCGCAAGACATTCGTCCTTTGCGCATAGTGATTCTTAACCTCATGCCATTGAAGATAACAACCGAAACCGACCTTATCCGATTGCTGTCGAACACGCCTTTGCAATTGGAAGTTATTTTCATGAAACTAAAGAGCCATACGCCGAAGAATACGCCTATCGAACACATGATGATGTTTTATAAGGACTTTGACATCTTGAGCAAAGAGAAGTTCGACGGTATGATTATCACCGGAGCACCTGTTGAGCAGATGTCTTACGAGGATGTGGCTTATTGGGATGAGATAACGAAAATCTTTCAATGGGCTAAGACGCATGTTACATCTACGCTTTATATCTGTTGGGCGGCTCAAGCAGGTCTTTACTATCACTATGGCATTCCTAAGTATCCATTGGATAAGAAGATGTTTGGCATTTTCCGCCAAAAGATTCTCGATGTGCAATTACCCATCTTCCGTGGCTTCGATGATGAGTTTATGATGCCACATAGTAGACATACAGAATTGCATCATGATGATATAGTTAATCATCCAGCCTTGACGCTTATTTCGGAATCAGAGATAAGTGGTGTCTCAATGGTGATGGCACGTAATGGACGTGAATTCTTTATCACGGGACATTTGGAATATGCTCCAGATACGCTCGACAAGGAATATCGGAGAGATATGGGAAAGCGTGATGATGTGGAAATGCCCATTAATTATTATCGCGATAACGACCCTGATAAAGGTCCTTACGTTACATGGCGTGCTCATGCTAATTTGTTGTTCTCCAATTGGGTGAATTATTACGTTTACCAAGAAACCCCATATAACATCGACGAGATAGAGTAGGGTAACGCTAAGCCTGATAAGAATATGCGCGAACTCGAACTTTTAGCCCCCGCGAAGAATCTTGCTTGTGGCATGGCTGCCATCAGTCATGGTGCTGATGCTGTATATATTGGTGCCAGTAAGTTTGGTGCTCGTGCGGCTGCAGGTAATAGTTTGGAAGACATCGCGGAGTTGTGTGCTTATGCACATCAATACGGGGCGAAAGTATACGTTACCGTCAATACCATCATTTATGATGAGGAATTAGATAAAACGTATGAGTTACTTCAAGAACTGAAACGAATCCACGTAGATGCTATCTTGGTGCAAGATATGGCATTGGTTGGCTATTGCCAGAAAATTGGATTATCCATTCATGCAAGTACACAAACCGACAATAGAGATGCGCAAAAAGTAGAGTGGTTACATCAATTGGGATTCCGACGTGCTGTATTGGCAAGAGAGTTGTCTCTTGAGGAGATGCGCGAGATTCACGATAGAGTGCCAGATATAGAGTTGGAGGCATTTGTGCATGGTGCGTTGTGTGTCAGTTATAGTGGTTTGTGCTATGCTTCTCAATTCTGCATGAATCGAAGTGCCAACCGTGGAGAGTGTGCGCAGATGTGTAGATTGAAATACACATTGGTTGATCAAACAGGGATAATGTTTGGCCGTCCTAAACACTATCTTTCGTTGAAGGATATGTGTCGTTTAGACTACTTAGAAGATATGTCTGATGCGGGAATTGTATCATTTAAGATTGAAGGACGATTGAAAAACGTTGACTACGTGAAAAATGTGGTGGCTGCATATAGTCAGAAACTTAATGAATTGGTGGCCCGTCGCCCAGATGACTATAAGCGTGCGACGTTGGGAAAGGTTGTTTATTCTTTCCAACCCAACTTGCAGAAGACGTTTAATCGTGGATATACTGATTATTTCATTCACGGACGGAAATCTGACATTTTCTCTTTCGATACCCCCAAAGCATTGGGAGAGTATGTAGGTAAGGTGAAGGAAATACGAGATAAGTCGTTGCGAGTGGCAGGAACGGCATCTTTTGCCAATGGCGATGGTCTTTGCTTCTTCAACGATGATCAACAATTAGTGGGTTTTCGTGTCAACCGTGCGGAAGGCAATCAACTCTTTTTTCCGAAAAAACCTTTGGAATTGCGTGTGGGGATGGCTCTTTATCGCAATAATGATGAGATGTTTGGCAAGTTGATGGCGCAGAAGACTGCCGAACGTAAGATTCCCATTACAATGAAGGTACAGAAAAGTGAGAACGGAATCGTTCTACAAGTGCAATCCTTAGAATTGCCTAATGTATGCGTGATGAAGGAATTGGATTATCCCATAGAACAAGCCCAAAAATCACAACACGACAATTACGTTCGACAATTAACGAAATTGGGAAATACTCTTTTCGAATGCGAGCAAATTGATTTGCCAGAATCCGTCTCACAATGTTTCATTCCGTCAAGTGCGTTGGTAGAACTCAGAAGGGAAACCATAGAACTCTTTCATGAATCTTTGATGAAAACCTTGAACAACAAACCCGCAAATGAATTATTGGAAACGGGGAATCCATTGGTACATGCGCCGTCTGAATATCGACAGTTCCCATATTTATATAATATATCCAACCATGTGGCACATGACTTCTATCTCAATCATGGATTGAGTCAACCAGCCAAAGCATTCGAATTGACGGATTGGAAGAATGCCACACATTCCCCATTGCTGATGCAATGTAAGCATTGTTTACGTTTTGCGTTTGGCTATTGTGTCAAAAATGGCGGTAAAACTCCTAAATGGAAGGAACCTCTCTTCTTGCAACTACCCGATGGACAACGTTTCCGCTTACAGTTTGATTGTCAAAAATGCCAAATGAACGTGTATGACTCGTAAGATATTCTCCATATTGCTCGTTTGTATCTCGATGTTTTTGCTCGCATCATGTTATGGGGGAAAACATCAAGGAACGGATGGAATGAAAAGGCAATCATTCGACAATGAACGAATGATGGATTCGCTGACGTATTCGTCTGAACACCATTATTCATTCAACTATAATTTCATCGTAAAAGCCGACTCCTTGATTTTGGTTCGACAACAACCAGAGGAAAAAATATTGGACTTACAAACGGATTCCTTTACCGTGGTGAAGGATGAGCAATTGGTAGTGGCAGACTTTCGCATTATTCCAACAGACTCTATTGATTCCGTATGGGTACAAGTAGCCACGGTTATGTCTGATTTTGGATGGGTTCATGAGTCGCAATTACTGGAGAGTGTTGTTCCAGATGATCCTATCTCACAATTCATCTCTACTTTCTCGGATAAGCATTTGCTGATATTTATCATTATCATCTCCATCATTACGTCTATCTACATCATCAGAAAGATAGCGCGATTGAATGCGCACATCGTTCATTTCAACGATATTGATTCATTTTATCCAACATTGCTGACGATTATCGTGGCATCGTCTGCCACCTTGTATGCAAGTATTCAAAATTTTGCACCAGACACATGGCGACATTTTTACTACCATCCCACACTCAACCCGTTCTCTGTACCCTTGATATTGACGGTGTTCTTGATGTCCGTTTGGGCGTTGCTAATCGTGGGATTGACGGTGGTGGATGTTGTCAGAAACCATTTGCCATTGGGTGAAGCTTTGTTGTATCTCGGTGGTTTGGCTGGAATCTGTGCCGTAGATTACATCATTTTCAGCATTACATCTTTGTATTATTTGGGATATGTGTTATTAATTGCCTATATCGTATTTGCCATTCACCAATATTATAAACACAACCACAAGTATTTCCTTTGTGGCAATTGTGGTGGTAAAATACGCAAGAAAGGTCGTTGTCCACATTGTGGGGCAACCAACTTATAACCCTCACGCTTTAGAGTGTAGAATACATATCATGACTTTGTAAAGTGTTTATTTCTTGAATTTTACACTCTTTGTCTTACCGCCACAATTCCATTTGACGATATATACGTCATCAGCGAATTGTTGTATGGAGAATCTTTCGTTTGCCAAGAATGTTCCAATCAACTTACCAGATAAGGAATAAACATATACCTTGAATGATAAGGCTTCTGGTGTATCGGAACCAAAATGCAACTCTTTAGTGAAGGGATCGTAAGCAAGTGCGTAGTTATCTGGTTCCAACTCTCGAATGCCCGTATATTCAATCGGTAGTTGTTCTTTGGTTGGCGTTATCATCCACAAGCGATTCTTGCTTTCACCATTTCGATTGTCGTTGGTGTAGCTTAATATCTTCGTACCATCAGCATTGCTTCCACCATTGAGATTGGCAATATGTTGCGAATAGACATTCAACAAATTATAATATCCATCTGTACCTTGTGGAATAATATCCCAAAGTTGTCTGGTGTCGATAGTATCGGGAATAGCCGTGTTTAGTGCTGTTCCTATGTTTGTGGTCGGTCCTACCGCACCTGTTGTCGGGTCGTTCAAAGCCATTTCATTGTCGCGATTGATGATTTGGAAATGTCCGTTTGCTCGTTTGATAATCCAATCTTCCGTCAATCTATCCTCTAAATTCGTATATTGAACTACGGCATTTCCATTAGTTTCCATTGCCTTCTTCGTATTTGAGTTGGTGATACGATAGAAATAATCCTTTGGAGAGAATGAGGGAGTTGGGTCTAATGGTTTCCTATTTGCGAATGCTTGTTGTAAAAACTCACTATGTTTAGAGATATAATCTTTCAAATCGTACACATATTGGTCGTAGGATGAATACAATACAATCTCATTATACATGCGCGTTCGAATGCCCCATTTCTCATAATTGAGTTGGATAGATCGACTCAATAGATTCGTTAGACTATCAATCTTCTGATACAAGTATTCAACAAATCCACGGTCGAGCAACTCATTGTATCTACGATTAACCAGTCTCGAAAACCATGGATCTTCCCACATCCTATTGAGCCAAGCTTTGGTCATTCCATAACCAACGTCGGTCATCAACGAGTTATACGTGTTGGGGATTCTCCTATCGTTGTTATATGCTACGTCGTAATCCCATAAAGGTCCCCAATAGAATATGGAATCTGCCTGATTCTTGTAAAAATACGTACTATAATACCCATCAATGTTGCCACTTATCTCGGTGCATAAGAACCAATTTACCAATGTCGTAGAGTCAATCAATCTACGATAACCTTTAATGGGATGAGTGAAATCAGACGATTTCAAACAATTCTCAAAGATAGAGACGTGTTTCTTGATATATTGATTTTGTTCGTTGTTAATCTCATCCTCGTCGGGAGAATGTATGCGAATGGGAACATTATACACGCTTGAGATAAAACAATTGCCGTCTTGGAATCCATCTACCTCTAACAAATACCCACCAGAGATATCCGCATCTGGCTCTAAAGGATAATCCTGTTCAACGATGTTTACACGCTTTTTCTTGATATCTACTTGGTCGCTAATCTGATAGGTTCCCATGTACGTGCCGTTCATGATTAAATCAACAAACTTACAAGCTGGATTGAAGGGCAATCCTGCAAATTCACCCATTGCAGACGTTATGGCATTGCGAAGCATGGTCTTATCGCCGGCATTGGCTAACAATGTCCAACTCTTTGCGTTTGCCCGTTCTTCTCCCAAAAACCTTTGCTTCTTGAGAAACTTGATGCGATAAGGTTTCTTTGACATGTTCCAAGTAGAATTGCCTCTTCCACGAATCTGAATCGTATCCCATTTCGTTACGTGGCTTTCCTCATCCATATAAACCAATTGAGCATTCACGTAATTCGTCTTGCTCGTGATATTCCTGCCATCAAACGTATTGATGTACAATGCAGGCAAATTGGTCTTGAGTGTCCATTGACCATGCACGGAAACGGAAAAGAAACATATAATAAGTAGTAATATGACTCTATTTTTCATTTAATTATGGCTATAGGCGACAAAAATCATAATAAATTAGGATTGCTATTTTCATAGAATCTCTATACCTTTGCAAACGCAAAATATTTGAAATTATTTTATGAATAAGTTATTATTATCTGTTTCATTGGCTTTTATGGTTGCCAATGCTTTTGCAATAGACAATCACCCTGTTGTATCAGAGAATATTGAGACATTATCCTCTGATTCTTCAAAGGTTCAGGATTTAGATGAGGTGATTGTCATTTCACAACCCAAGGAATCATTTAGGCTTCGGCAACAACCAATAAGTTCAACGATGTTTTCCGCGTTAGACATTCAGAATCTCGATGTTCATGACTTGCGCGAATTATCCGTATATGTTCCGTCGTTCACTATGCCTAATTACGGTTCACGTTATACGTCTTCTATGTACGTGAGAGGCATTGGATCTCGTGTTAATAGTCCTGCCGTTGGTATTTATATTGACGGAATGCCGATTGTCAGCAAGAGTGCGTTCAACGTACATTCTTATCAATTGGAACGAGTAGACATCTTGCGCGGTCCTCAAGGAACATTGTATGGACAAAATACGGAAGGTGGATTGATTAGGATGTATTCCAGAAATCCCATGAATTATCAAGGAACGGATCTCAATCTGAGTGCGGGAAACGGTTTTTATCGCAACGCAGAGATTTCCCATTATAGTAAATTGAGTGATAAGTTCGCTTTCTCTATTGCTGGTTTCTATGACGGACAAAATGGTTTCTTTAAGAACCAAACAACTGGAGAACGTGCAGATAAATATAATGAAGCAGGTGGAAAACTACGATTGGTATTCAAACCCACCGACCGTTGGAATATCAATTATATTGCCGATTATCAATACGTCAGACAAAACGGTTTCCCTTACGGATTGTTGGATACGAAAACTGGAAAGACAAGCGATCCGTCTACCAATAGACAAAGCAATTATCGTCGTAATGTGTTCAATACGGCACTCGACTTGAATTTCCGCGGTAATTATTTTGACTTCAACTCTACTTCCTCTTACCAGTACATGAAGGATTACATGATGATGGATATTGACTATGATCCTATGGATTTTGTGCACATGGAAGAACGTCAATTCCAGAATGCTTTCACGCAAGAATTCGTATTGAAAGGCAATCGCCCAAGTATATGGCATTGGACATTAGGCGCTTTTGGTTCGTTCCAATGGTTGAAGACATGTGCTCCCGTGCATTTCGGCGATGGAATTACAACGCCCATTGGTAATGCCGTTCGTAATGCAATGTACAATGCTATGGTGAATTCAATGGCGGCAAGAATGGCTGCTACTGGAATGCCTATGCAAGCAGCTCTCGCACAAGCTGCCGCAAATATAGAGAAGGCTGGTGGAATATCTATGGACGTGACGATGGAAGTTCCTGGCTTGTTTCATACGCCTACTTACAATATCGGTTTCTTCCATGAGTCAAGTTTCGACATTACCAACCGCTTGAGAGCAACACTCGGCTTGCGTTATGATTATACTCATGTAAAGGTTAAGTACGATACTTATGCCATTATGTCGATGACGGCAAACGTCATGGGACAGGTTGCCACGAATGACCTTACTTCTTATTTGTACCAAAGTAATTATAACAACTTCGACCAATTGTTGCCAAAATTTGGATTGTCTTATCGTTTAGACGAATCGGGTAGTAACATCTACGCAACATGGAGTAAGGGTTATCGTGCAGGAGGTTTCAACATCCAAATGTTCTCGGATATTCTTCAAACAGAACTTAATGCGAATAGCGCAAAGGCAAATCGTTCGAGTTATGACATTCCTCATACCGAACAGGATTACGAAAACATCAAGAATACTATTGCTTATAAACCAGAGACAAGCCAGAATTTTGAATTTGGAACTCATTTGAATTTGTTTAACAATAGTGTTCAGTTTGATTTCTCTGGTTTCTACATGAAAGTGCTTAATCAACAACTCTCTGTTATGGCTGGTACGTACGGTTATGGACGAATGATGGTCAACGCAGGTGAGAGTTATAGTTGTGGTGTTGAAGCTTCATTACGTGGAAATTCTTTTAACAATCATCTCTCTTGGATGTTGAACTATAGTTATACTCATGCCGTATTCAAGGACTATAAAGATAGTATTGCCTCTCCCAACGGTGGTTATGAAATGGTCAACTACAAAGACAAGAAAGTGCCATTCGTTCCAGAACATGCTTTCTCGGCAGCTGCTGATTATCGTTTCGACATTTCCAATACAGGATTGCGCTCTATCGTGATTGGTGCAAACATGAATGGACAAGGCAAAATCTATTGGGATGAGGAGAATCTGGTTAGTCAGAAATTATACTTCATCTTAGGAGCACATGCAGACGCTAATTTCGGACCATTCACCGTGAGTGTTTGGGGAAGAAATTTAACGGATACGAAATACAATACGTTTGCCGTAAGCAATGCTGCAACGGGTCAGAAAAACTATTATGCCCAACTCGGAAATCCACTTCAATTTGGTGTTGATTTCAGGCTTCATTTCAAGTAACACATCTATTCAGATTTAATAATACGTTTAGTTAGTCCAAACCTATGCTTTAGCTCATCCAAAGCATAGGTTTGTTGCTTTTAAACACTATGTTTAGCTTTTTTATGCTAAAAGTTCGTAATCTTTTAAGTTGTTTTATATTAAATCTTGCGAATTAATTCATTATTTCGATGATTTTTAGTATTTTTGCAACCATTATTAGATTTGGTAACGTCAATAATATATGAATAAAATCATCAAAACCACTTTTTGTGCATCTATCATTGCCTTGTCATTGCTAATGACAAATTGTCGAGATAATTATACGAAAGAGTTTAATCGTCTGTTGTTGGAATTGGCTGACAACGACCAAACGATAGACCGTGACGACTGGGAAAAGATTGAAGATTTCCTTGATTCGCAAAAGGCCAATTTCCGTTATTTGTTCAATGACGATGAATTAAACGTCAATGGCGTAAAGGAGTACATTTCTGATTTCTTTGAGCGTCGCAGACCTTCCAAGGAAATACAATTCGTAGGTGTAGGCGGAAAGGAATTCATGAACGTAAACTTCTATTTGGAGCGTTCAGGTTCCATGACTCCGTATGATTCACCCAATGGAGATGGTTCGTTCAAGGCTGCCATCGTACAGATGTTGAACAACTTGCCTGGCACGAATGAAGACAATAAAATCTATGTTGTCAATAGTACTATTAACGCCTATCCAGAAGGTTTCAGTAAGTTTATTGCAGATACCAACATCTTTGATGCAACCAAAGGAATTGGTGATCCGAGTTATACCGATTTCTCTGCTATCTTCTCGCAATTGCTTGACAAGACTGGAGAAGACGAGTTGAGCATCTTGGTGACTGACATGATTTACTCAACCAAAGACATGGTGGGTATCAATCCCCAAAAGGTATTTGCCGAAGCACAAGGTATGGCCAATGCGGTATTCAAGAAACAAGTGAAAGACAAGTCTATGCTCATCATAAAGATGAACGGTAGTTTCTCTGGTCCGTATTATTGTTATAATTCGCCCAAAGGTGGTCAGAATTATACGGGTCGTCGTCCTTATTATATCGTTATTGTTAGTTCAAACAAGAATATTGTACGTTTGACGAAGGACAAGAATTACTTGACATTTAGTAAGTTTAATGAGTTGAAGGGTTACGAAAACATGTATCTCTTTGAGACGGATGATGTTTACAAACCCTATTATTCGTTTATGTTGAGCAATTCCGATATTCGTGGTAGATTCGCTCCCGAACACGGAAAGGATACGCAAATCAAAGATCTCAAGGATATGGAGGTTGACCGTAATTCAGGCGATATTCGTTTGGCACTGGCAGTTGACTTGAGCGGAATGTTGATTGACAATGAGTATCTCACCAATCCTAACAACTATCAGATTGAGTCGTACGACAAGATTGATATCAAGGAAATTCGTGAAATCAACAAAAACGACATTACTCCCGTAGAAAAGAAATATATCGGAAGTGCAACACATATTTTCATACTTGGCATGAATGAAATCAGAAACGACCAACATGTGGAAATCAAGTTGCTCAACCGTATGCCTGCATGGATTGAGGAATCTTCAAGCGACGATGATACCAATGTCGGTGGTGCTTCTTTCTCGCAAACCACGTTTGGATTGAAATACCTCATGCAAGGAATTTACAATAGTTACAAGAAGAATTCGAAGAAAGAACCTTATTACTTCGAAATGGAAATGAACTTTAAAAAATAACAGATAAAATGAAGAAGAATTTAATCTTATTGATTGCAGGACTGGTCATTACTTTGGTGTTCCTGATTTTCTCTACTAAAATTTTCGAGTCACTTTATTACGAGCGTGAGTTCTCCAACGAGATGTACAATCAGAATCTCTATTTCGTGGTAGCTATCGTAACGGCTATTATCGCATGGGCTTCTGCGGGTATATTCTATTATGCCATCAATTCAGTTAGTTTCTCTCGCTGGTATCATTGGTTAATCGTACTTGGAGTGGCCGTCGTGTTATCTGCTGTAATCAATTATATTTATCCGAATAATATATTCACAAGTGACGGATTTGATTTCTCTGCCCAGTTGTTTAGTTTTTGCATTGTCAACTTAGCGGTAGAAGCAGTACTTTTCATCGTGGCATCTTTCTCGATGCGTTGGTGGTCTTCCAATTGCCGTCACACCCCAATTCCAGAATAAAAAAGAATTAATGGTTTTATCTTCTAATAGAATAATTTAAAGGTGAGATTATTTTTGTTTTTAGTAGGCGGTACGGGTTCGCGAGTGATGCGACCGCTCATTATGCAATGCGCCGCCGGTATTCATCCGTTGAACGAGGCTGGTCAACCCATGCCACTTGAGATAATCCCAATCGTTGTTGATCCACACAAGGCAAACGAGGACCTCAAGCGTACAGACAACTTAATGCGTTGGTACAAACAATTACGCAGACAATTATATGATGAGCAAGTAGATGTTCCAAAGGGATTCTTCTCGGTGAAGATTTCTACTTTGTCGGACATTCTGCCCAATGGTTCTAATCTGAGTGATACGTTCCTTTTCAATATGGGAGCGATAGAGTCGAAGAAATTCCAAGACTTTATCAATTACTCTACGTTGGACACGGGCAACCAAGCATTGTGCTCGATGATGTTCTCCACTTACCAGTTGAACACGAAGATGGATATTGGTTTTGTGGGAAGTCCCAATATAGGTAGTGTAGCGTTAAACCAGTTTAAGGATTCCGAAGAATTCCGTCAATTCTCCAACGTTTTCCAAAAGAACGACCGTATCTTTGTGGTTAGTTCTATCTTTGGTGGAACGGGAGCGGCAGGTTATCCTATCATCGTAAAGAATATTCGTAATGCTGGTAACAATACGCAAATCAATAACCGTGGTGATTTGCGTGATGCTCGTATTGGAGCGTTGACCGTCTTGCCATATTTTAATGTTCAACAAGACGATAACAGTCCTATATCACGTGGCGATTTCATTTCCAAAACGAAGTCGGCATTGTTCTATTATCACGATAACCTCACGGGATTGCGCCAAAATGGCGTTGACCTCCCATTGTCAAAGATAAATGCTTGTTATTATTTGGGCGACCAAGTTCCGAGCAATCCTTATTTCAACGACCCGGGTAATAATGGTCAGCGCAATGATGCACACCTTGTAGAATATGTTGGCGCATTGTCAATCTTGGATTTCTTGTCTATTCCAAACGACCAGTTGCAAACGGTAGGTGGTAATGCACAAAATCCTATTTATAAGGAATTTGGATTGGCAAATGACAAACGAACATTGAACTTAATGGACTTTGGATTGACGACGCGAGCTTTGGTGAATCGTCAGTTGATTAAGTTCCATCTGGCTTACATGTATATAACCAACCAACTGAAATTGGATATCGGTCGTGGTTATACGCAAGACAAACCCGTCATCAATAGCGGTTTCATGTCAACTTCATTCTTCAATACGTTGACGGCAGATTTCTATGTGGGTTATCGTCAGTGGTTGAAGGAATTGAAAGGCAACCAACGTAGTTTCATTCCATTCAACCTTGATACAGACAAACTGAGTGATAGTTTGGAGGGAATATCACCGAAGAGTGGACTCTTTAAGTCGACGATAGATTACAAGTCTATGCTCTCCGCTCTCAACAAGGCTTCACAACAAGCTACGAAATCCTCTAAATACGGAACAGACAAGGTGGCTTTGAAATTACTCGACCTGTTGGATGAGACTCTTGATAAGTTGATTGACGACAAATTCAACTCTTTTGTCTAATGTAACGCCATTCTTTATTCATCATTAAATCAGAACGAAAGTGAGCAGAATTCTTTCATACAACAATAAAACCACTGGCGAAGGTTGGATTCCATTGACAAGCCAGTATAATGCAGATGAAATCAATATGATAGACGACCCAAATGGTGGTCTGTCGCAACAACCTCGAACGGCCATTCCTTCTCCGTTTGCACAGATGGACTTGGTGAAAAACGCATTCAAGCGTCTTGCCATGAACGCTACTCTTGAAGGAGAGTCGATGGATGAAAAACTTGTTGCCAATGCGTTCGACATCGCTCAACTGTTTTTCAACTATGGAGAATTGCGCAATCAATTGCGTATCGTGGAATGGAATCGTGCTACGCAATTGGAAATGCTCAAGGATTCATTACAGCATAAACTCTTGGGTGAAACCATCGAGATGTTCCTTGAACAAGATAAGGAGGCGTTTAACTTTGACAAGATGGACCGTCTGTATTTCCTTGTATATGGAAATCAAGTGTTGGGTTCCACTTCTCCTGTTACCTTGTTCATGGCAACGCCGAATGCGCAAGAGGGATTGTATCCTATTCCTGTTGAGCAAAACGTAAATCTCTTTGATGTTTGGAGGCCTTTACATAAGCGTTCGCCAAAGTTTATCAAGTATATCTATGCATTATTCACGGCTTACCCCGACTTGAAAAAATGGTGTGGTGAAGTGAATGATTATTTGATTACCAATTTCCGTTTGCTTCCAGCTAAGTTGGCAGACGAGATTATTAAGGAAGTGGGTAATCCTACTGCATTGGATTATGAGAGCGTGGAAAAGGCAAAAACATTCTTGGATTCCAACTTCACGAAGATGGATGAAGGCATTCAAGCATTGGGAGTACCGTTCTATTGCGTTCGTGCACAGGACATAGAGACTTCCATCTCTGCAAGTGATTTTATGATTGTTCCTTCTCGTGAAGTCAACGAACGATTGCCACTTGTCTTGCAAAACCACCTGAATGCTCCGCAGACAGATCCATTTATTTATATATCCAGTCCGTGGGACGATTCTACGGTGATTACACCAGATGACTATGCTGTTTCTCCCGATAAACGTGTGTTGCCAGCAACTACACACCAATATCCGTGGTTGACAGATGATGATTTCTTCCAACCATCGTTAATCAAGTTGGATTATTCCATCGACCGTGATTGTTTCTTCGACGGAAATCTTTCCATCGGCTCATGCGATACGGATGATTGCGACTTCGTTTTGCCATTGAAACCATTGTTCTTCAAGTATTTCAATGTTTCCGACTTATGGGGAACAATTGGAGGAAGACCTAAGTTTGAGGTGATTCACAATCAAGTGGGGGCTACTGAAACCGTACAGGTGATTCTCCGCATTCCCGTACAGAAGCAAGGGAAGTTCATTAAGTTGGAACGTAATTACGTGGCTGCCCGCAATGCGGATTTAAGATATGATATGGCTAACAATCGTGGATATTTCATCACGGTTCCTTTTGCCATTAGCATATTCCCATTTGTTCGTACGGTTCAAGGCAACCAATACAATGTTCAATTGGTTGACCGCGCTTTGGGATTGTTGCAAAACTATAGCTTGTCGCTTTCTTTCTTTAAGAATGGTTATCTCAATCAAGTAGGCGACGACCAAGTGGTAGCTCGTGAAAGAAGTTTGAAATCTGAGAGACGAGTGGGCTCATGCTATTATAAGTTGAATTCTGAGTTTGATTTCATTGATATAACGTTGACCGATGATCGTGGTAGTAAGGTGGCTGAAGGTGTTGTTTGTCCTCGTTGGAATGATTACATTCCTGGTCATGAGGCATTTACTTTTGCCGTTGACTTCGGTACGACTAACTCTCACTTGGAGTGTATGAAGTCTGGTAATATGCCTGAACCCATTCATCTGAATTCCGTAGCTCGTGAACGTCTGATTGCTACATTATATAATGGTGAGCAAAACTTGTATGATGTATTCATGAAGCAAGAGTTCTTGCCAAAGACGATTGGCGGAAGTTATGGATTCCCACAACGTACTGTTCTTTCTGAATGTGAGCGACTTGATGCGGAGAATGTTGATGCAATTGTCGCTTTAGGTGATGCGAACATTCCATTCATCTACGAAAAGGAGAGTAGCGGATATGGCAATCGTATTGTTGCCAACTTAAAGTGGTCTACTGAAATGGCTACGTCTAAACGTGTGCGTGCATATTTGACGGAATTGGCACAACTGATGCGCACGAAGGTGTTGTTGGAAAATGGTGACATTACCAAGACAAGACTCGTGTGGTTCTATCCATTGTCTATGAAAGTGGGTAATGTTCGTAAACTCGGTGAGATGTGGGAAAAGACATTCCGAGAAGTATTTGGATTGACGGTTACGGATAGTAATGTCATTCAAATGCCCGAATCCGTTGCACCTTATTATTTTTATAAGAGTTCGAGCAAGTTCCGTGGTTCAGCTTCCAATGTGGCAAGTATCGACATCGGTGGTGGTTCGAGCGACGTGGTAATCTTCGAGAGCAATGCGCAGCAACCCACCGTACTCACCTCATTCCGTTTTGCGGCTAACGTATTGTTTGGCGATGGATTCTCTGAAGTTCCTCATGGCGATTCCAATCCTATGCTTATTAAGTACGTGGATTATTTCAAACGTTTGTTTGATGCTGACGATGAGCGATATGGAGAACTCAATGGAATACTTGACGACATTACCAGCAAGAGAAAGAGTGAAGATATCAATACATTCTTGTTCTCTGTTATCAATAACCAAGCCGTCGCAGGAAACGATGTGTTCTCATATAACATGCGACTGAATGAAGATGGTACACGTAAGATAGTGTTCATTTACTTCTACGTCACATTAATATATTATGTAGCGCGCGTGATGAAACACCGTGGGTTGGAGAAACCTCGTTCGGTGATGTTCAGTGGTACGGGTTCAAAGGTTCTCGACATTGTCGGTACAAATCGAGATTTGGATTTGATTACACAAGCAGTCTTTGAACGTGTATATAATGAGAAATATGGTACTGACGGATTTTCCGTAGTAATGGAGAAGAACGAACCAAAGCAGATTACTTGTCGTGGTGCGTTGATGGAAGTGAGAGAACCCAGTGGTTGCAATAGTGTGGCCGAACTCAATAAGATGTTGGATGACTTCGATAGCACGTTGAAATTCAATTATTCGATGATTGACAAGGAGAAACTCACTTACGATGACATGAATTCTGCCGAGATTCGTGCTAAGATTGTCAACGAAGTGAAGAAGTTCAACGATTTCTTCTGTAATCTATGCGACCAGATTCATGTTGTAGAGCGTTTCCTCGTTGACAATAAGTCGCTCACGCGTTTCAAGGAATTGGTTAACAAGGACTTGGATCACCATTTGATTAATGGTTGGAACTTCGTCAATAAGAACATGGATGACAAGAATGGTAGCGACCCCATCGAAGACACCGTATTCTTCTATCCTATCATCGGTAGCATTCGTGACAACTTGATTGAAAACTTAATGTAAGATATCGTTATGGCAAATATGTTTTCGAATATGTTCAACAAAGGTACTGATCAGAATGAAAATCCTGATCATGTTACGAGTTTGTTGGAAGATCGTGTACGAACATTGGCTAAACGTATCGAGGAGTTGGAGAAGAGAATCGAGGCGTTGGAGAAGAATGCCTCCAAGAAAGAGGAAGAGAAGGAGAAAGAAATCACTCCAACAACGATTAACATCCAACCAGAGAATGTAGCTACAAACATACAAGTTGACGAGCCTCAACAGGCTTCGTCAACTTCCTATCGTGCTCCTTCTCAGACCAAAACTTTGTATTTGGCTGCTCCTTCCGTAGACGGTTCTTTCCCCAGTGTTTCTTTAAGAGAACAGATTGGGAAAAGTATTTACCAACTTACTACGGATGATGACCACAACGGTACTTTTGTAATTCTTGACTCGAATGATGCCATTGCTACCGCCATGATTAGTGTTTCCCAATTCATCAAACCTGTTTGCAAGGTAAAGGGCAGCACAGCCCAATATCCTCGTCACATCTTTACAGAGGAAGAGGGAACTGCTGCCAAGGAAGGTGGCGTATGGAAGGTGGTTCGCAAAGCCGTCGTCAGATTCGAGTAATGATATAAATAGCTTTTTTCAATAACCTAATAACATCAATAATAGTGATTGTCAAGTGCCCCAAATGTAGATTTAAATATGAAGCACCTGTCACTCCTGGTGCCAAGGAAATATCATGCGTATGTAGTAGATGTGGTTATCCCTTCTCATTCGTGGTTCCTGAAGATGTGCAAAACGAGGTTCACCAAGAGTCAACCTCTCGCTCTTATCAGCCATCTTCAGAAACGCCCACATATAGAAGGGAACGTCGCTATGACGAAAGACCACGTGAACGTTCGCGAGTACAAAACACCGAGAACTATGATGAGTATGAGGATATGGACGAAAGGGATATTCAATCCCCACCATCGTATTATGCCCCAACAAGTCGTAGGCAAGGTTGTGTAAGACGACTCTTCATCTTCTTCATCGTAGCATTGATTTTTGCCGTTTTCGCCTTGCGTCATTGTTATTATGAAAAGTCATATACGGCAGAGAGCATTACTGCTCAGGAAATGCCAAAGATGACAGAAGAAGATAATCTCTCTGAAATCACGCCTAAAGAAACCGATGGTGAGGAAGATGAGTTTACCGAAGTACGCATTGAGGAACCACCACAGTGGTTACAAGGTAGTTGGACGGTTGATACAAGCGAAGGACCTATCAACATCTTCATCAAAGGCAAGCATATTGCTGAGACATTCAAGGGTGAGACGCAATCTGGAACGTTCTATTATACAGAAGGTAAAATCATTTGCAATTTCGGTAATGGTGAGGAATCTGTTAGGTTCGTTGACTTACAACATCAACGCATCGATGCAGGTGGCGGTTTGATGATGGAGAAGCACGATTATTAACAGATATGCTGAAAACCCTCTATAACCAGATTGGAGAATACAAATTGTCGTCTCTCCTGACGCCTCTCTTCACGGCGTTGGAAGTTGTCATGGATGTATTGATTCCTTACGTTACAGCCATGTTAATTGACAAGGGAATCAATGCAGGCAACATCCAAAACGTATATTTCTATGGTGTGGTTATGTTGGGTATGGCTTTCATGAGCCTTGCCTTCGGTATTCTTGCAGGTAGATTCTCTGCTTATTCATCTACTGGTTTTGCCGCTAATCTTCGCAAAGCCATGTATCGTAATATTCAACGTTTCGCTTTTTCGGATATTGATAAGTATTCCACTTCGGGATTGGTGACACGAATGACAACTGATGTCAGCAATCTGCAAAATGCTTATCAACAGATTCTCCGAATTACCGTTCGCGCTCCTTTCCGTTTGATATTGTCTATCGTCATGTGTCTTGTCATCAATATCCGCATGAGTTTTATCTTCATCGTGGCGTTGATAATTCTTTCATTTGCCCTTACTTTTATCATATCTCGCGTTTCAAAGTTATTCACGCAAGTATTCCAACAATACGATCAACTCAATTCGAGTGTTCAGGAAAATGTTAGTGCCATTCGCGTGGTAAAGGCATTTGTGCGTGAGGACTATGAGGAGTTAAAGTTTACCAAGGCGGCACGTGGGTTGTACAATCTCTACGTAAAGGCTGAGAATTTGATGGCATTCAACCATCCCATCATGAACATGGTGGTGTATGGTTGTATCATCGCTCTTTCGTGGTTTGGTGCTCACTTCATAGTTGGAGGTACGTTAACCACGGGTGAGTTGACTTCTCTTTTCACTTACGTTATGTCGATTCTCATGTCGTTGATGATGTTGAGCATGATATTTGTCATGTTGACTATGAGTGCAGCAAGTGGTCAACGTGTTGCAGAGATTATCAATGAGAAACCTGACATTGTCAATCCCAAGAATGCGGATACTGTCATTCCCGATGGACGCATCGAGTTTAATCATGTTTGTTTTGCCTATCACGAGAAGTTGATTTATCCTAAGGTTGGTAAAAAGAAAAACAAGAAGAAATCAAAGATTACGAATGAGATAGCAGAACAGACAAAGACGCCTATCGTCCAACCAGATTATGCGCTTAACAACATTGATTTCCAAATCAAGGCTGGTGAATCCATTGGCGTGATTGGTGGTACGGGTAGTGGTAAGTCATCGCTTGTCAATCTTATCAATCGACTTTACGACGTGTCTAAAGGTTCTGTTTTCGTGGGAGGAAAAGACGTAAGGACTTACGATTTGGAAACTCTCAGGAATGCCGTTTCCGTGGTGTTGCAAAACAATGTGTTGTTTTCTGGAACAATCTTAGACAATCTGCGTTGGGGCAACAATGATGCTACACTCGATGAATGTCGACATGCTTGCGATTTGGCACAAGCAAGTGAGTTTATCGACCCGCTTCCCGATGGATATAATACTTGGATAGAGCAGGGGGGAACAAACTTCTCTGGTGGACAGAAACAACGACTTTGTATCGCGCGTGCCTTGCTTAAACATCCCAAGATTTTGATTCTCGACGATTCAACAAGTGCTTGCGATACGGCTACTGATGCAAAGATACGTCAGGCGTTTAAGTCTCAATTACCTGGTACAACGAAGTTAATCATTGCCCAACGTATCTCCAGTGTCTGCGATTGCGACCGTATCATTGTGATGGACAATGGTAAGATGGTGGGCTTCGATACGCACGAACAACTTCTGAAAAACAATCTTATCTATCAAGAGATTTACAAAATTCAAACTGAAGGTGGTGGCGACTTCGATGAACCGTCTAATACCGTGTCTTCACAAAAGAAGAAAGGAGGCAAAAAATGAGAGGAATGCCTTTTGAACGACAGTCGAGAGGACGTGGTGAGAATCTCACCGCCGAATTGTCTGCTTCTCGTAAAGACACGTTGCTCCGTCTTTTGCGATATGTGTTGCAAAACTATAAGTTCTCTCTTCTCACCGTAGCGGTTTGTATCATCATCACTTCTATTACGACAACCATATCAACACTCTTCACCCGTACGTTGATTGATGATTACATCGTGCCACTCACGCAGATGGACAATCCGCAATATACATCCTTGGCGCAAATCCTTTTCAAGTTGGGCGTAATTCTTTTTATTGGCGTAGCGTGTTCATATACTTATAATAGGATTATGATTTACGTCACGCAAGGCACGATGTTGCGTTTGCGCAACGATATGTTCTCACACATGCAATCGCTGCCCATCAAGTATTTCGATACACATTCGCATGGCGATATCATGTCCACCTATACGAATGATGTGGATACGCTTCGACAAGTGATTAGCCAAAGTCTTCCCAGTGCCTTCAGTTCCGTCATTACCATCGTGGTTACTTTCACTTCCATGATTGTATTGAGCATTCCCATGACATTCGTTTCCATCTTTATGTCCATCGTGATGATTTTTGCAACGACAAAGTTGGGTAAGATGTCGCGCTCGCATTTCAAGGCTCAACAGCAAAACTTGGCAAAGGTGAATGGATTCATTGAGGAAATGATGACTGGTCAAAAAGTAGTGAAAGTATTCTGCCATGAGGACGAGGCGATAGAGGAGTTTGAGAAAATCAATGAGGATTTGCGCTCCAGTGCCTATAATGCCAATAAGATTGCAAATATCGTGATGCCTGTCAATGGCAACTTAGGTAATTTAGGATATGTGCTGATTGCCGTTGTTGGCGCTACATTGGCTTTGTCTGGACATATCGAACTGAGTTTGGGAACGTTGGTGTCATTCCTCACTTTGAACAAAAACTTCACGCAACCCATCTCGCATGTCAGTCAACAAATCAATAGTGTCATCAATGCTTCGGCTGGTGCAGAACGTGTTTTCGCCTTGATGGATGAGAAACCAGAGGAAGACAAGGGAACCATACAATTGCAAAATCCACAAGGAGCCGTGAAGTTTGACATGGTAGATTTCGGTTATATCCCCGAGAAACAAGTGCTTTTCGATATTGTCTTAGACACTAAACCTGGTCAGAAGATTGCTTTCGTTGGTGGTACGGGTGCAGGAAAGACCACCATTACCAATCTCATAAACCGCTTCTACGACATTCAAGATGGTAAGATTCATTACGACGGCATTAATATCAACGACATCAACAAGCGCTCTCTGCGCCATTCATTAGGTATGGTGTTGCAAGATACTCATCTCTTTACAGGTACCGTGATGGATAATATCCGTTATGGAAAGTTGGATGCTACCGATGAAGAGTGCGTAAATGCAGCTAAGATGGTTGGAGCGGATAACTTTATCCGTCGTTTGGCGAATGGTTATGAAACCATGCTTACGGGTGATGGTGGCAATCTCAGTCAGGGAGAACGACAATTGTTGGCTATTGCTCGAACGGCCATCGAGAATGCACCTGTCTTGATTTTAGACGAAGCTACGTCAAGCATAGACACTCGAACCGAACAAATGGTTCAATATGGTATGGATTCCTTGATGAAAGGTCGTACTACCTTTGTCATTGCCCATCGTCTTTCTACGGTAAGGAATGCGGATTGCATTATTGTTCTTGAAAAAGGCAGGATTATTGAACAGGGTACACATGATGAACTCCTTGCCATGAAAGGTAAGTATTATCAATTATATACTGGTAATGAGATTTAATCATCGCGACAAGGAAATCCTTCACCTTGCCATTCCCTCCATCATTTCCAATATCACCGTTCCTCTCTTGGGATTGGTTGACTTGGCCATTGTGGGACACATTAGCAACGAGACGCTCATTGCCGCCATATCCGTGGGTTCCATGATTTTCAATGTTATCTATTGGATTTTCGGTTTTCTTCGCATGGGAACAAGTGGATTGACTTCTCAAGCTCTTGGTAGAAGAGACTTCCGAGAGGTCATGGTTTTGCTTCGTCAATCTCTCACCATTGGTTTCCTTGTTTCCCTTGTCTTTATCGTCTTTCAGGTTTTCGTTTGGTGGATGATTATTGGTTTGATGCAACCATCTACAGACATCATCCCTCACGTGCGCGCATATTATAATATATGTATATGGGGCGCACCTGCGATGTTGTGTCTTTATGGTCTTTCGGGTTGGTTTATCGGGATGCAAAACACGCGAATCCCCATGATGGTTTCTATTCTTCAAAACATCATCAATATCATGGCAAGTCTATTTTTGGTGTTTGTCTTGAAAATGAAAATAGAAGGTGTCGCCTTGGGTACGTTGATTGCTCAATGGAGTGGATTCATGATAGCCGTATTATTGTGGTTGAAGTATTATCGTCGATTGGGTAAGTATCATGATGCACGTTCTTTCTCGGTATTCTTCAATCCCCGTTCATATCTTCGTTTCTTTCAAGTCAACCGCGACATTTTCTTCCGAACCTTATTTCTCGTATCGGTATTCTTGTTCTTTACCTCTGCGGGAGCGCGACAAGGTGACATGATTCTATCCGTCAACACGTTATTAATGACTTTCTTCACGCTTTTCTCTTACATCATGGATGGATTCGCATTTGCGGGTGAAGCGTTATCGGGAAAATACTACGGAGCACGAAACGTTGATGCCTTCCATGAGGTTTATCGTTGCTTGTTCAAGTGGGGTGTGGCAATGATCATCTTATTCACCGCAGCCTATGCGTTTGGTGGAACGTCTTTTTTGCATTTACTCACAGATAGCCAAGATGTTATCTCGGCAACACAACCATATTTCTGGTGGGCATTATTGATTCCAATGGCAGGAATGGCAGCCTTCGTCTATGATGGAATTTTCATCGGAGTAACGGCCACACGAGGCATGTTGATTTCTTGTGCATGTGCCGCCATCATGTTTTTCATGGTTTATCTTTCCCTTTCCTCCATCATCGGCAACCATGCCCTATGGCTTGCCCTCATCATCTTCCTCGCCTTGAGAGGCATCTTGCAATGGTTATACTTTGGCAAGAAGATAAATATTTAGAGATAGTTTTATCCATCTATTTCCTTAACCACTCCTCAAAAAACTTATCGTAAACCTCATATATGCCCAAGGCTGATGTGACGAAGTTTTTCTCTAATAGACCTTTAATGGCAGATTGTACGCTACTACTGCTCGTCAAACGATATTTCTTGATGAAAGCTGACGAAGTGAGGTTTTGAGCCTTTCTTTCTTTCGCAATAGCTACAAGTAGTTCCTTTTGTTTTGGTGGCAACTGAAACAATATTGATTGATAGGTAAATTCATTGGCGCATAGGATGTTTTTGATGGCGGGTTCCAGCATTTCCTTGCCGCACTTTGAATGTTGGGGAGTCAACGAGAAAAACTCATTCATTACTCGTTGCACATACCAGGTGATTCCTTCGAAGCGATCATAAACCTCAGTTATCACATCCGAAGAAATGTCTTTTCCTGCCTCGTTAAAGTGCATTTGGGCAAACTGTATGTATTTCTCTATCGGAATGCTTTGAATACTCATCATCGATGTACTTTGGAAAAATGGACGTGAAGGACTTGAGAAAATCTCACCCATCATGGTTCGTTGTGAACCAGAAAAGATAAAATTGGCGTTTCTACAATTTTGAATGTATGTTCTCAGAAGTGCCTCAACTTTTCCGTCGCGATAACTGGCAACGGTTTGAAATTCATCTATGGCAACAAGGCAAGGTTTGTCAGCGGCATTGATGTAATCGAATATCTCGTCTAATGTTGTTCGTGGCAAACGAATGTCGCCCACCTCAATATTCCAAGATGGATTACCCAAGGCGTCAAAGGTAACACCTGTGCGCAATGATGACAGAAAACTGATAAAATGTTGCATCACTTTAGTACCTCTTGGTTTCAATGATGCCAACATCGATGTTCCCATCGTCATCACCAATTCTTCGATGTTCTTGGTGGCATAAATGTCTATTAGGAAAGTATAATACTTTCGTGCAATGTCCTTTTGATGAAACAGGTTCTCTATCAAGCCTGTTTTACCGATACGTCGCGGAGCAATCAAGGCAACATTGTTTCCATTGGTTACCAAGCGTTTCAAATTAGCAGTTTCCTCTTTGCGGTCGCAGAAGTATTTCTCCGACTCATAGCCATAAAGTATAAATGGATTGTTTACCATACCTTCCCTCGTTTTATTCTTCGCAAAGATAATAATTATACTTCAATTATTATACTATGATAATTATAATATAATAATCTTTAACGATTTTATGCTCATTTGGATATCTTTATGGCAACCATCTCTACCACAAATAATCCTCTGTTTCCCCGTCATATTGTAATGGTTCGTTCCAACCGTGTTTGCGACAAGTTCGTTCTATCAGTTCTTGCACCTCGGGAGTGATGGGGCGACGACCGCTATGAAAGTTGTAATAGGTGGCTCTGCAACTGCTCTCTATAAGGTCTTTCTTGATGGCAGTAGCGGTATGGGCAGGCATGTTGTAGTAGAAGTTTTTCATTCCGATAGGCATACGAATAGGAGTGTTGTCACGGAATAGAACACATTTTCCTTCTGCTACTTCGCTATACACAGGACTTACGCAAGTAACAACCTTGATGTCATGGTCGTAATACTGACCTACTTCCCATCTGAGACATTGCGCATGTCGAGGACATGATTCGTTGAAACAAACGAGATATTTCTTTGCTTTCTCACGGAATAGGGTTTCTTTTTCAAGCATAGATGAAGTTTTTGAGTTACTTAATTTACTAATGAAATGCAAAGATAGCATTTATTTTTGATAAACGTATGGTTTGTCATGTGTATTTTATGCATATACACGTTGTATATGTATGGAATACACCGTGTATATGGCCCAAATACACGTTGTATATGATGCATATACAAAAGGCTATACACTTTTTTATTATTTGTTTACTCTCATTTTTGATGGATAAATCAAGGGTTTTCTTGCTGAAATGCGAAAATCGTTGTATCTTTGTAGGGATTAAGACTATTCTTAAAAATGATAACTGGAGAAATCAAAAATCGAATTGATGGGATATGGGACACCTTTTGGACGGGTGGAATCACTAACTCTATCACCATTCTGGAACAAATGACCTACCTCTTCTTCATGAAGATGCTCGACGATGCGCAACTGACCAAGGAGGCAAATGCTAATGCTTGGGGAGTGGCTATCAAAGACCCAACCTTCAAGGATGGCATGTGGCACAATCCAGATACGGATAAGGATGTGCCTTACAACGATTTGCGGTGGAGCGTGTTTAAGCATAAGGAACCAGAGACGATGTATCGCATCGTGAGCAAGGATGCTTTTGTCTTCATCAAGAATCTCAACGAAGGTAGGGAATCGGCATATAGTCGCTTCATGGAGAACGCAACGTTCCTCATTCAGAGTCCTCGAACATTGACGAAGATAGTAGAAGGTATCGACCATCTCGATATGAACAACCGCGACACGATGGGCGATACCTACGAGTATATCCTTGGTAAGATGGCGGCAAGTGGTAATAACGGACAATTCCGAACGCCACGACACATCATTCGTATGATGGTTGAACTGATGCAACCCACCTTGAAAGACACGATTTGCGACCCTGCGATGGGAAGTGCTGGCTTCATCGTGGAGAGTGCGAAGTATGTGCAAGAGCACTATAAGAAAGAATTGTTGAAGCGTGAGAATGCCGACCATTACAAGAATGCCATGCTTCACGGTTTCGATACTGATGCCACCATGTTGCGTATAGGAGCCATGAATTTGATGTTGCACGGCGTGGATAATCCCGACATTCAATACAAGGATAGTCTCTCTACCGACAACACCGACGAGAATCGCTACACGCTTTGTCTTGCCAATCCTCCCTTCACGGGAAGCCTTGATTATGAGGCCGTGAGCAAGTCGTTGCTTGCTATTACTAAGACCAAGAAAACGGAATTGTTGTTTGTGGCATTGTTTACAAGAATGTTGCAGATGGGCGGTAGGTGTGCAAGTATCGTTCCTGATGGTGTGTTGTTCGGAAATAGTACGGGACATAAGAGTATTCGAAAGGAACTGGTGGACAATCAACGATTGCAAGCCGTAATCTCTATGCCAAGTGGTGTGTTCCAACCTTATTCTGGAGTAAGCACCGCTATTCTTATCTTCACCAAGACCAATGCTGGAGGAACGGATAAGGTGTGGTTTTACGACATGAAAGCTGACGGTTACACGCTCGACCAAAAGCGAACGGAATGCGCGGAGAACGATATTCCCGATGTTATTGCTCGTTTCAGAAACCTTGAAGCCGAAGAAAACCGAACGCGCAAGGAACAATCTTTCCTTGTGCCTGTGGAAGAAATTCGTGAAAATGATTACGACCTCAGTATCAATAAATATAAAGAGGTGGAGCGAGTCAAAGTGGAATATGAGGCTCCCGATGTAATCTATGCTCGCATCGAAACTCTCCAAAAAGAGATTACAGAAGCAATGGCAGAATTCAAAGCTAAATTCTTGTAGATATGAAAGAAGGTTGGGAGTATAAGAGGTTTGAAGATTGTCTCATTAAAGCTGCAAAAGCTAAGCAAGTGCAGGCATCGGATTACAAAGCCGATGGTAAATATCCTATTATTTCGCAGGAGGATAAAATGGTATCAGGCTATTGTGATGATTTGTCTTTGCTTTATCATATAAATAATCCTATAGTAATCTTTGGCGATCACACTCGTGTTCTGAAATTTGTCGATTTTAATTTTGTGGTTGGTGCTGATGGTGTTAAAATACTTATTCCAAAAGTTTTCTTGATAGCAAAATTCTTGTTCTATTATCTTCAATGGTACAAAGTACCAAGTTTAGGCTATTCAAGGCATTATAAACTGCTTAAAGAAATAAATATCCCCATTCCTCCCCTTACCGAGCAAGAGCGTATAGTATCTGAACTTGACCTATTAACAAGCATCATCAACAAGCAAAAGGCACAACTAAAAGAACTTGACTCTCTCGCCCAATCCATCTTCTATGATATGTTTGGAGACCCTATCGAAAACCCAAAGGGATGGGAGATAATGAAACTGAAGAAAATCGTTTCTGACGATTGCTCTATTTCTTATGGAATCGTTCAACCAGGAGATGGAGTTGAAAATGGTGTTCCTGTTGTGCGCCCAATTGATTTGACGAAAACCTTTGTCTCTCGAGAAGGATTAAAACAAACAACGAAAGAGATTTCTGATTCTTACAAAAGAACTATATTAAAAGGAGATGAAATACTCATGTGTGTTCGAGGTACAACAGGATTACTCTCATTATCATCATCAAATCTTAAAGGATGCAATGTAACAAGGGGTATAACTCCCATTGAATGTAATGACAAGAACAATAGATTGTTTGTTTACTATCAATTATTATCTCATGGTATACAACAGCATATTGAAAATTATACAAGAGGCATTGCTCTTAAACAGATAAATATGAAAGATGTTCGAAATATACCTCTCATTGTTCCCCCTCTCTCCCTCCAGCAATCCTTTGCTTCAAAGGTAGAGACGATAGAGGCTCAAAAGGCTCTTATCACAAAGAGCATGGAAGAAACCCAACGGCTGTTCGACAGTCGTATGGACTATTGGTTTGCATGATGTCTGCGGCAAAGCCGCACCCAACGATAAATGAAATAACAATAAAAACGAACGACCGTGACCGAGGAACAACTGGAAGCTAAAAGGAAATATGCCGGGGAGAAAAAGCCTTCGATGAAACGCCGTGCTGACCATCACGACTACACGGAGCGCCGCATATATATGATTACCTTGGAAGTGGAAGGAAGAAAACCCTTCTTCGGCCATCTCGTAAGGAATGTCCTTGCTTCGAAGATAGAGGCTCAGAAGGCTCTTATCACGAAGAGCATGGAGGAAACCCAACGGCTGTTCGACAGTCGTATGGACTATTGGCTTGCATGATGTCTGCGGCAAAGCCGCACCCAACGATAAATGAAATAACAATAAAAACGAACGACCGTGACCGAGGAACAACTGGAAGCGAAAAGGAAATATGCCGGAGAGAAAAAGCCTTCGATGAAACGCCGTGCTGACCATCACGACTACACGGAGCGCCGCATGTATATGATTACCTTGGAAGTGGAAGGAAGAAAGCCCGTCTTCGGCCATCTTGTGGGTAATCCTTTTGCGGAACCGGGGAGTGTTGATGAGGCGCGTATAGAGTTATCGGCATTAGGGAAGTTGGTGCAGAGCGAATGGATGCGGATTCATGGGTATTATCCACAGATAGAGGTGATGGCAGTACAGATGATGCCCGACCACATGCATGGGATTTTGTTTGTGAAAGCGCCATTGCCCGTGCATTTAGGGCAAGTGATTTCTGGATTTAAAGCTGGGTGCAGAAAGGTACAGCGAGCCTTGGAGGAAAGGGAAACTAAGGAAGCTACGGAGAGAGAAACGGAGGTAGGGAGAGTGGCGGCAAAGCCGCAACTTACGGAGAAGGAGAAATGGAAGGAAAAGGAGAAGGAGAAGGAGATGCTGACTACGGAGAATGGAGTGGGGGCTTCTCAGCATGGGGCGGCTTTGCCGTCGCAAGAGAATGCGCGGCCATATCACCCGCTCTTTGCTAAGGGCTATAACGACTTGATACTTCGCTCCTATGATGAATTACCTAAGTGGCAGAACTACCTGCGCGACAACCCTCGTCGGTTGCTGATGAAACGCGCACGCCCAGAATGGCTACGCCCATTCTTCGGATTACGCATCGGCTCGCATTCCTATAACGGCATAGGCAATCGCCAATTGCTTGTCGCACCCAAGCGAATATCTGTGCGAGTATCAAGGCGATTTGACGAACAGAAGATTGCGGCAGAGACCGCCCGTTATCTTGAAGCCGCTAAACAAGGTGCCGTTCTCGTTTCGCCAGCCATCTCCCCTGGTGAGAAGCGTGTGATGCGGGCTGCCTTTGATGCAGGCTTTCCCACTATTGTAATCATGGAGAATGGTTTCACCCCATTATCGAAACCCCATGGTGAACAGTTTGAAGCCTGTGCCAAGGGAAAACTACTGATGCTTTCTCCATGGGAGCACCATAACGAGAAAAGAAAGATTACCGCCGAACAATGTCAACAGATGAACTTGATGGCGATGGAAATATGCGGACAATTAAAGAAAGAATGATGAGAAACTTTGACTATCTACATGATCTTGAACTGAACGACTTACATCGATTCTGTGCCTCAGCAGAGGAGTTTCAAGTAACACAACCAGACATCAGTGCCATCAGCGCACGCAAGGCATTGGAGTATATGGTAAGGGCACTCTATATGATGAAGAATGTCGAGATACCCGAACGTGCCTCACTCATCGAATTGATGGATGGTCAACCGTTTAGGGAGTTTGTTGCAGACGAGCGTGTAATGATGGCTGCCCACTATGTCCGCAAGGTGGGCAACAATGGCGCACATGGTAAGTTGGTAACTAAACGTGAAGCATTCTTTGCCTTGCTGAACATCTATAATGTAGTGGCAACTATCCTCATGAAACTGACGTTGGTAAAAGAAGTAAAACCTTTCGATAAAAGCCTCATCCCAGAGAAACCAGAATTGTCAGCATTAACACCAGCCCACGTAACCGTTACCCCAAGTGATACGATTGTAGAAGTTGCCAATGCCAAGGCGGTAAACAATACGGAACCAGTAACAGAAATGCCTTCGCCCATCTCAGAGGCAGAAACCAGAAAACTCTATATCGACTTGATGTTGAAAGAAGCTGGATGGGATGTTCTTTCCAAAGAAGGTGATATACAACCTTCCAAGGCTTGCATCGAAATAGAGGTTGAAGGAATGCCAAATAATGAGGGTAAAGGGTATGTGGACTATGTGCTATTCGGAGCCAATGGATTACCTCTGGCAGTTGTTGAAGCTAAACGCACAAGTGTGTCGCCCATCAAGGGAAAGCACCAAGCCGAACTCTATGCCGAATGTTTGGAATGCAAGTACGGTAGAAAGCCTGTCATTTATTATTCCAACGGTTTTGAAACCTATATCATTGACGGTATCGGTTATCCTCCTCGTAGGTTATATGGATTCCATACGGAGAGAGACTTGGAACTGTTGTTGCTGAAGCGAGGAAGACGAGACATTAGCGATTTCACGGTGAAAGACTTTATCACCGACAGACAATACCAAAAGACCGCCATCAAGGCAGTATGTGAACACTACAATAAGAAACACAGACGCGCTTTGTTGGTGATGGCAACAGGAACGGGAAAGACAAGGGTGGCTATATCCTTGGTAGATGTACTGACACGTAATGATTGGGTGAAGAACGTACTGTTTCTTGCCGATAGAATACCGTTGGTGAGTCAAGCGCATAAGAATTTCGTGAAGCTATTACCCAATACCACCACATCGGTATTGAGCGAGGATAAAGATCCAGACACAACGGCACGTATCACTTTCTCGACTTATCAGACGATGATTAACTATATCGATAACGACGAAAAAGCATTCTCGGTAGGACGGTTTGACCTCATTATCATTGATGAGGCACATCGAAGCATCTTCGGTAAGTATGGGGCTATCTTCAACTACTATGACTGTTTGCTGGTAGGACTGACCGCAACGCCAAGGGACGAAGTGGATAGAAGTACCTACGAGACGTTTGAAATGGAGCAAGGAATTCCCAACTTCGCATACGAATTACAACAAGCCGTGGATGATGGTTACTTGGTAGATTATCATGGCTTGAAACGTGGTTCGTTGGTATTGAAAGATGGTATCAAATACAACAGCCTTAGTGATGAGGAAAAGTCACAGTTTGATGATGTTTGGGAATATGAAAAGATGAAGAATGCACTACATGGCATAGAACCCAGAGACATCCAAAACAACGAGATATACACATACATCTTTAATATAGACACCATCGACAAAGTACTACAAGACTTGATGGAAAACGGATTGAAGGTGCAGAGCGGAGAGCGTATCGGCAAGAGCATCATATTCGCTTATAACCACAGACACGCAGAGTTGATTGTGCAGAGATTCAACACACTCTATCCAGAGTATGGGTCAGAGTTTTGTGTGCTAATCGACAATTATGTAACCTATAGTAAAAGCCTGATAGAGAAGTTTGAGATTAGGGATAATAATCCACAGATAGCCGTCAGCGTAGATATGCTTGACACAGGCATTGACGTTCCCGACATTTTGAATCTCGTGTTTTTCAAGCCCGTAAAGAGTAAGATTAAGTTTATGCAGATGATTGGGCGTGGTACACGTCTTTCAAAAGACATCTTCGGAATGGGGAAGGATAAGGAATTCTTCTACATTTTAGATTGGTGCAATAACTTTGAATACTTTGAACAAAATCCCAATGGTCAGGAGGCAAAACAAGTTCAATCATTAACAGAACGATTGTTCATGTTGAGAGTACAAATAGCTTTCCATCTGCAACATCAGAAATGGCAAGAAGATGCGTATTGCAAAGGCTTGCACGATGAATTAAAAGCATTGTTGAGGGAACAAGTATCGATTCTTTCAGACAGTCATATATCAGTACGACAAAAGTGGGAGAGTGTGAGTCACTTCAAATCACAAGAATCATGGGTATATATCTCTGAAGTTGACGTGACGACATTGAACAAAGACATTGCGCCGTTGCTTCCCAAAGACACCTTGGATGAGAATGCCAAGAAGTTCGACATCCTTACATTGACTATAGAACTATCGTATGTGAATGAGGAAGTGGATGCAAGCAAGGCGATACGCTCTGTAAAAACTATTGCTGAGGCGCTGATGGAAATGGGCTCTATTCCACAAGTACAAGCCAAGATGAGCACTATCAAGGAGGTGTTATCACCTGTGGCTTGGGAGAACGTATCACTTCAATGGTTAGAGAAGGTGAGAAAAGACCTTCGTGACCTATTGAAATTCCTGATTGGTACTCCCAACAAGTGGTTCATTGTGGATATAGAAGATGTCACGTCCGATGAGGGAGAGACTGTACATATCAGTACGACGATGACCTACAAGCAGAGCATTCTCGATTATCTTGCAGAACATCGGAACCTTCCCGTGATAGAGAAAATTTACAATATGCAACCACTCACCAGTGCCGACTTTGTAGAACTGCAACGAATCCTTTGGCAAGAACTTGGGAGCAAGGAGGACTATGACAGATATACTCAAGGAAAGATGTGCGGAGACAATGTCGCCATCTTCATCCGTTCTATGGTTGGCATAGACAGACAAGAGGCGTTGAAACGTTTCTCAGAGTATGCGTCAAATGCAGAACTAAGTTCAGAACAAGAAGAATTCTTGATGACCATCATTTCATATATCTGCGAGAATGGGGACATTACCAAAGATACCCTTATCAACGAACCACCATTCGATGAGCAATTAGGTATTTTCCAACCTTACATGATGCCCCTCGGTAAATATATTGATAACCTTCATGATGTGATATTGCGGCCTTATCCTTCAATCATAGAAGATAGGCAGATCGGTATGGCAGCAGAACCGTAGATAAATCATACGCTTGTTCTATATTCTTTGTCTCTCTGAATATGGGCAACCACCTTTTTCTGGGCGAATTTGTGCATCTTGACGCAGAAATAGATAAGGACGATGAAGCATACACTACCGACGTAAAGATTGACCATTCCACTTAGAGCCAAAGCATCGTAGATGCCGTGTGCAAGAACGGGCATGAAGAGAATGAGAATGGCGGCACGTTGAGAATGGTCAACAAAATGATGGAGGGAATAATAATATCCCATGAGTACGGCAAATGCATAGTGTCCTGGTACAGCCAAGAATGCACGGCTGATTGCTACTGACCTCCAGTTTTCTACATTATCGAATAGATAAAGGACATTTTCTATGGCGGCAAAACCAAGTCCAATGCTTACCGCATATACGATACCATCAAAATGCTCGTCGTAGAAGGGATTCTTTCTTAATATCAACCATAACGCCAACAACTTGAAACTCTCCTCTGGTAAGGCAGCAACGAAAAAGGCTTCGAATGTAGTACCCAATAAAGTGGTCGGTCCTCCGTTTGTTCCAAAGAAAGCAGAATTGATGGCAAACTCCAACAATGACACGGGAAACGCAATCGCTATGCCGTACATTACTGCCTTGATGAGCCAATTTGTTGGTTCTCGTTGTGCATCTTGTTTCCAAATATATACCCACAATAGAATGGCGGGGAATAAAGCTGCAATAATCAATACTAATTCAGTCATACGAAACTCTTAGGATGATGAATAAAAGATGCCTCAAATGTACGAATTTTTAGTGAATATCAACTATGTATATGCGTTAATCTTCTATAAACAGATGGATTATTCGACAATAATTGATAATTTTGCACTTTGATAGAATAGGAAATAAGATATGAAAATAAGATTGTTGTTTATTTGCTTAGGCAATATTTGTCGTTCTCCTGCTGCTGAGGGAGTGATGAAGGCAATAGTGAAACGAGAGGGTAGGGAGAAAGACTTTTTTATTGACTCTGCTGGTATTGGTGGTTGGCATGTTGGCGACTTGCCCGACTCACGTATGCGCAAGCATGGAGGAATGAGAGGATATAAGTTTGATTCACGTGCTCGTCAGTTTTCTCATGCTGACTTTGCCGACTTTGATTACATCTTCGTGATGGATCATGAGAATTACAGGGCAGTTACCTCGATGGCGAAGAATGAGGAAGAGAGACAAAAAGTGAGAATGCTGACGGATTACCTTGTTCGTCATAAGGATGCTTCTACGGTTCCCGATCCATATTATGGGAGTGACCATGCGTTTGAATATGCACTCGACTTGATAGAAGATGCATGTGAGGATCTATTTGAAAACTTACAAAAATCATTGATTTAAGTCATAAAATCATCATTTTTGCTGCTAAAAATGATGATTTTATGATATTTTGTTACTATTAACCATATTTTTCGTAACTTTGCATCCGATTTCTGAAAGCTGTTGATAAAACTCGTTTTCACATGAACTACTGGTAAAAAGAATGTTATGAAAAAAGAGTATCTTATTTACAAATTGAGTGATGAGGTGAAAACCTCATGCAAGATAGATAATGACTTATTCGGAAAATTTGGCGTAAAGCGTGGATTGCGTAATGAAGACGGCAGCGGTGTGTTGGTAGGTTTGACCAATATCGGTAATGTTGTTGGCTATGAGCGCGACGATGAAGGCAAGTTGCAACCAACCCAAGGTAAGTTGTATTACCGTGGATATAGCTTGGAAGACTTGGTAGAACCATTGTTGAAAGAAAAACGCTTTGGCTTTGAAGAAATAGCTTATCTATTGCTTTCAGGAAATCTTCCTGATAAAGAGGAATTGCAGGCTTTCAAAGAATTGCTCAATGAAAACATGCCTCTTGACCATCGTACTATCGTACATATCATCGACTTGGAAGGTTCGAATATCATGAATATCCTTGCCCGTTGCGTGTTGGAGATGTACACGTTCGATCCTAATCCTGATGATATTTCACGCGACAACCTGATGCGTCAGGCAATTGAACTGATAGCGAAGTTCCCGACGATTATCGCATACGCATACAATATCTATCGTCATTCAGAGATGGGACGTTCACTTCATATCCGTCATCCTAAGGAAAATGCATCGATAGCAGAGAATTTCCTTTACATGATTAAGCATGATGACTATACGGAATTGGATGCGCGAGTGCTCGACTTGTTGCTCATCATTCAATCAGAACATGGTGGTGGTAACAACTCAACATTTACCGTTCGCGTTACTTCTTCTACATGTACAGATACGTATAGTTCCATTGCCGCAGGTATCGGTTCTTTGAAAGGTCCGTTGCATGGTGGTGCTAACATCAAGGTTGTGAAGATGTTCCATCATTTAAAAGACCAAATCTCTGATTGGAAAAACATCGATGAGATTGACACCTATCTCAATAGGATGCTTAACAAGGAAGCATACGACAAGAGTGGATTGATTTATGGTATTGGTCATGCGGTTTATACGATGAGCGACCCACGTGCCGTAGAATTGAAGAAACTCGCAGGTGAATTGGCCAAAGAAAAGGGAAGGGAAGACGAATACGAATTCTTGAAACTCATAGAACAAGAAGGAATCAAGTGTGTGAGTGCGAAGAGGAAAACGCGCAAGCCTATTTGTGCAAATCTTGATTTCTATAGTGGCTTCATCTATGAGATGATTGGATTGCCCGATGAGATTTATACGCCTATCTTTGCTATGGCGCGTATCGTTGGATGGATGGCACACCGTATTGAGGAACTCAACTTCGAGGGTCGTCGCATCATTCGTCCTGCTTACAAGAACGTGCTTGATAGCAAGGCTTATATCCCCATCGACGAGAGGTAAAATCACTATTTCAGTTTGATTGTATTTCCTCCCACCTTGAGTATTAACATTTGTTGGGTGGAAGGAATGGAGAAGATGGTTTTCCCTTGTTGTGAAATCGTGTGCTGCAACAAGATACCATGAGCATCATAGAGAGAAACACTTGTATGAGAAGTGAGACCATCGACGATGATGTTGTTTCCTTCTTTCTTCCATGTCCATGATGTTTGTGCCATGTTCTCTATACCTGAAGATGTACCGAGGATGGCATTGATGTCGAGTCTTTGGCATGATGGCATATAGAACGAACACGTGGGTGAATTGATGTTACTGGTCGTTTTTCCCGATGATGACGTGATAGTTACTTCCCAACCTTTCACTTCCACATCGTCAAGGCTATTCCCTTCAAGCGTAACACTTCTACCCAAAAAGAATTTGCCGTCGAATGTTCCTTTGGAAAGAGGAACGCCATTGAATGTGAATGTCATTTTCTCACGGTCATCATCTTCCAAATTCTTATTGATAGTAAACGACGTAGGTGTACCTAATTTATAATAATTGGCGAGTTGTTGATAAAAGTTATTGGTACGATTGGAAATCCATTGACGTGCCGTGTTTAACTCGCTACTGTAGTTGGGCCACCACTGATTGATGAGTTTACGATGGAAAGGATATTCCGTCTTGATGAGTTCGTACATGGAATCCCATATCTCTCGAGTTCCTTTTTCGTTCAAGAAGTCACCCATGTAGATGGCTGCACGATCGATAAACTCTCGTTTGAAATCTGCATCCTCCATCAATTGACGGAAGAGAAGCGTGTGTTCGGGTTGGTTTGCCCAAGCTCTATCGTAGTCGAATTTGGGATTGTAAAGCCATTCGATGGTCTTGTAGTTTGACGAACTGCCATATAAACCCAATCCAAAATCCGTGTCTTTTGCCACAAACCGCCACCTACCATTATTCGTACGTGGTCGCCACATCACGATATTGTTGCCAGGGAAGTCTTGATTGTTGTAATAAAGATTCATCACCATGAGATTGATAAACTCCGTGCAATCCATCCATTCCTCGTATTCAGCCATCGTATGTCCTTTCTCGGCATAGAATTTCTTGAAACGAAGATAGTTTTCTGTATCACCTTCCTTTAGTTCCGACCAATTCTCAATCATGTCGATGTCCTCCAAATGGTCGTAATTCGTGAATATGTTATCGGCTGTACTCCGTTCGCGAATGTTCAGAATTCCCTTGTATGTACCATTGATATAAACGATGGCGGGTTGCCATGCTTGCCAATCAAGGTCAACATGAGACGACATGGTGCGTTGAATGATAGCATCGCGCATATAGAGATAATCGAAATCGTTTCCGGCATTTCGCAAGATAATCGATTTAAAGTCTTTCTGTCCAGGTCGTTGGTCAGGGAAAAACTCATACGTTAATCGTTTCTCGCCAAATCGTTTGTTAGCATATACCACTTGTGACTTGAGTTGTGCGGTACGTGTTGCTCCTCCTTGTATGCGTGTTTCACATAACTGGTTGAGGACACTTGGTTTTCCTTCCTCCGTGAAATACTCGAAATTGATGGGTCTTCGCCAATTGAAAGAATAATTCTTTTTGCCACTGGCATAAGTGCCATCTACGTAAATGCCAATCTTGTTGTCGTTTAGGTATTTGTTATCCGTCGCAATTGACACAAGGGGCAAGGTCATTTCGCGAGGGAAGAAGATGAAAGAGTGAGTGGTAGAACGAGGGGAAAGATAACCTTTACAAAATAGTTTAGCGCGAACAATCCGTGTCTTGTTGATATCGATGGGTACAATATAGGGCGTACTTGTCATGGTTGGTTCGTTTCCACTCAATGTATATCGTATCTCGGTGCCTTCTGGAGCATCGTCTGGGATAGTTAAGGTGAGATTGATAGTAGGTGAACCATACACCACATGTCCTTCTTCACTAAAGATTGGTTCGCCAAGAATACCTTTAGCTAATCCATCAACGTTGCTGGCATTAGGTGACGGGGTGACTTGATAACCCCAAATGTCGCTACCATCTGTTTCCCTCCCGTATGCAATATTGGGGGCAGGTTGTTTTGGAATGTTAGTCAGTTGGTCGATAATAGTATTTTCATGAAACAAATATACTGCTCCTCCTTTGCCAGATTCCAATCGGAAGTTGGTGTGCCATTGGTTTGCCTCCTTGTCGCAATATATCAACGCATATTGTTTTGGTGGAAGCATACGAGATGGCAAACGCCAAGCTTCGTCTTTATTTTGGGAGATACCTATGAGATAATCTTGGAGATTGACGGCGGTATTCCCATTGTTGTATAGTTCCACCCACGAGTCTGGAAATTCATTCAAATCATCCATGATACAATCGACATTCGATTGCATGATTTCATTGATAACCAATTGGGCTTGGCTTCCGATGGACAATAGAAAGAACAATACTATGGCAAAGGGGCGTTTGTTCATTTCATGGGATTATCTGGAAACATATTTCTTGTGATTCTTGATAATGATACTCTTTTGAGGTATGGTGGAGAGGGGCGAACCTATCCGTTGACCTTGAAGGTTGTATAGGTTTGCCCCTTCTTCAAAAACCTCCATTGAGTGGATTTTTGATGGTACTTTGTGCAAGAGTGAGACATTGGCGAAGCTCACCCATTGATGTGAACTGCTGGCTTCGGCAAGGAGAGAGATGTTGATAGTACCATTTTCCTTAACCTCGAAAGGAATGTATCGCCATTCCCAACCGCGACCATTATTATTGTTAGCATAAGTGGCATCAGGAGAAAAGTTTGTCTTTCCATCGGTGCTAATGCCATATCCCGTATCGCCCTTAGCTGGGAACGATACGGATTGTTCGTTGACATTCATGGAAGCAACAACTGATGAGGAACTACGACCTGCCACTTTGAGCACGTATGAACCAGCTGGGAGTTTAACATCTTGTTGATAAGCGATGCTCCAAGAGGAACGTCCCCAATTGTTTCCACTTTGTTCCATGTAAGTAGATGTGGATGTTCCATCCCAATGCTGACCTTTGTTGGCATTATTTGTGCCACCGCTTTCTCTCCATGTGCCAAGATATGATGTTGTAACATCCTCCGTATAGGTACTTTCTACGGTGGTAAATTCAGCTACTTTCAGTTGTTGGGTCATGTCAGTCAAAGCTTCATTAGAAGCCATAGGGTCGTTTGCCAACGCCATTGCTTCCTTTACATCTATTCCAAGCGCCAAGGCATTTCGTATTTCTTCTTTCAATTCTGCCTGTATACGTGCGTGTGCTTTTTGTGCAATGGCATTATTGATGGTTGCCACTTCAGCATCTGTTAATGTTATTACCGAACCATGACGAGGAGTGAACATGCCACTTGTAGTGGTGTTTTGCTTGAACGTAAATGTGTTAAGGTCGGTACTCGTGCAGAACTGATAATAACCACGACTATAACAATCGTACATCAATACCCATGTCTTTCCATCAAGAAGTTTAAACACACCTGCACCTTCTACGGCAACGTTTGTTTGTTGCAATCTGCCCGACATGTTTCCCCATTGACTTCCCAAGGCTGCACCTTCTGGAGCAGTAAGTGTCTTCGACGTTACTTTTAAGATACCACCCTTGTCTTCATTCTTGAAAAATCCATGATACAAACCATCAGCATCGTTATAAACGATGTCCATATCAATCACAGAATAACCTAAGTCGAATAGCAAGGTGGGTTCTCCTTCCAAGTCAGTAAAGTCTTCGTTAGCGTAACAATAGAAAACCTTGTCGTAAGGAATCGTACCGTCGTTGGTGAGCAAGGAGAAATAAATCATGTATTTACCAGCTTCGGGATCCCAAATGGTTTCTGGTGCCCATACGCGAGTTACGTTAGCGAAGTTTGTTCCTGCATATTTTTCAGGGAAATGTACCGTTGAGTGTTGCCAATTTACCAAGTCTTTCGATTTCATCAATACCATTCCACGATTGCTTGCCCATCCTTCAGCACTCTTCATATCGGTTGCCACCATATAGAAATATCCATCATTGCCACGTATGAGATGTGGGTCTCTCAATCCCTTCTTGATAGATGTGGTATCGGAAGAAATCATCATGTTGCCATCGTTCATAGGCGTATAATCAAACCCATTATCCGATAACGCGTAATAGATGTTCTCATTGTCATTGGAGGGGAAGTAAGCGAACAAGTATTTCGTGTGTGGTTCTGCTTTCTTATAGAGTCTTACATTATCTATATATAATAAGGTATTATTAGCAGCACCCACACTTGCTGAAGAAGAATATCCCAAAGAGATGGTGACATCGGTAGCTTTCTCCAAGGTTATGTCATAATACATTTGTTCCCATGAATTAGCCGTGGTGGGGTATCGATAATCTTTGGTGCTTCCATAACTAATACCCGTGAGTGATGTGTTTACGTTTCCACCGCTGGTATTGATGGAAGTACCATTGTTAGATGTTTCGTTCGCGCACTCATATTTCATGTCGAGCATCAAACGATAAGTGCCAGCAGGCAAGTTGATAGTTTGCTTGATGCAATTACTTCCCTTATCCCATGAGTTGAGAACGGTCAATACGCGTTCGCCTTTCGTTTCATCACTCATCATACCCGTTGTCTTAGCGGCATAGTTTCCTACATTACTTGGACTCACGCAATAGAGCGTGGAAGAGTAGGGCATTGAATACATACGACAATAGTTGGAACCACCACTCATCGTATGGCTATTTGTCCATCCTTGAACGGGAAGAATATTCGGCCATTTGGCATTGATGGCATTTACTTGGTTGATGAAACAATTCTCGTATGTGGCACCATTCGATGTGATATTCTTTCCTGATGCTCCGTATGTTTCATCTTGCTCGAAGTTGGGATTAGAAAGATATGATGATGTCACGTTTTCGTATCCCTTCGTGAGTTCCTCATCTTTGTTTTCTGGAAACATACTGTTTACCACCTTTAAATCATATGTTTCGATGATGCATTTGATAGGTTTACCAACCGTTAAGTTAGTAGTTTTGGTGAGCGTGTTTCCATCCTCAATCGCATTGATAGTAATCGTGGTGTTTTGGTTGGCTTCAATATACACCACATCAGCATTGTCTTTCTCTTGAATGGCTTTGATATTGTTGCCTTGGATAAAGTATTTCAACGTATTTCCAATGCAATGGTTTTCTTCAACGATAAACTCAGCAGATGATTGTGAATCGTTGATGGTAGTTTCCGTAGAGAATACGGGAGCACCTTTAGCACAAGTGATATTCGACAATACGCATTTCTCCGCACTTGCAAAATTACTTAGCAAGAGATAATTGGTTCCATCAGGATCGGCGGCAATCACACCATTCCATCCCGTAGGAACTTTTTCAGTCAACACCTGTAATTGTTCGTTCATCGCTTGTGTTTGTTCGGCAGAGATATTGCTATAATACACGAGGTTTCTTCTATCAACTACATCACCCGACTTAAATGTACGACTCGTTGACGAATACATAGGATAGAGCTTAGCGGTATTGATGGAATTGTTATTCGCCTTATCGCCAAAAGCAATCTTCTTGTTGTTTTGTCCGATAATACCCACAGCATTATCAACATTCACCCAATTGCCTTCCATCGTGGTAAACGTAGCACCGTCCAATTGCTTATGTGTACCTTCTGTATATAATGTACGCTTGGTTTTGGTAAACTCATCAACGCTGATAGCGGTCAATCCTCCTTTTTCAGATGTGATGGTTCCTGCATTGTTCGCACGTACATAATCTATATAGATGACCGCATTACCCGATGTGGAATAGATGGCGAAACGATTGTTGAGTGCTGCGTCGTTGGTATTTAGTTCACCATTCATCGTATAACTATTGCCTTGCAAGTTGTAAATACCACTTACAACAGGTGTAGCATTCGTTCCTTTGCCACTCACCTCATACCAACCGAGGATATTTCCCGTATTGTTAGCACGGAAAGGAACAATGATTTTGTTTTTGTCAACACTATTGGCGGCAATATATCCCGTATAACTCTTCAATCCAGTACTCCAACTGAATGTAGTAAAGCGGTCTTTCGTAGCGGCACGAACAACGTTTTGCGTAGTAAACAACTTGGCTTCCGAATACTTGTTCGTAAAGTCATCCCAATTGGTTGGGGTGAGAGCGCTCGTTGACATTACCTCATGCATCAACCAAGTCATCATTACACGATGAGCTTCCACGCCCATACGCCTTGCGCCTACGTCGGCACGCAACAACCAACTACCGTCTTTGGTGGTTTTCTGACGAGCCTTGATAAACTTATATGCAAGGTTTTCCAACATCAAAGCATCAGCATCTTGCAAGAAACAAGCATTGGTGGAATAACTGGTGATTTGGTCGAAAAGGAATAAACTCCAGTCGTTGCCATTAGGCATTGCTAATTCGCCATCAGCCAAAGCCAACCAATTCAACACTTCTTGTTGTACTTTCAAGTTGTTATGCATCAATGCATTGGTTTTCCATTTCTCTTTTCCATGAATACCATTTTGGAATAACTTTAATGCCAATGCTGCTTCACCCAACTCTTGCATCACCACATTCTGATAAGATGTGTGGAAATAATTGTGGTTTTGCAAGGTATAGTCACTATAAAGGTTTTGTCCCTTGTAGAGATTAGCAACCGTCTTGTTATCGTAATCAGGGTCAATAACGGTGTTATCTTTTGCATCATCAGCATGAGAATAACTATTAATAGCAAACTCACGCAAACGATTAAACCACTTACTTGCCAAGGCATCATCAGGGAACAATCCCAATGTAGCTGCCAAAATATCGGCTTCCCATCCGTTTTCTTCCGACTTCGTGTCGCCATTATATCCTGTTGGAATGCTTCGATTCAACTCATAATTGCATTCGGCTTTAAGTAAATTCTTGATGTAATTCTTTTGTGAGTCGCTCAATTTATCCCATTGGAAGAAAGCGGAATATGCTACCGACATTGCCCATAATGAACTCTCCCAAGCATAATCGCTTGTTGATGTGGAACCCCAGTAATTATTTCCCGAACAAACCTTGAGTTTGTTTGCCTTGTGTGTTGAATAGGCAAATACTAATGACTTCATAGCCATTTCCTCTATCTTGTTCCATGTAACACCGGCAGGTAAGTTCACTTTTCCTTGACCATATTTCACTAAGAATGCACAAATCATACTTAGGTCAGCATTTGGGCGAACACCTTGTTCGTTATTACCCATTGTATTCTCGCCACGGAAACATCCGCATGCCTCATTGATGCTATTGGGAGATGAACATTCCTGGAAATCGTTGACCAAATAGGTGGTGAAGTTGGCAAGCATTTGCAATAAATCAGCTTTCATCGTTGCTTCGTCAACAAATGTATTGTTGATTACTCCTTCGGTAAAGCTTTCCACATCAGTCTCTGTAGGTTCTTCTGGTTCTACATATTCATCGCTGAGACGATAAAGGCGAACGTTATCAAACATCACGCAACTACCTCCCGATACCCAATTCATTTCCATTCCGATGTCGATGTTTCCATCTGATGTGGTTTCGAAAATTAGTTCAGAGATGGTCCAAGCCAAAGTAGTCATGAATCCTTGTGAACCTTGTGTAAAAGCAAAAGACGCATTACTTCCATCAGCAAATAACTTGAATGATGAGGTAGCAGAGTTTGCATAACCAGAACGATTGTAAACCGTCAATTTATATCTGCCTTTGGGAAGGTTTTTGATGGTTTGCTTGAGTGTGGTTGTTCCGTCCGACCATCCTTGACGCAGATAATAGGCATACGAACCATCAGGAATAGTGGTCACTTTACCAAAGTTGTTGTCTGTAAAGCAATCTGTTGCAACCAACAATTGTGTTACACTTGTTCCACTAACGTTCCATCCCGTAGGAGTATTCAATTGATAGCCGCGTAAACCATCGGCAGATTGCACTACTGATTGTAACGTTTTGATGTCATCATTCTCAAAAGAAGGATTGACGATATACTTTTCTGTTATATCTTCCATATCCGTTGCGGCTTTCCTCACTTGCGATATGGTAGATTGAGACGATGGATTTCTCATCAATGCCGCATAACTTACCATTCCTATAGAGAATAATAAGGTGGCGATGGCCATTAAAACAATGTTCTTTTTCATGGTGATATTCGTTATTTCTTGATGATTTTCTTATTAGGTTGATTCTTATTAACGATGATTTGTACACCTTTTTCAGAGTTTGTTAGTCTTCCATTCAGGTCGTAAACCTTGTTTTCACCATCTGTGGATTCTTCCATGATGGTAATGCCCATTGCTTCTTTCATCCATGTTGGCCATTCCTTAGTGAAAGCTTCGCTGGTAGCTGTTTTTCCCTTGATGTCTTTAATGGTCAAACGAAGAGTGAAACGGTCGGGATTATTGATATAATAGGGGAGAAGAACATCGGCGTTTCCGTCTATGAAGACACTAAAAGTAGCATTGTCAAACAATTCTCTTTCATTAATCTCCCTAAATGTTTTCCATGTTCCATCTGATGTTTGACATTCAAGAGTCAATACATCCGTTTGGTCGGTATTATCATTCTTGATAGTCAACTTACCCGTATGGTCTTTATTAACCCATGTTAGAGAGGAGATAGCAAACTCCGTCTTGTCGCTCTTAATACCGAATCCCCACCAATTAGGTACTTTCTGAATATCGGCATTGTAAGCGAAATGTGGTTTAATATCGCGGTATGCTTGACCTGCTGGATTCACCCACCAACTCTTCTTGTCATTATCCCAGGTGAGAACCGCTAAATGCCAATCATCCCAATTATAGATACAATAGCGTTCGATGAATGGTGCATTCTCCAACATCTGTATGATTTGCGCCATCTTCTCGCCATTCGCACTATAAGAAGGCTTGGTTTCCGTTGTCCATGAAGCACCATTGTTAAATTCCGTCAACCAGATAGGTCTGCCCGTTGCATCATATATCGCTTTCAATTGGTTGTACCAAGAGTCAACATTGGGAGCTTCATTTGTTCCCCAATAAGCATGGAAGGTAACGAAATCGCAACGATAAGCCATGTCGTCAATATGTCCAATATATTCTTTCACCCAAGAAGCATCGGTAGGACAAGGCGAACCGATTCGCATTCCCGTGGTTTGATAACGAGGTGTCCATGTTGTAGCCGTCCAAGGCGATACTTTACCGTGTTTGTTTTCATTACATGAGCAATTGGTGTGTTGTTCAGCATGTTCTGGTTCATTGATAGAAAGCATGTGGGTGCTTTCAGTCTTAGCGGCAATACTTGATACAGAAGGCCAATATTGATGCGTATTCATCGGCACGTATTCCATATCGAGTTGATTACTCTTGTCAGCACTCCACGTATAGAACCATGTGGTTTTCACCAAAGCACCTTCTGTATTGATGGCGCCTTGTCCTTCCGTACTACTCCAACCTTTCTTCGAGACGTAGTTCCATTTCTTTACGTTCACGTAAGAGATTCTATTGTTGAGAGCGGTAGGCAATTCGTTGATAACGAGATCATGATGGTCGGCCACGAACACACGACTATATCCCGTACCGTCTTTCGTTGTTGCCACGGTAGCCATATATCCACGTTTCAAAACAAAACTACTCATGCGATTATTAGCCATGTCTGTATCTCCCAAAGCAGTTGCTCCCGTAAACATCGGATAACTATCGCCCGTGCATTGTGCTTGTTCATATCCGATAAAAGGCAAATAGGTGGATTGATTTTGCGGAATTACCACCGCACCGTCCAAGTAGATAACCACTCTACAATTACTTCCGTTCTTAGCCGCTTCACCATTTATCGTGATATTCTTCAAATATGTGTTGACCACAGCAGATGGTCTTACATTCTCTAATATCAACCATGCATCATCGTGATTTAATTGGATTTGTGTATTTCCCATCGGAACGGCATTCGTTACATGGTAGTCGATAGCACTATCAAGTACCAATACGTCGGCCTTGATGGAATCTACAAAATACTCCCATTTGCCATATTGGTTGATTTGACCATTATCGTCTTCCGATGTCTCTACCGGAAAGAATTGCCATTCAGAACGTTCATTGAAAGGTTTGTCATAGTAAACACCGATATACGTTTGGTTTTCTTGTCCTGCATCTACACCAAGAAATTTTCCAGACGAACGCTTGTTAGAAAGACTTCCCGACTTACCAGCTGTAATGCTCCATTTGAAACTATCATAAGTATCGTCAAGATTGCTGGTTAACCATACGTTCCATGTGTCGTTGCTGGCGTTAGATGCTTGCAGATACTTACCCGTCTTCTCTTGTTGCAACCAATAATACCCGTCGGTATTGCTGGCAAGTAAGGTAAACACATAATCAGTACTGTCGTTTTTACCCCATTCCGACAACCCCGCAAACCCATCCTTGTCGCTTCGTGTAGACAAGTATCGTTTATAATAGGTATTGTAAATAAAATACTTTGTTCCTGGTTTTACCAACATGGCGGGTTCTTTCGTGATGGCGAAAGAATGTGTGAAGAACAACAAAAAAGTGTATATCAATAATCGTCTCATAGTCATTTGTCAATTAATTACGTTCTATTGAATAATATGAATGTCTCGTTGTGGGAATGGAATTTCGATATTGTTCTCTTGTAATGTTTCATATACGCATTCAAGGATTCTTCCATCATCTACGTATTGCGTGAGCACGGGAACCCAAACAAGGATTTTCAAGTTGATAGCTGAGTCGTCAAAGCTTTTCAAGACGATGTTTGGATTCTTTCCCTTTTGCAAGAAATCCAGTTTCTTGAGTGCGTCTATCAAGATTTGCTTGCATTGTTTGATGTTTGTTCCGTATGCAACACCCACTTCAAGGATATGCAATTCATATCCGTGGTTCTTGGTGAGATTCTTATAATTCTTCGTGAATAGTTGACTGTTTTGGAATGCGATGACCGAACCATCTACGGCTTCCAACATGGTAGAGGTAAAGCTAATGGAACTCACCCTTCCGCGTGTTCCGTCACAATAAATATAGTCGCCAACTTTCACACGACCAGCCATCAAGGAGATTCCATAGTAAATATTCTCGATGATATCCTTCATGGCAAAACCGATACCAGTTGACAAACCACCAGAAACTACCACAAGCCATGTGTTGTTAACATGCATAAGTCCCAAGCTAATCAACAACCACAATCCCCAAACAAGCAGTTGGATGATGTTTTTCGCCATCATGGTGCGAGAGGAATACGAAGCCTTGTCTGTTCGATAGAAATGCAAGCGTACGGCATCTTGCAACGTGCGGTTGATGTATGAGAATACAAACCATAAAGTAACAACCTGAGAGATGGAGAAGATGCTAATCTTGATGTTATTCGAGTCGATGAAACGCTTGCGGAAAATGTCCATCGTAGTATCGCTCAAGTTAAACACATCGGCAGCCCAATAAATGGATATGATAATCGACATGATACCCATAACGGGAAGTATCACGGTGTAGAACAAATTGAACAACCACGTTTTGTTGATGGGTTGTTTTTCATAATCCCTCTTCTCTGCCCATTGCTTGAGATAATCGCGAATACACGTGATGGTCAAGATACAAGTGAGTTGCATTATCCACCAAATAAGCAATTGTACGCTTAACAACGTATATCCTATCCATGAACAAACTACGGAAGCAACAAATACCACGAGGGAAACGTATGAATAGAACGTGTCGCTTTTGGGAATATTGGAATTGTGTCTTCGAATGACAATCCATTGCCATATCGCACAAATCAATAGGATAGGTGGGAAGATGAGGTTCACCATATCGTTGGGCACCAAGACGATACGGAACGAAATAACCAAAAAGCCAATTGCCAGCAAAGGTGCATATATACGCAATGCATCCCATACTTGCGTGTCGTTGAGGCGAATGAGCAAGGAAATGAGAATTACGCACAACAACCATGCATATTCCACTAACAATCCACTGGCCATGATGATGAAGTTTTGTTCTTGGAATATCAAGCGAATGAGTCCCAATATCAATGCCCATGTTACTACCGTTGCGGTAAGAATGACACACTTATGCTTGTTTTTCAACCAGTCTGGTTGTTTAAATCTACTGATAATATATTTGAATACAAGATAATTGAGGATGAACGCAACCAATAAGCAAATCAATATAATCTCGAAAAGAAATGCTATTACCTTGATGTCCCATTGTGAATGTGTGCGCTTGATGGGGCGATATTTACCATTGATGATATCGGTAGTATTCTTGAATCTAAATCCAAAGTTGGATAAGATAGTCCAGTAATTGTCGCCACCATTGCGAAAGATATTGGTTTGTATTTCACTATAGCGAAGGTTGGCATAGTCATTGAGCGACTTTAAATGTTGCTCCGTCGTTTGATAATATTGAATGTATTCGCCCAATTGCTCACTATTCGCTTTCAATGTCCTACGGATGTTTATGGCAAGTGTCAGACACACGTTTCTGTCAATCTTTGCTTGTTCGCTCAACATCATCTTAGGCATTTCGTTGAGGTTGTTAATCAAGCTATCGTATCGGGCAATCTCCCCATTGATGCGATTCACTATCAAATGGAAAGGCAAGACGTTTTTCTGGAATTTCTTGAATTGTTCCGTTGCTTCATGACAAGCGTATGTGAGGTCGAAAACGAAGTCGGGTTTTTGTGAATAAAGCATCAGGGAGTTTTGACTACTTTTGTTCAGCACTTCCCTTGTTTGTTCGAAGACACGTTGGTTTTGTATCTTCATATAACCACTCTGTCGCTCCAATTCGTCGTGATAGTCTTTCAGTTCTACACGCAATACGGAAAGAGTGTTATCTAAGTCTTTTTCCTTCAAAACGGCATGAGAGGGCAAGATAAACAACATGCCAAACAAAAATAAGAGAGAAATTTTCTTCATATTATCAAACAATTAGTTTGCAAATTTATATAATATTTCTGAGATTATGAGCCAGTTGAGATAAAAACTGAAACAATTTCTTTCATTTTTATAAAGCATCAGCACGCTTTTTTGTCTATAGATGGTAGATGTTACGGGGATTTTATTTATTTTTGCACATAATTTCATAACTACAATGATACTAATAGCCGATAGTGGAAGTACAAAAACCGATTGGATTTGCTTGTTTTCTAACCAAGAAAACAACAAAAACCAATGCGAAACATATCATACGCAAGGTTTAAACCCCGTTTTTATGTCTGAAAAAGACATTGAAGAGGTGATTTGTGGAGAATTGTTGCCTCAATTGTCACAACGACCATTCTTTCAAGCCACCGATTTTACCATACATTTTTATGGTGCTGGTTGTAGGGAAGATGTTATTCCGAAAATATCATCAGCACTTGCACGGGCATTTGATATTGATAAAGCACAAATACACGTGCAATCCGACTTAATGGCGGCTGCCCGTGCATTGTGTGGCAACCAACCAGGAATCGCCTGCATCTTAGGCACGGGTTCTAATTCATGTCTATATGATGGTGAGAGTATCGTGAAAAATATATCTCCTATGGGTTTCATCTTAGGTGATGAGGGTAGTGGAGCTGTATTGGGCAAACATTTCATTAACTATCTCTATAAAGGAAATTCTTCTAATCAGTTGTTGAAGGATTTTACGGAAGAAACTGGATTCACCATGACGGATATAATAAATAAGGTATATCGTGAACCATTGCCTAATCGTTTCTTGGCATCATTGGCTCCGTTTATCCATGCACATGTAGACGATTTAGACGTACGAAATTTGGTGATTGACAACTTCCGAATGTTCTTCGTGCGCAATATTCAGCATTACCAATCTCCTCATTTGAAGGTAAATGCCGTGGGAAGTATTGCCTATTACTTCAAGGATTGCCTTCAAGAAGCAGCTATTCAAGAAGGATATGAATTGGGAATAGTATTGAAAAGTCCGATGGATGGACTAATCAAATACCATCAAAACAACAAATAATGCACGGACACAACGACACAAACCCACAAAATGAACATAATAATACCGATTATTATCAAGAAAGTATTACACGTTTTCATTTTTTTGTGTTATCTTTGCATCGAAATTTTTTAACATTCTAAAACTTTATATTTATGAAGAAAATCTTTACTCTGATGACTATTGTCTTTATGGCAATGAATGCAAGTGCTCAAGAAGTCGCTCTCTTTGAGAACGGTGGCACTTACAACAATGGCGCAACATTGACTACGGCCAATGCCAAGGTGGTACTCGGTAACGACCGTACCTCTAAGCCATACGATGTGAAACTCTCTACTTGTAAAGCTTATTGTGAACCACTTTTCGGTCAGACCGTTCCTGTAAAGAATGAAGAAACTGGAGAGATGGAAGACAAGGCACGTGTGGTTTATGTAGTGGGTGGTCAAAACCCAAAAGACGGTGAACTTGATGGCGACAACAGTAGTGGTTCTGGTTATAAGCCAGAGAAAGGCAACGTGCCACAATCAGGCACATATTATATGTTTACTCCAGCTAAAGATGGTCATGTATGTGCTTTCATTATCCTCAATAGTGGGAAAAACTTTTATGTAGCAAAAGCATCTGATGGCTCCTGTCTCTCTGTAAGTGAATTAACCATCAAAGCTGATGGTGAAGAGGCCACTCCTGTCGCTTTAAGTGAAAGTTTCACGGTTGAAGAAAAATGCACAGGTACGGTAGAGTTTGATGTAGTTGCCAACGAAACATATTACATCTTCTGCACAGGTTCTAAATTAAGTTTCGGTGGTTATGTATTCACACCTGCTGGCGGCGATACACCAGTTGGCGGTTTGGATATTGAGCCTGCACTTCCTGTTACATTTGATGGATGGGATGATAGTTTCTTAATCAAGAAGACTGACGTTAAGGCTGGTGATAAGTTTGTATTCCACATTGAGCCAGTTGACGTTGAAGGTTGGCAATGGGGTGCTCAAGTACTTCCAAAGAGTAATGCTGATTGGAGCGACTTAGGTAGCGCTATCGTACCTGATGCTCAAGGTATAGGAACGTTTGAAATTACTGAGGATTATGCAGCTGTTATCAATGCCAATGGCGGTCTTCGCGTGCAAGGTATGGGTTGCTGCGTTACTGCTGTTGAGTATGTGGAAGGTTCTGAGCCAACACCTGTAACCAAGGTTGAATTTGACTTGACTAAAGATTGGGGAACTTGGAACGCAAACGAGAGCATTACCTACAATGCTGATGGAACATTGACATTCAATGCTGTAGGATGGGGTGGCTTGTCAAAATGGCTTGGTGGTGCTAACTGGAGCGAATATAGCCAATTGGTTATCGAATTTGCAGAACCAACTGCTGTTGCAACTCAGTTGTTCGTACAATATGCTGACAAAGGTGCTTATGATAATACAGATGCAAAGCAATGGGCAGACGCTGGTGCAACATCTGTTGCCATCAACCTCGATGATCGTAAGAGTGCCGTTAATCAGTTTGCTCTCCAAGCAAGCGAACCAACTACTATTGTTGTGAAGTCAGTTTACTTGGTGAAGGATGCAACTCCTACAAGTGTTAAGAAGGTTGAATTAAGTGCTAATGATGGCGCTATCTACAACCTCGCTGGCCAAAAGGTAGATGCTTCTTACAAGGGAGTCATCATCAAGAACGGCAAGAAGTTTATCAATAAATAATTAAAATTTCCTTAGATGAAGGATGAAAGGTGGAAGAAGAATGACAATCATTCAAAACCCAACTTTCATCTTTCATCTTTTTTTTTATCAACCAAACCATGACAAAAACCTTAATCAGTCTTATTCTGGCCATGATAACGTTGCCAGTTTGTGCACAGAAAAATCCATTTGTTCAAGTGATAAATGGTCATTTTGAACGTGTTGGAAAGCCATATTACTATGTAGGAACTAATTTTTGGTATGGCGCAATCATTGGTTCTGAAGGACAAGGTGGCAACCGTAAGCGTCTTTGCAATGAGTTAGACAAGATGAAATCTATGGGCATCGACAATCTGAGAATTCTTGTCGGTGCCGATGGAGAACGTGGGGTGAAAACAAAAGTAGAACCCACATTGCAGATTGCTCCAGGCGTTTATAACGATACCATATTGGCTGGTCTTGATTACTTGCTCAAGGAAATGGGTAAGCGCAAGATGGTGGCCGTGTTGTATCTGAACAACTCATGGGAATGGAGTGGAGGATATGGCTTTTACTTGGAACAAGCAGGAAAAGGCAAGGCACCTCAACCCAACGAAGATGGTTATCCTGCATATATGGAGTTCGTATCGCAATATGCGAATAATGCGAAAGCCCACCAATTGTTTTATGATTACGTACGCTTTATCGTTGGCAGAACCAATCGCTATACGGGAAAGAAATACGTTGACGATCCTGCCATCATGTCTTGGCAGATTGGCAATGAGCCTCGCGCTTTCAACAAAGATTATCTTCCCGCTTTTGAAAGATGGTTGTGCGAAACTTCTGCAATCATCAGAAGCATGGATAAAAACCACTTGATTTCGGTTGGTTCTGAAGGAAAATGGGGATGTGAAGGCGATATTCAATGTTATGAGCGCATTTGTGCCGACAAGAACATCGACTATTGCAACATTCACCTTTGGCCTTATAATTGGAGTTGGGCGCGTAAGGATCATTTGATAGAAGACCTCGACATTTCATGCAAGAACACCAAGGAATACATTGATGAACACTTAGCCGTTTGTGCTCGATTGAACAAACCTCTCGTAATGGAGGAGTTTGGCTATCCTCGTGATGGTTTCGTTTTCGATTTGAATACTCCCACAAAAGGCAGAGATGGCTATTACAAATACGTGTTCTCTCTTGTTGCCGACAATGCGGAAACTGGTGGCTATTTCGCTGGTTGTAATTTCTGGGGATGGGGTGGTTTTGCCAAACCCAAACACGTGCAATGGCAAGTGGGCGATGATTACACGGGCGACCCAGCGCAAGAAGAACAAGGCTTGAATTCCGTATTTGCAAGCGATGTATCTACATTAAACATCGTGAAAGAACAAGTGGATAGGATGAAGAAAATAGGTAACAGATAACAGGTAACATGTAATAGGTAGTGAGAATGCAAATACCATGTTTACGACTGCTAAATGATATATTTACAGCTCGTAAACATAGTATTTGCATATTGTAAAGGATAGCTTCTTGAATGAACAAAATGCCACATTGCCACATTGCCACATTAAGGTGTTTCCGATATGCAGCCTCCAGTATATATATAGGGTTATTATTATATTATAATAATAAATATAAATACTTATAATTTATAACCATTTATTTTCTATACCTCCAAATCTGATGACCAACATCAAAGTGGAATATGCTTAATGTGGCAAAGTGGCAAAGTGGCAAAATTCGATGCAGATACTAAATGTATCATATTTTTTATTCTTTCGTCATTTTCAAAGAGAATTACAAGGATAAATCTTGGTTGTTTCAAGATTAATATGTAACTTTGCACGGAAATAAAAAACAACAGGTAAAAAGGTAATTAACATTATTATAATTTTTAAAATCAGCAATGAAGAAGTACAATTTTAATGCAGGTCCATCAATGCTTCCACGCGAAGTGATTGAGAATACTGCCAAACAGATTTTGGAATTTAACGGTACAGGTCTCTCTTTGATGGAAATTAGCCATCGCGCTAAATATTTCCAACCAGTAGTAGACGAGGCAGAGGCTTTGATTAAGGAACTGTTGAGCATTCCAGAAGGTTATTCCGTCATTTTCCTTGGTGGTGGTGCTTCACTCCAGTTCACGCAAGTTCCCGCAAACTTCCTTCACAAGAAAGCAGCCTACCTGAATACGGGTACATGGGCAAACAAGGCCGAGAAAGAGGCTAAGCTTTACGGTGAGGTGGTAGAGGTGGCTTCATCAAAGGATGCTAACTATACTTTTATTCCCAAGAACTATGAGGTTCCTGCAGATGCTGACTATTTCCACATCACGACAAACAATACCATTTACGGTACTGAAATACGCAAGGATTTAGACGTACCCGTGCCCCTGATTGCCGATATGTCTTCAGATATTATGAGTCGTCCAGTAGACGTTTCTAAGTACGATTGTATCTATGCTGGTGCACAGAAGAACATGTCTATGGCTGGTGTTACCGTTGTCATCCTGAAGAACGACAAGATTGGCAAAGCTCCACGTGAGTTGCCTACAATGATGAACTATTGCACACACGTAGAAAAAGGTTCTATGTTTAATACTCCTCCCGTTGTTCCTATTTACTCATTGGTAGAAACCATGCGTTGGGTGAAGAGACAAGGTGGCGTAGAGGCAATGGATAAGTTGGCTCAACAACGTGCTGAAATCGTCTATGGCGAAATCGACCGCAACAAGTTGTTCAAGGGTACGGTTGCTGAAGAAGACCGTTCGTTGATGAACATCTGTTTCGTGATGAACGAGGAATATGCTGAATTGGAGAAGCCATTCTTCGACTTCGCTACAGAGCGTGGTATGGTTGGTATTAAGGGTCACCGTTCGGTAGGTGGATTCCGTGCTTCTTGCTATAACGCACAGACCATTGAGGGTGTGAATGCTTTGGTGGCTGCCATGAAAGAATTTGAGGCTAATCATTAATAAATAAGAAAATGAAGATTCTTGTAGCTACAGAAAAGCCATTTGCAGCAGCAGCTGTGGAAGGCATCAAGAAAGAAGTAGAAGCAGCAGGTAACGAACTCGTGCTGCTGGAGAAATATACAGAGAAAGCACAGTTGTTGGCAGCCGTTGCTGATGCTGATGCTATGATTATCCGTTCAGATAAAGTAGATGCTGAAGTTTTGGATGCTGCCAAGCAATTGAAGATTGTGGTTCGTGCTGGTGCTGGTTATGATAACATTGACCTTGCCGCAGCTACAGCTCATAACGTTGTGGCAGAAAATACCCCAGGACAAAATGCCAATGCCGTTGCCGAACTCGTATTTGGTTTGTTGGTTATGGCTGTTCGTGGATTCTATAATGGAAAGTCAGGTTCTGAACTCCTTGGTAAGAAATTGGGTATCCTCGCGTTTGGTAATGTAGGTCGTAATGTGGCTCGCATCGCTAAGGGATTTGGTATGGACGTTTACGCATACGATGCTTATTGCCCAGCTGAGGTGATTGAAGCAGCAGGCGTACATGCTGTAGCCAACCAAGACGAGTTGTTTAAGACTTGTGATGTAGTTTCTCTTCACATCCCCGCTACGCCTGAGACAAAGGAAAGCATCAACTATGCCGTTGTAGGACAGATGAAGAAGGGTGGTATCTTGGTGAATACCGCACGTAAGGAAGTAATCAACGAACCCGAACTGATTAAGTTGATGACTGAGCGTGAAGACTTGAAATTCGTTACCGACATCAAGCCAGATGCTGATGCTGAATTTGCTAAGTTTGAAGGTCGCTATTTCTCCACTCCTAAGAAGATGGGTGCTCAAACTGCAGAGGCTAACATCAATGCGGGAATTGCAGCTGCCAAGCAAATCAATGCGTTCTTCAAGGATGGCGATACAAAGTTCCAAGTGAACAAGTAAATATTCAAATAATGACAAATGTCCCAAACCATTTTTCAGTTTGGGACATTTTTATTTTGTCATGTTAGAAAATCTTGCTACATTTGCAAATACATTTCAATTTAAACTAAAAGATTATGCAAAGTGATCCTAAGCAGTGTTTATACTGCACCAACAATCAGACGTTACACGACTTGATGATAGAGATTTGTCCTCTGTCGGTATCTCGCGCCTTCCTGTTTAAGGAACAAACATATCGCGGTCGTTGTCTCGTGGCTTACAACGGACATGTGAACGACCTCAACGAATTATCGGATGATGAGCGCAATGCTTTCATGAGCGATGTTGCTCGTGTGACGCGCGCCATGCAAAAAGCCTTCAATCCCGAAAAAATCAATTATGGTGCTTATAGTGACAAACTTTCACACTTGCATTTCCATTTGGCACCTAAATACGTTGACGGTCCTGATTATGGAGGTACATTCCAAATGAATCCAGGTAAGGTATATCTGTCAGATGCCGAATATCAAGATATGATTAACCAAATCAAGGCTTATCTTTAATTCTTTTTTTAAGGACAACAATAAACAAACAATAACATGGCAATCATCAAACCATTTAAGGGTATACGTCCACCGAAGGAATTGGTGGAGAAAGTAGAGTCTCGTCCATACGACGTATTGAATTCTGAAGAAGCTCGCGAAGAAGCTGGCGACAATGAAATGAGCTTGTATCATATCATTAAGCCAGAGATAGACTTCGAAGAGGGTACTAGCGAATACGATCCTCGCGTTTACGAGAAAGCAGCAGCCAACTTCAAGAAATTCCAAGAGAAGGGTTGGTTGGTGCAAGACGACAAGGAACAATATTACATCTATGCGCAAACCATGAATGGCAAGACGCAATATGGATTAGTAGTAGGCGCCTACGTGAACGATTATATGACGGGTGTCATCAAGAAGCACGAATTAACTCGTCGCGACAAGGAAGAAGATCGCATGAAGCACGTTCGCGTAAACAATGCCAATATCGAACCTGTGTTCTTTGCCTATCCCGACAATGCCGTTCTTGACCAGTTGATTATGAAATATGCTGCCCAAACACCAGAATATGATTTCATCGCGCCTATCGACGGATTCAGACATCAATTCTGGATAATTGCCGATGATAACGACATCGCCACGATTACGGCCGAATTTGCCAAGATGCCATCGCTCTATATTGCCGACGGTCATCATCGTAGTGCTGCCGCTGCATTGGTGGGTGCCGAAAAAGCCAAACAGAATCCCAATCATCGTGGAGACGAGGAGTATAATTATTTCATGGCAGTTTGTTTCCAAGCATCTCAACTGACCATCTTGGATTACAACCGTGTAGTGAAAGACCTCAATGGAATGTCGTCTGATGAATTCCTCGCTGCCTTGCAAGTGAATTTCATGGTGGAAGACAAGGGTACGGAGATTTATAAGCCTACGAAGCTTCATGAGTTCTCCTTGTATCTCGATGGCCATTGGTATTGCTTGAATGCCAAAGACGGCACATACGACAATAATGATCCTATCGGCGTGCTTGACGTGGATATTTCCTCACGACTCATTCTCGATGAGATTCTCAATATCAAGGATCTTCGTTCGAGCAATAGGATAGACTTCGTTGGAGGTCTTCGTGGACTTGGTGAATTGAAACGTCGTGTTGACAATGGCGAAATGCGTGCGGCATTGGCACTCTATCCCGTTTCCATGAAACAAATCATGGACATTGCAGATAGCGGAAAGATTATGCCACCAAAGGCAACTTGGTTTGAACCCAAACTAAGAAGTGGTTTGGTGATTCACGACTTAGGATAATACGAATGGCGAAATGATTGACGTTTATAAGACCATAAGCAATCAAATAGGCGAGGGATACTACACGGAAAAGCGTAGCAAATTCCTCGCCTTCGCTCATCACGTGACCACCGTTGATGAAGTGAAGCAAATCGTTTCGCAATACAGGAAAAAATATTATGATGCCCGTCATGTGTGTTATGCGTATATGATTGGGGCTGACAGGACGGATTTTCGCGCCAACGATGATGGCGAACCATCGAGTACGGCAGGAAAACCCATCTTGGGACAAATCAATTCTTCAGAATTATCAGACATCTTGATTGTTGTCGTTCGTTATTATGGAGGCGTAAATTTAGGCACAAGTGGATTAATCGTAGCATATAGGACAGCTGCGGCAGATGCCATCGAACATTGCGAAATCGTAGAACATCAGGTAGAGGAATTGGTTAAGTACGACTTCCCATACGTGATGATGAACGACGTGATGCGTATCGTTAAGGAAATGTCGCCTCGCATTGTCTCCCAACAATACGACAACACTTGTTCCATCACATTATCTATTAGGAAATCCGAAGCAGAACAGTTGCGTTCGAGATTGCAAAAACTATCTTTCTCCCACTAATTTATATTGATGGGCATTACAAATGCCCGATTCATTGCTGTTGAATTGCAAATTCAACAGGACGATAGTTTGTTTTCTTTGATGTTGATATAAATATAACGTTAAACATTGCAATATTTGTTATATTTTATTATCTTTGTACCATCAATGGCAAATAGATAGTTATAGGTTTGTCGAATAATCATGATATAGTATGGCAAAGATTAAGAAAATGACCCCAAAGGTAGAGCAAAAGGAACAAGAGTTACCGTTTACTTTTGACGATTTATTGGAAACGCTCCCCAAAGAAACGATTGAGATGTTTAAAAATGAAGGTGTCAAGAGCTTTGAAGATTTTTTTCGTTTTATGATCAAAAGTGGCTTAGATCCCATGAAGGTTCTCACTATGGATGAGGAGAAGTTAATAAATAGAGACTTCAAGCTTGAGGACATCATGCTTGACGATGAATTCTACGATGATGATGATGAGTATGATGACGAGGACGATGAGTTCTACGATGATGATGAAGAATATGATGACGAGGACTTTGATGAGGATGATGAAGACTATGAAGACAACGAAGGGTTTGATGATGAGGACTATTTGTATGGCTTGACTCTTCCCAAGGCTAAGTTTATCGGCAAGTCAAAACGTGAGTTCCATATTCGTATCAAGCTCAACAACGCACCCGTACCCATCTGGCGCGAGTTGGTTGTTCCTTCTAACATTACTTTGGAGATGTTGGCATACGTGATACTTGATGCCATGGGATGGCAACATGAACACCTTTATCAATTCATCGGAAAACACGATGTATATTATATCAACTCCCATGAAATGAAAGAACAGACAGATAGTTTTATGGGATTCATGTCTCCTGTACAATATAAGAATAGCGAACAGACGACACTTGAAATGGTTCTCCAACCCAAGGGCGATAGAATGAAGTTTGAATATGACTATGGCGATTCATGGGTACACGACTTGTGGGTAAAAGGTTCGCGCGACTATGCTCCTGGAGAAGAACCAGTCATCAAGTTGTTGAAAGCTGCTGGTGAGTGTCCACCCGAAGATTGTGGTGGTGTATTTGGATATGCTGATCTCCTTGAAACAAACAAGAAAAAGCGTAAGACGGCGGAAGATAAAGAACGCCTTGAATGGTATGACATCCCCAAGGGATTTAAGCCTGAAGATTGCAACTTGGAATGGTTGCAAGAAGACGTGGAGGCGTTGTGGCTTGATATCAAAGATGAAATGGAAGAGTCTAAATAAAATCACATACATTTGCACTTGCGAAAGACAGGAGCAAAGATGAAGATTAATACTATCATTTATGACTATGGCGGCGTAATCATGACTTCCGCACAAGAGGAAGCCGTGCGCCGTTTTAGTGAAATTGGCATCGTACCTGATTTGATGCCATTGGATAAGTACAATCAACAAGGTGTGTTTCTGGCTTTGGAAGATGGAAGCATAACTGCCGATGAATTTCGTGATGAATTAAACCGTAGGTGTGGGCGAAACAATACGCATGACGATTATCGATGGGCGTGTTTGGGATATGTGGGAGAGATTCCGAAACGTAATCTGCAATTGTTTCGCCTTCTTCGACAGAAAGGTTATAGACAACTCCTGCTTTCTAACACGAATCCCTATATGATGTCGTGGGCCATGTCGCCTGATTTCGACGGAGAGGGTAGGGCGCTTTGCGACTATCTTGATGCGTGTTATTGCAGTTATGAACTACGAATGCTAAAGCCTAATCCAGCCATATTTCAGTTTGTGATAGACCATGAAAATATTACTCCCGAAACCACCATCTTCGTGGATGATAACGAGAGTAATATTCGTGTAGCTCGTGATATGGGATTCCATACGCTACAACCCATTAATGGCGTAGATTGGACTACAGACCTATTGCATCAATTAGACGATTTTGGAGGAATGACACGATAGTTGCCACTAAGGTGCATAAAGGCGAAGAGTCTTAGCAATCCGTCATAATAAGCATCAAAGTAACCATCACTAAAGGGTTCGTGGCGAGCATTCCATAGAGCATCAACAAAGGCTCGACTCTTATCGTGAGAGCAGAGCATCGATGTTGTTGCCGTGGTAGCTACCAAGCCAATACTATGACGTAACTTTCTGAATCCACCAGCACCTAAAATCTCTTCGTCAGCTGGTAACGAACCATCTACTCTATATTGGTCAACAAAAGTATCGACACCTTGAGCGTAGAAGAAATTTTGTATGCGTTCGCCATATTGTCTTTGCCATTCTCCATCGGCACAACTCCACTCATAATCAAGTACGATATTCATAGGCACGCGCCATGAGTCATAGCGAAAGTTATTGCTTCCGCCTGCCCAACGGTTTCTCGCTTCCATGGGCGAACCATCATATTGACACATATCGCCATTTAGTCCTGTTACGGGGTGTGTTGCCTTATGCAAGAACTCACGACTTCTTCGTGCACAATCATTCCAATATTCGCTTCGTCCATCATCAGCCCACTTTGCCCATACTTCATAGAATGCAGGGAGATGATAAGAGGGGTCGGTGAAACGCTGACCGAAGCCATCTGGCGTAAAGGTGATGAGTCTCGTTTTGGGGTCTATGAGAAAGATTTGCCTAACTCCTTCATTGGGGAAGGGTGCTTGATTTCCTTGTGGTCTAAATCTTACGGGAGAGGTATCTTCACGCGGTTGAATGCTGTTAAGTATATGTTGAGCCTCGCGTAGATAATCGATGCCCGTGTTGTTTCCCCAACGGTTGGAAGCGAAGATAAGTGCCGTGATATAATATAGTTCTCCATCAGAGGCAGCTCCCTCGGAATTACGTGTTCCATCAATACGACAACTCCAAGCAAAATATCCCTCACGATGCCCACTCTTATGTTGCATATAGTTTTTGCTCCATCGCCACAGACGGTCGAAGATGTCCTTTTCACCAAATTGCACGGCAATCATCATGCCGTATGACATTCCCTCAGTACGCACGTCGTGGTTCTTGATGTCGGAAATATATCCCATCGAATCGCCTACCTCAAAATATACTTTGTTGGGACCGTGGAATACGTCGTTAAATACTTCTTTCAACTTTGCATTGACATCAGATGACTTATAACCCATCTCTACAAAAAGATTGCGATACTTCCCAGTCTCAAAGCCTCCCTTTGTCCAAGGTGTCAAAGCGAAGGCGGCAACTGTATTGATTATCATTATCAGTACGGCAATAAATAGTCTCTTCATAACCTTGTCCTTTCTAAATCCTTATTTCACTACTTTCTTACCATTAACGATATAAATGCCAGAAGGAAGTTCGTCGAGTGATGTTGCTTGCATACGCAAACCATTGAGGTTGTAAATGCCCTTTGATGTGTCGATGGTCTTGTCGGCATCAACTCTGTCAATACCATTCAAAACACCGCCAAGTCCTCTTACAAAACCAGCATATACATGCTTGCGATAGTAGTTGAGGTCCCAGATGCCTACGGGCGTATTGGCGCGCCATCCACTATTAGTAGGAGAGTCGGTAGGACACCATTGGCAGATACCCCATTGTTGTGCTGGAGGTACAATACGGAAGAACTCTTTGATAATCCACTCGTAGAAGTTGGCCATGTTCTTGTGTTGTGCCTCTGTCATACTACCTGTAGGAACATTATTGCCGCTGGCATTCACATATCCCATATCCATTTCGCTGACACGTACATATTTGCCTGTAGCAGCCATCAACTTGAACATATTGGTAATGGCATTTTTCTTGTTGTTCTGCGTGCCACTATTCTCATAATAAGAGATGTGCATCTGTGTACCGATACCGTCAATCTTGGTAACGCCATCGGCCTCCCATTTCTTAATCCAGTTAATGAGTGATTTCAACTTCTTGTTACCATCCCAATCAGATTCCAGGTTGTAGTCGTTGATGAAGAGAACCACGTCTTCTGGTCCATACTTACGAGCCAATCGACAAGCCTGACGCACGTATTCAAGGTCGCCCATAAAGTCTTGCCAATAGAATGCATCACCGCCAACATCCCATGTACCATCAGGATTATACCCTTCGGAGTGCTGCAATGTGTAGTTGCCTTGACCGTCATTACCGCCACCAGAGATGGCTTCGTTGACGAGATCCCATGCTTTCACCTTACCTTCACAAGCGTTCATCATACCCTTAATCCACTTATCCATGGCATAGACGAGGGTGTCGTGGCGCTCCTGCTGAGAAAGAGGAATAGTCGATGGAATATAGATGTATGACACATGGTCGGTAATCGTGGGAGCAACGGCAGCACCACTATTCTCCTTGACCATAAACGAACTTACATCTGTTCCTTCAAAGTCACCGTTCTTGATTTTTTCCACGCCACCAATCTTCAGACTCACATTGTCGAAGTAGTAATTATTCTCTTCTGCAAGTTCGCTGAGGTTGAGAGCGATACTCTGCCCTGCTGCATTGAATTTACCGCTAACGGTAATGGTTTTCCATTCGGTAGTGAAATTGATATTGCCCAATGCCTCATAGTGTACGTACGAACCTGGGGCGTTGTGGATTTGCGTAGATGCGTATGCAGGCTTGTCAGCACGTACTTCGGCGGTGAATACAAAATTGGCACCAGAGGCAAACGAACCAGGAACGAGCCACATCTGATTGTCCCATGCCTCACTCTTTCTTGCCGTAGCATGTGCCTTCAGGCAACGACGTTCTTCATTTATCGTCTTACCCTTCTTCTGCTCCTCAAACTTGATGCTCTTGATATAGACTTCACCTACGTAATTAGGAATATGCAAAAGCAAGAAACTACTCTCCAAGGTTGGCTTGATGGTGATAGAAACGTCTTTCCATTCAGAGGTGAAAGGAATATTCACGCTGGCACCGCCTCCCCAGTCTCCAAGGTGACCATTTAGATTACCCGACTTAGAACCTTTTACGGTCACGGTCATCTTGTAGGTCTTTCCTTTTTGGGTGAGGATGTCCGACATAGCCACAAACTGCACTTCCCATGAATACGATTTCGTGGTTTTAGCTACAAGACCGTTTGTGGTGTCGAATTTAATGGAATATCCATAATCGGTTTCTGATGCCTTCCAACCTACGTTTTGTGAGGTACGGAAGTCTTTGCTGGCAACCTCCGTCCAAACATCTACATCACCATCAGTAAGTTCTGGTGCAGGTTTGTCGGCAAGGAGTTTTCTTAACCAACCGTTTGGTTGTTGTGAGTGCCAAGCGAGGGTATGGCCATAGACATTCAGACCAGCCTTAGTAGCGGCATTCACATAATTTTTTACCGTCGTGAAATTCATGTTTCCATTGCCATCCACGCAACTCGCCATCTTCATGGCATTGCCCGCAACGGTCTCGGTAAAATTCTTGTTAATCAAGTTCTTGAACAAAGAATTGTTTAGATATTCATTAACAGTTGTACCAATACCAAGTTTGAAATTCGGGTACTTAGAATAGTTGATATACTCCTTGAGGGCATGATACTCATCCAAGTATCGATAATCGCTGTTGTTTGGCTTACCCAACTCAAATTTTTCCTGTGCCGTAGCCGAAGTCGATAAAGCGGCTATAAGCAGTAATAAGAATAGTTTCTTCATAAGTTATTATTTATTTTGCTGCAAAGATACAAATATATTTTGGATTTATGTCTCTAATTGTATAGAAAGATGACACTATATAATTCGCAATTCCCATTCTTTGGAAATAAATGAAAGAACCATTTCCTTTAACATATTTTTTAGCTATATCTTTGCCGAAAATATATAATATCTTTGCCTAAAATATAGTATATCTTTTGCAATGTTTGAGGTTTGATTGGATAAATAGAGAGGAAGAGTCATTTGTGTTTTACAAACCATTCATTTATATGCTAAAAATCATTGATTTGTTTGATATAAACCATTCGTCTGTAACACATAAATTATTCGTCTGTAGCGTATAAATCAATGGTTTACATCATCTAAAGCTATGGTTTGTGCGAACAAAATAATTTGTTTTTCCAACTTTCTAATTTCTCCTTTTTAATCTTCAATGTCGTAAATGAAGTAAGAAAGGAGTAAAGTAGACATAACATATATAATCTGTCGTGACTTTAAAAGTCAGGATGGCTCCTCATATACTGATCAATATCGTCAAGGTCTCTTCTCTGCTCCCTACTACCTTGGTATTGTATTTGTCTGTCACCCGTCCCATTGTTATGGTATTCACCCCTTTCGTCAAGTGTTGGTGAATAACTTGGATCTGAAGTGTAGCCTTTATCGAGTTTCTTATGGCTATAATCATCGTCCGTGCAATAAAAACATCCAAAGAATGAAACGTTAACAACAAGCATAATAAGAACAGCTATTAAAAAACTTTCGCAATCAGACTTAATCTTTTCATACTTTTTTTCACTGCACTTTGGATCTTTTTTCTTAAAATATAGTACGATGATGCAGCCAAGGAATGCCAATAATCCAATAATTGAAAACAATAAACAAATAAATACAAAATTACTCATAACTATTGTTCCTCCATATTATCATATAAAAAATAGAGATATGTTGTTTATATATTGAGAATGTCTAAAAGCGAGCTAATACTTTTTTTAATTGTTATATTCTAGAATTAATTATACTATTACTTTTTTGATATATATATTAATAGGTAAATTGAACTATTGTCTTTCTGTATTGTATTGAAAAGACTAATGCAAAAATAATCATTAATATAATTGTATGCAAGAAAACTTTCATTTTTCATATTAAAAATTTTTGTTTATTTGAAATTCTGTGTAAAAAAGCAAAAAACATTAATGTCTACTTTCATCTTTTCCGTCTATCTCTTCCGTTTTTATGATTAGTAGATTTGTCAATGAGGAGAAAACTATGTATTCTTTATTTGCATTATTTATTTGTGTGTTATTACCAATCGAATGTTCCTTTGATTATAGAATGGAGTTGCAAATTATTTGTTCCAGTCTTCCTTAGATTTGCGTACGTATCTCCATACAGCAGAGTTGTACAAGATATTGGTTTAATTAAATATCATAATTGAGCAAATTTATAACTCATAAACTTATTGTTTCTGATGTCTAAAACATATCGTTTATGTAGTCAAAGTGTATCATTTACAGGGCATAAATAGCACTTTTCGAATCCCTTTGTTGTAGTGTATGACAGATATGACAGATAGATATATAACTTTCGTATATAGAAAAACATTTAGGTCGGGGGTAAATAATTTCCTATAGAGAAAGTTGCTATTCTATCTGTCATATCTGTCATAGGCGAGCAAAGTCTTAACGGCTAATTACCTTCCGTTACTTGTATGTTTTCATTGAATATTTTACTATTTTCATCAGTTATGGCCACATATATTGAATTTTGTAGATGGTTTTTGATACTTTTGGTTTTATGTCTTATCATAATCATATACAATAAAGGAAAAAAGCATCAAAATAAGCAGTTCGTGAATGTATTTTGAAGCCTGAGAGAAGGAATTCTACGCATTCTATGCCTTTTCTGAGGCGTTGCATCTATAGGTTAAAATGGTTTAGAAATATCGTAACTAATTGATATATTGCTTTTTAGGTAAAATATTCGTTGGCCAAGCGTTTCAGCGTTTCAGCGTTTCAGTTAGTATTTTGAGGGTATGCATTTTTGTCTTATATAATTTATTGATTATTAATTAGTTATATATTCTAAGAAAGGGGTTTTGAAACATATCTGATACACTTGAAACGCTGAAACGCTGAAACGCTTGAAACGCCTATCGCCATGATAGTTCTCTTACTTCTATAGAATAATCGACACCACCCTGTCAAGACATCTGTCATGGCAGGGTGGTGCTTTATGTATTCTGATGACACAGATCGCTCAGGTGGAAGCGACTGTTATTCTTCATCTCACAAATCCCAAAATATTCTTTGAGAGGCTTTGGCATCGGCTTCGTCGCCAACATTGCCTATGCCTCCAATATCTTTCACGTCCTCACCGATGCTTTGTTTTGACAATATAACGGGAACCAGACATTCACTTCCCAAGCTTATCTTGTAGATGTTGGGCCTTCTGTATGTTTTTTTCATTGTATCCTCCTTGTTATTTGATGATGATTTTCTTTCCATTTCTCACATAGATGCCTCTTATAGGTTGACTAACCTGCTGACCCGCCAAATTATAGAGTGGTTGGTCAGACGCCTTCGTTTCCATTTGATATGATTCGATGACGCTGACATCACCTGAATGTCCGACGGCCAAGTCAAAGAACTGACTTTTGGCACCCTGTGCTGCGTTACTCTCGTCACTGACATAGACGATACCACCATAGGCTTTCCACCCCAATGTGGTGTTTTCGCCTGGCATATAATAGAAAAGGTTGTTTTTCAAGTAGTATGCGTCAGTAGGTATCTTCTGGTTGGTGTAGGTGCCTTGGTAGGTAGAGGTGTATTGCTCAGGTCCTTTCTGACCACCAGCCACGGCAAGACTCGGACTGGCATTAAATGGTGTGTAATCCACATCCAGCCCGTTGAATTCATATTCCCCTTTCCCCACGCCTGGTTTAATCAGGTAAGGTGTATCGGCTTCCATCCCTTCTCCGACCTCTGTGACAGGTTGGTCGAAACAGAGCGTGTTGTCATAGACACCAGAATAACCCCACACTTGGGTATCTTCGCCGAAAACCTCTTTCAACTTTTCATTAGAAACAGCGAATGGCAGCATGATGGTGTACCATTTGTCGGGAACCATGCTCCTGACATAGACGGTGTTGATGGTACAGATATAGTTGTATTCGTTGACGTTGGGATTTGGCACCTCAAGTTGCTGCACTCCCGTCACCTGTGGACGTTGAAGGTCTGTAGGGCGCAGGTAGATTTTCACCACACCTTTAATGAAGAACTTTTGCCAATATGGAGCATTGCTATATGCTTCAAAAACTTCTGTTGTGGGCTCGACATAGAGGATGCAGTGTGAGTAAAAGTCGAACTCATTATTTCCGAAGTTCCAGTTGTATGCATTTTCGTATGCTGCAGGGTCTTTAGAGGTGCAGAAGTCACCTTGTGCTTCGGGTGGCGTAGGGTTACGTGAGTATAAGGCGACGACAGGGCTTTGCATGATGACATCCTGACCGACAGTTTCAAGAGTGGCTGGAAAAGTGATACTGCCCAGCGATTTACAATATGCAAAAGCTTGATAGCCGATACTCGTCACACCCTCGGGGATAGTGATAGAGGTGAAGCCCGTATTGTTGAAGGCATTCTCTCCGATACTTGTCAAGGCTGGACTCCATCCCACATTGTTGAGGCTGGTACAGAGGTTGAAGGCTCCATCAGCAAGTGTTGTCAAGCCATTGGGCATCACCACAGATGTGATTTTACTTTTATAGGTTACACCCTGGAAAGAGAAGAGATTGTCGGCAATAGTGATTCCCGAGAAATCAAGTGCCAACGTATTTGTCTCGTTATTAGTGGCTTTGTTAATAATTCGTGCGATTGCATCCCAGTCATCACTACTATAAGTCGCACCGTTTACGCTTTTAAATTGGATTGAGGACACTTGATTCCATGTTAGAAGAAGCAAGTTGCTCGGCCAATTCATATTATTAGATATTGCTCCACTGGTACTGAGGCTGACTTCCGCAATACCGTCATCATTGATGGTGATGTCAAGGCCATCAAAGTGGTGGTCTGTTGCCATGACATCGACATGAAACATAAGAAGCAGAATGATTGCTCCTATGCTTTTCCAGATTTTTCTTTTTTTCATCATAATTTGGCAAATTTATTTAAAACTGAACATTTTGTGTTTGTTAGTATAGTACTCCCCAATCTCAGACCAATGACCCTATGTTGCTAAGGCAATAGCCATAGTCCTTTCTTAGACAACAGCGTAAAGTTTCACCGTCGTCTTTTCTTGGACGCTACAAAATTACTAAAAATTACTGTTGCGCCATATTTTTTTTGATTTTTTTACACATACCGCATGTTTGTCTCTATCCATCGGTATCTACGGGTTGATGCCTTGATGGCCATCTGAAGCTGAAGGTTGGCTGTGGGTAGTGTGTGTTCCTGCGCACGTATTTTCGTAAACTGGACCATCCTTCCATTCTGTCATAGGTCAACAAAGAATAAACGACTAATTTCCTTCCGTCACTTGTAATTTTGCAATGACTATTTTACTATTTTCATCAGTTATTGCCACGTATATTGAATCACGTAGATGGTTTTTGGTACAAATTGGTTTAATTGCTTGTCAAAATCATATATAAGAATATAGTAAGAAAGTATCGGAACAATTGGTTTGTGCTTATATTTTGAAGCCTGAGAGCAGGATTTTGATACATTTTGTGCCCATGTAGAGGTTCGATATCATGAGTGCATAGCTTTTATTCATATCGTATTTTGTTGATTATCAGCTTTTTAGATAAAGAATAATCAATCATGCGTTACAGTTACAGTTGTTACAGTTGTTTTTTAGGCATACACTTTCCCTTTATATATTATATAACTATCTATATATTAATTAGTTATAAAGTTTTAAGAAGGGTGTTTGCATCTCAAATTTTTAATTGTAACAACTGTAACTGTAACGCTCACGCAATCGGATGCCAATAGTATACATAATACAAAAGGAGCACCCAAACGGATGCTCCTTTGATATAAATAGGATAGGGAGATTATTGAGGACATTCGTCCTCGATAATCGGCTGCACCTCAGCAATTGAAGTAAGACTTCATTGCTTTCGGTTTGCACGATTATTCACTCCAATCTTCCTTAGCCTTGCGTACGTAGCTCTTATAGCGGAGCTGTGCCATACGTTTAGCCTCAGCGAAGAGTTCTTCTGCCTCGTTAGGATAAGCCTTTTGTACAGAGAGATAACGAACCTCACCGAGGAGGAAGTCACGGAACTTATCCCAATCGGGCTCCTTAGAGTCGAGAGAGAATGGGTTCTTTCCTTCTTCAGCCAATTGTGGGTTGTAACGCCACAGGTGCCAGTAACCACACTCAACGGCGCGGCCTTCCTCAGCCTGTGAACGACCCATACCACCCTTAATCTTCAGACCGTGGTTGATACATGGAGCGTAAGCAATCACGAGTGATGGTCCAGGATAAGCCTCAGCCTCACGGATAGCCTTCAAGCATTGAGCATTGTCAGCACCCATAGCTACCTGAGCAACATATACATAACCATAAGAAGTCGCAATCATACCGAGATCCTTCTTGCGGATACGCTTACCTTGAGCTGCGAACTGAGCAATAGCACCAAGTGGAGTAGCCTTAGAAGCCTGACCACCCGTGTTAGAGTAAACCTCAGTATCGAGAACGAGCAGATTCACATCCTCACCAGAAGCAATCACGTGGTCGAGACCGCCGTAACCGATGTCGTAAGAAGCACCGTCACCACCGATAATCCATTGTGAGCGCTTGATAAGATAGTGGTCGAGTGTTTGCAATTCCTTGCAGAACTCGCAACCAGCCTCTGCACCAGCAGCAATCAATGGCTTCAACTCAGCAGCAATACGCTTTGTCTCTTCAGCATCTTCCTTCTTCTCAATCCACTCAGCAGCAAGAGCCTTGAACTCCTCATGAGCTTTCTCAGAAGCTTGTTGGAGCAACATCACTACGCGCTCCTTCATCTTCTTGTTACCGAGTACCATACCCATACCAAACTCGCAGAAGTCCTCGAACAAAGAGTTGTCGAATGCAGGACCTTGACCCTTGGCATTTGTAGTATAAGGAGTAGATGGAATAGAAGCAGAGTAGATAGAAGAACAACCTGTAGCGTTAGCAATCATCTCACGGTCACCGAAGAGTTGAGAAATCAACTTCACGTAAGGAGTCTCACCACAACCAGAGCAAGCACCAGAGAACTCGAACAATGGTTGAGCGAACTGAGAATTCTTCACGTTGCTCTTGATGTCAACGAGTTCTTGCTTAGAAGTAACATCCTTCACAAGCTTATCCCAATTCTCAGCCTCTTTCTTCATATCCTCAGCATCAGGATTGTAAGGAACCATCTTAAGAGCCTTGCCCAACTTAGGATTACCTGGACATACGTCAGCACAGTTGCCACATCCTAAGCAGTCGAGAACAGATGTCTCAATGCGGAAGTGCATACCAGCCATTGGCTTTGGAACTTTCATGGTAATGGTATCGAAGTTCTCGAAACCAGCCAACTCTTCGTCTGTCAGAACGAATGGACGAATAGCAGCGTGAGGACAAACAAATGCACACTTGTTACATTGGATACAGTTCTCTGGATTCCATACAGGAACAAATGCCTCAACACCACGCTTCTCGTAAGCAGCAGTACCATTGTCCCAAGAACCGTCAACAGTATTGAACTTCACGAAGTCAGAAACTTTCAGCAAGTCACCTGCCTGTGCGTTGATAGGACGAACGAGTTCCTTAACGAATGCGGGAGCGTCGTCAACCTTCTCTTCATCATCGGGAAGATTAGCCCATGCTGGGTCAATTGGGAATTCCTTGTATTTGTCACCATTGTCAACGGCAGCGTAGTTCATGTTAACAACATCCTCACCCTTCTTTCCGTAAGACTTCACGATGAACTTCTTCATTTGCTCAACAGCCAGTTCTACGGGGATAACGCCTGTGATACGGAAGAATGCAGACTGGAGGATGGTATTGGTACGGTTACCAAGACCAATCTCTTGTTAGGCATGAAGTTAGCGAGTTCTTCACCTTCGAAGATAGTATTCAACAGGAATGTACCATTCTTCTGCAAACCACGGGTAACATCGTACATGTGGAGATAAGCCTGAACGTGGCAAGCTACGAAGTTAGGTGTGGTTACCAAATAAGTAGAATGGATAGGAGTATCACCGAAACGGAGGTGAGAACATGTGAAACCACCAGACTTCTTAGAGTCGTAAGAGAAGTATGCCTGGCAATACTTGTCGGTAGATTCACCGATAATCTTCACAGAGTTCTTGTTTGCACCAACGGTACCATCTGCACCAAGTCCGTAGAACTTAGCTTGGAACATACCAGCGCCACCCATAGCGATTTCCTCTTCCTCTGGGAGAGAAGTGAAAGTAACGTCGTCAACGATACCAACGGTGAAGTGGTTCTTCGGCTCTGGCAATGCAAGGTTCTTGAATACGGCGATAATCTTAGCAGGAGTAGTATCTGAGCTACCAAGACCATAACGACCACCAACGATCAATGGTTTGTCTTCTACATCGTAGAATGCGCTCTTTACGTCGAGATACAAAGGTTCGCCCTCTGCGCCTGGTTCCTTCGTACGGTCGAGAACGGCAATACGCTTAGCAGTCTTTGGAACAGCTGCGAGCAAGTGCTTAACAGAGAATGGACGATAGAGGTGAACAGCCACCATACCAACCTTTTCGCCTTGAGCTACGAGATAGTCGATAGCCTCGCGAGCAGCCTCTGTTGCAGAACCCATCAAGATGATTACACGCTCAGCATCATCAGCTCCGTAATAATCGAAGAGGTGATATTCACGACCAGTAATCTCGCTAATCTTCTGCATGTAGTATTCTACACACTCAGGAACCTTGTCGTAAGCAGCGTTGCAAGCCTCACGATGTGTGAAGAATGTCTCAGGATTCTCAGCAGTACCACGAGTCATAGGACGCTCTGGAGTAAGAGCACGGTCGCGGAAACGCTTGATGTCAGCTGGGTCAACGAGAGCCTTGATGTCCTCTTGATCCATTACCTCAATCTTATGATACTCATGAGATGTACGGAAACCATCGAAGAAGTTTACGAAAGGAATCTCTGTCTTCAAAGAAGCGAGGTGAGGAACTGCGGTAAGGTCCATTACTTCCTGTACTGAACCAGAGCAGAACATGGCAAAACCTGTCTGGCGACAAGCCATCACGTCTTGGTGGTCACCGAAAATACAAAGAGAGTGAGAAGCCAATGTACGAGCAGAAACGTCGAATACACATGGGAGCATCTCACCGGCAATCTTGTACATGTTAGGAATCATGAGCAACAAACCTTGAGAAGCGGTGAAGGTTGTTGTCAATGCACCAGCTTGCAATGAGCCGTGCAAAGCACCAGCAGCACCACCTTCTGATTGCATTTCCTGTACGCTTACCGTTTGTCCCCAAAGGTTCTTACGGCCACGTGCAGCCCATTCGTCAACGTGCTCCGCCATAGGCGAAGATGGAGTGATAGGATAGATAGCGGCAACTTCCGAGAACATATAGCTCACGTGTGCAGCAGCTTCGTTACCATCACAAGTAATAAACTTTTTTTCTTTAGCCATTTTGTTAAACTTTAATGATGTTTTTGTATAATGTTTGTCTTTTATTGTTTGTTTTAGAAATTCAAGCGCAAATTTACTGATTTTTATTAAAAGTGGCAAATGTTTTTAGATAATTAATTGCCAAAATGAATAATAATCAACGAATTTTCGCTCAAATCTTCTTATTCTTCTAAAGATAGTGTTTAGCGAAGGTAAACATATCGTTTACGAGACGCAAACATATCGTTTATCTGTCGTAAAGTATATCAATACAAAAATCCGAACAGCCACAGGGGAATTTGATTGTCTCTTCCCACCTCCGTATTGTAGCGTGCGTAGATGGTATCGGTACTCATCCTGATTTTATGTTCACTCTTTGCATCGTGTATTCTGAACTTCTGTGTACCGTCAACCAGATAGAATTGGTCTTTTCCTCCATCATTCACGATGTGATCTTTCCACAACGAATTGACAAAGAAGGTTTCCATTGCATCTTGCAAATTGGCTTGGATAGGGTAGATGGAGTACATCAGATTGGAATTGTGCAACATAATCTTGGCTGGTTTCTTCGGAAACTCCTCTCCAACGGGATAAATCATGTTGAGAAGTCGGGCATCTGCCAAGTACTTGATATAATTCATCACCGTTGCACGACTTGTTTCTATGTCCAATGCCAATTGGCTGACATTAGGAGCTTGAGGTCCATCAACCGCCAATTGATAGAACAATTTCTTGATTTTCGTAATATACTTCAATTCAATCTGCCTGATGAGCAAAATATCCACCTCAACCATCATGTTCATGGTCTTGAGAAGATTCTCCATATAATTACGTTGCTCCAAGAAGAACGGATAAAATCCATGATGCAAGTAGTCCTTGAAATACTTCAGAGGACTAAGACAAGGCAGGATTTCCTTGATGATTTTCTCGTGGTGAGACAATATTTCATCCAAGTCGTATGCTCGGAAATTGCTTCCCGTTTGTAGATTCAGGAATTCCCTGAACGAGAATCCTCTAAGATTATAGCTCTTTACGATTCCATTCAGTTCAGGGTTTTCCTCTTTCAATCGCATCACACTCGAACCCGTAAACACGATTCTCAATTGTGGATATAAATCGTGGCATTTGCGCAATTCCTTGCTCCAGTTGGGTTGTTTGAATACTTGGTCTATCAACAACACACGACCACCGCGTCCCACAAATTCACCCGCGAATTCAGCAATGCCCTTTCCTTGAAAATAGAAATTATTCATGTTGACATATAGACATTGCTGATCTTCAACGTTGAAGTTCTCTTTGGCATACTGTAACAGGAAAGTTGTTTTACCAACCCCTCTCGTACCTTTTATACCAATCATGGAATCATTCCAATTGATTTCATCCATCAGTATTCTTCGGACAGGTGCGTTTGTATGTTCAATTAAGTATTTATGTGTGCGAAAGAACGAATCCATCTTTATTTTGTTTAGTTGATTTCTTGCAAAATTTCTTCCAATGTGGGGTGTGCATGAATCATATCATGCAATCTATTTAATGTTGTATCGAGATTCATCAATGCAGATATCTCTTGAATCAAGTCTGCTGCATGAGCTCCATAGATGTGACAACCGATGATAACATCGTTTTCATTCGTGAGCAACTTAACCATTCCTTCTGGCGAATTGATGGCTAATGCCTTACCGTTGGCACGATAATAACCCTTGTGGCAGGTGTAAGGAATGCCATTTTCCTTGCAAAAACTCTCCGTTAATCCCACGCAAGCGGCTTCGGGAGAAGTAAACACGGCGGCAGGCATGATGTCAAAACGAATTTCATCAGTCTTCCCGATGATGTGATTAATGGCGCGGAATCCTTGGAATGTAGCAGCATGAGCAAGCATTTGCCTTCCATTCACATCGCCAATGGCATAAATGTTTGGCACATTTGTCTGCATGTTTTCATCAACGGAGATTCCTTTTCGGTTGTATTCTATGCCTATTGCATCAAGATTCAGTCCATCTACATTCGCGCCTCTTCCCGTTGCAACGAGTACGGTATCTGCTTCCACAAACGTTTCCTTTCCCTTGCAATCGAAAATGATTTGCTTTTCATCAATTTTCTTCACTCCTGATTGCAGATAGAACTTGATTCCACGTTTCTCCAAACACTTGCGTAATCGTTTGGCAATGTCACTATCCATATTGGGAAGACATTCTTTCATGAATTCAACCACCACAACCTCACTACCAAAGCTATTGAAAACGGAAGCGAATTCCATTCCTATCACTCCTGCACCAATAATACAAAGTTTTTGAGGAATATGATCAATGTCGAGTAATTCCGTGGATGTGAGCACATGAGGTTGGTGAATACCTTCGATGGAAGGTGGCATAATGGCATGAGAACCAGTTGCTATGATGATGTTTTTCGCTTGATATTCCTCTTGATTCACCACAACGGTATTTGCATCTTTGAAAGAAGCCTTCCCACGAACAAGTGAGATGTTAGGTTGGGAAAGCAACGTTTCCACGCCATTCCGTAATTGTTCGATGACTTCCTGCTTGCGTTGCATCACCTTAGATAAATCCACAGGTAAACCATATCCGGCAAGTTCGGCTTCATGACATAGGATTTTCGTGGGAATACAACCACAATTCAAGCACGTACCTCCAGCATGTGATTCTTCAATTACAATTACTTTCAATCCGTTTTTAGCAGCATAGTCGGCAGCCCTGTAACCTCCAGGGCCGCTTCCTATGATGATTAAATCTGTCGTTGTTGTCATCTGCTTGTGGTTTTTACGCTTGATTCATCTTATCTTCCAGCAATTGCTTGTATGTAACGATGGGGTGTTTTGCCGCCAAGACATCATCCACACGACCGATAGGCGTTGTATGAGGAGCCGTTTTGAGCAATTCTGGTTGCTCGATAGCTTCTTTGGCAATCTTTCTCATTACTTCGATAAAGCCATCTATAGTTTCCTTGCTCTCGCTCTCCGTTGGTTCAATCATCAAACTCTCATGGAAGAGTAGGGGGAAGTAGATGGTTGGTGCATGATAACCATAATCCAACAATCGCTTAGCAACATCCATCGTGGTAACACCAGTTGACTTGTCTTTCAATCCGTCAAAAACAAACTCGTGCTTACATACTCCTTCGATGGGAAGTTCGTAAACGTCTTTCAAACATTCCTTGATGTAATTGGCATTGAGCGTTGCTAACGGTCCAACCATCTTGATGTTTTTCTTTCCCAGAGAGAGGATGTAGGTGTATGCTTTCAACATGACTCCGAAGTTGCCGAAGAATGCTCCGACACTTCCCATTGCTGTTTCCATCTTGTCTGTCTCAACCGAATAATCATCTGTTGAGTCATGATAAACCACGCGTGGGGTAGGGAGGAACATTTCCAATCCATCACGTACACCTACAGGTCCGCTTCCAGGTCCTCCACCTCCATGAGGTGTGGAGAACGTCTTGTGCAGATTGATGTGCATAACGTCAAATCCCATATCACCAGGGCGACATTCGCCAAGCATAGGATTTAGGTTTGCACCATCGTAATACATCAAACCGCCACATTCGTGAACCATTTTGGCAATTTTGGGAATGTTTCGCTCGAAGATACCCAATGTATTTGGGTTGGTCATCATCATGGCTGCGATTTCCGAACCATATTGTTCGATAAGTGATTTTAAGTCGTTTACATCAACGGTACCATCTGAAAGACTTTTCACCTCCACCACGTCAAGTCCACAAACGGCGGCAGAGGCAGGATTCGTACCATGTGCCGAGTCGGGAATCAACACCTTTTTCCGTTGTTCGTCACCACGATGACGATGATAATCACATATAATCATCAATCCTGTAAGTTCTCCATGAGCACCAGCACAAGGATTCAACGTGAATTCTTTCAATCCCGTTAACTCAGCCAAAGACTTTTGCAAATCATGATAAATCTTGAGCAAAGGCTTACATGTTTCTATGGGTTGCAATGGGTGAACATTCGCAAACGCTTCCATGTTGGCAATTTCCTCATTGATGATGGGATTGTATTTCATCGTACAACTTCCCAATGGATAGAAGCCATCATTAACGCCGAAATTGTTATGGCTTAGATTGGTGTAATGCCTTACTACGGTCAACTCATCACACTCGGGTAACTCTGCATCTTTCTCACGACGAAGTTCCTCTGGCAAATCGCTCGTATGATATTTGTAATCATATTTAGGAAGAGAGTAACCCTTTCGTCCAGACTTTGACAACTCAAAAATCAGGTTTCCATATAATCTGTTATTCATAATGTCATTATTTGGTTGAAGTGATGGATGAAATGATATTAACAAGTTCGTCGATTTCTTCTTTTGTCCGTTGTTCTGTAACAGCAAACATCAAAGTATGCTCGTCTATTTGAACACCAGCCATGAATCCTTTCTCCAAACATATCTTCTGCAACTGGGAAACATCCCCGTCGTATGTTACACAAAATTCATTGAAGAATGGTTGAGGGAATGTTAAGGAGAAACGCTTGTTTTCCAATAATCTCTCACAAAGGTAATGAGCACCCGCATACGATAGTTCTGATGCATCCTTCAATCCTTCTTTACCCATGACAGCCATGTAAATCGTCACGTAAAGAGCCATCAAACTTTGATTGGAACAAATGTTTGATGTGGCTTTCTGCCTACGAATATGTTGTTCACGAGCTTGAAGCGTCAACACAAATGCACGTTGGTCACGATTGTCTTTCGTCATTCCGACAATTCTACCAGGCATTTTGCGAATGAGTTTTTCCGTACAACACATATAACCAATGCCAGGACCACCGAAACTCATAGGGATTCCCAAACTTTGACCATCTCCTACGGCAATGTCGGCTCCCCATTCACCAGGTGTTTTCAATATGGAATAATCAGCGGCAACACCATTGACAATCAACAAAGCTTTCTTATCGTGAATCTCTTCGGCAAAGCCACTGAAGTCTTCAACGATTCCATAATAGTTTGGAATTTGTACAACGACACCAGCAACACCACCTTTTGCAAGTTTTTCGCTCATGTCTTCCTTGTCGGTTACACCTTCCTTTTGGGCAATCATCTCAATGTCTATCCCATGATATTTCGCATAGGTATTCACTACACGCAATGTTTTGGGGTCAACGGTTTCGCTCACTAATACTTTCGTACATTTCTTACCAGCGTGATAAGCCATCATGACGGCTTCGGCAGTTGCCGTTGCACCATCATACATAGATGCGTTGGAAATATCCAAACCCGTCAATTCAGCCATCATACTTTGGTATTCAAAGATATAATGAAGTGTTCCTTGAGAGATTTCAGCTTGGTAGGGAGTGTAACTGGTCAAGAACTCTGAACGTTCAATAATATTCTTTACAACAGAAGGAGCATAATGGTCGTAAACACCAGCACCAGCAAAGACTTTCAAAGGATTACATGCTTGCGCCAAATCCTTGAACATTTGCCTGATTTCAACTTCGCTTAATTCCTCGGGTAAGTTATATTCCTTCCGAAAGCGAATGCATTCAGGCACATCGGCATAAAGGTCATCTAATGACTTTATGCCGATTTTGTCTAACATCTGGTTTGTATCTTCCGTTGTATGTGGGAAATACTTGTACATATTCAATAATACAATGATTAAATCTTATTTCTCACAAAATTCCTTATAAGCCTCTGCGTCCATCAAATCATCAAGTTCTGCCTTGTCAGTCAATTCTACCTTGATAATCCAATTGGCAAATGCATCATTGTTAAGCAATTCGGGTTCATCTTCAAGGGCTTCGTTCACCTCTACAACCGTACCGCTTACAGGAGAAATAAGGTCGCTTGCCGCCTTCACACTCTCTACTGCACCGAATTCTTCACCTGCATTTACCTCATCATCAACGTCAGGCATATCTACATAAACCACGTTGCCTAATGCGTTTTGTGCATAGTCGGTAATTCCAACGAAACCAAAATCGCCTTCTACTCTTACATACTCGTGTGACTCGGAATAATAGAGTCCTTCTTCAATTTTTGCCATAATTATAATAAATGTATATAGTTGATATTTTGTTTATTTCTTATAATGCTTGTCATAGAAGCGTTTCTTCACGACAACTCCAGGGAATACTTTCTTACGGATTTGAACTTCCACTTCCGTACCTAATGTTGAATGCTCAAAATCGATTAAAGCCATACAAACACTCTTATCTACGGAAATACAATGATAACCCGTTGTTACTTCACCAATTTGCTTTCCATCCTTCAATACTGCATATCCATGACGTGGAATAGCCTTATCTTGTAACTCAATGCCAACAAGTTTTTTTGCAAATCCATTGGTTTTTTGTTCAACAAGTGCTTCTTTTCCGATAAACTCTTCTTTGTTGAGTTTGCAGAACATTCCTAAACCTGCCATGATCGGTGTAATGTCTTTACTCAACTCATCGCCATAGAGTGGTAAACCTACTTCGAAGCGCAAGGTATCACGACAACCCAATCCGCATGGTTTGCATCTTCCGCTTTCCATCAACAAGTTCCACATCTTAACGATAAACTCATGAGAACCGTAAATCTCGAAGCCATCTTCGCCTGTATAACCTGTTCTACTCACAATGATTTCCTCTCCGTCAACCATTAATGTCTTTGCGGTATAGAACGTTAATTCTTTGCAAGCCAAACCTAACACTTCTTCAACGACAGCTTCAGCCTCTGGTCCTTGAACTGCTAATTGACCATAGCGATCAGAGCAATGGTCGATGTTTACATCATAGCCATTGGCATTTTGCATAATCCAATCAATGTCCTTATCGATGTTAGCCGCATTGATAACCAAGAAGAAATTGTTTTCTCCCATCTTGTAAACCAACAAATCATCTACGGTTCCACCATCGGGATAAAGCATCATGCCATAATAAATCTGTCCGATAGGAGCATTGGTAATATCATTCGTGAAAATATGATTGACGAATTTCTCCGCATCATTGCCAGTAACAAACACCTCACCCATGTGAGAGACATCGAACACACCACAATGTTGGCGAACAGCATTGTGCTCATCGATGATAGAGGAATATTGGATAGGCATGATAAACCCGCCAAATGGCGACATCAATGCGCCTAATGCAACGTGATTGTCATAAAGACATGTCTTTTTATTCTCCATAATGTTCAATCATTAAATATCATTTCTATTAAATCTTTCTTATCTAAGTTCAAGATAATATCGTCAACACGATTTGGCAATGCTTTCTCAACGGATTCTTTCGTGTATGGTACATTCCGCAAAGGCAACAACAAACGATTGTCAATGTCCCCAACGAGAAAGTAATCGCCCATCATATTGATTTGTTTGATTATCTCATTCTTCAGTTCGATGCGGATTTCAAATTCACCAACTCCTTCCAAACGATGTTTCCTGATGATGGAATAACGTGGATTATGGCCGTAAATGAATTCATGGGTGAGATACTCCTTTTCCAAATTCTCAATCTCCATGATGTCTTGCTCAGTTAGCTTTTGTGTCTCATTACACAATTGCTGTACGGCAAATGCCTTGAATTCATCTAATGAAAGATTGGTATAATCTTTGAGCAAGGCCACACGTTGCCTTACACTCTCAACGCCCTTACTGATTAGCTTCTCATTGTTAGGAGAGATGCTACCAACCATATTCTCCATGTTGGTGTCATAAAGCATCGTTCCATGAACGATACTATGTCCAGGTATATGATAAAAGGCATTGCCCGATACTTTCTTTCCATCTATGAGAATGTCATTTCTTCCATTGGCTTTGGCATCAATTCCCATTTTGAACAACACCAACACCAATAAGTTGATATAACGATTAAACGTGAAATTAACATTCTCGTCACGGGTAATATAAGAAAACATGACGTTGCTCATATCTGCATAGACACACCCGCCTCCGCTTTTCCTACGATACATCTCAATGTGATGCTTCTTGCAATAATCAATGTTGACCTCTTTTTCTATCAGTTGGTTTCTACCGAATATAACCGACGGATTCACTTGCCACATAAAAAAGCAATCGTCATCATGATTTAGATGGCGAGCCACATACTCTTCCATTGCTAAATAGAAACTAAGGCGTCTCGTTTGGTTGAAAGGTAAAGTAGTATGAATCACGTTCAAGGGTTTTATTGCTATTATTTTGCAAAAATAACAAATAAATATTGAATAGCAAATTTATTTATCAACAAATTCATTAGTTATTTCGGAAAAAGTGAACGAATAATTATCATTTTCACAAACATAGTGTTTGCACGACGTAAACATATCGTTTTTGAGTCGTAAATATATGGTTTGTGAAGCAGAAACGTATGGTTTATATTTTGTATGTTTGAAACATGGAAAAAACAAAGAATATAATTAAGAAATTTGGCTGATGTAGTCATGCAACCAACATCAGCCAAATATGCTTCTATCTTGACATCAGGAATGCCTTGAAGTCATTGAATTCCTTGCTCATAGGAACGCTTTCCTTCTTTCCACGCATAAAGGCGGCAAGTCTTTCGGGTATCTCCACGTCTCCTTTCGTGATGGAATCAACGGTTTCCTTGAACTTGGCAGGGTGTGCCGTTTCGCAGAACACACCATATTCTCCATCTTTCAAGCCTTCTTGCAAAGCACGATAACCACAACTACCATGAGGATCGAGAATATAACCAGTTTGTTTGTAGCAAGCCAATACGGTCTCGCGAATTTGTTCGTCTGAATAGGTTGCTCCTGAAATCAAACTTGTCACCTTCTCATGAGAACCACCATATAGGTCATAGATACGTGCGAAGTTGCTGGGGTCTCCTACGTCCATCGCATTGGCTAATGTCTGCTTGCTGGGTTTAGGATCGTAGATTCCCGTTTGCAAGTATTGATAGAATATATCATTGGCATTGTTGGCTGCAATGAATCGTTTGATAGGCAATCCCATTTGATGACCGAACAAAGCAGCCGTGATATTACCGAAATTACCACTTGGAACGCACATCACCAGATTATCTGCCTTTCCCATTTTCTTCATTTGAGCGTATGCATTAAAATAGTAAAATGCCTGGGGTAAGAATCGGGCAACGTTAATGGAATTGGCGGAAGTCAATTTCATGTGTTTGTTCAGTTCCTCATCCATAAACGCATTTTTCACCAAAGCCTGACAATCATCGAAAACACCATCTACCTCAATGGCGGTAATGTTCTTGCCGAGAGTAGTGAATTGGCTTTCCTGTATCTTGCTGACTTTTCCCTTGGGATATAAGACGTAAACATGTATTCCATCTACACCTAAGAAGCCATTGGCAACGGCAGAACCCGTATCACCAGAAGTGGCTACCAATACGTTTACTTGTTCTTTTCCTTCCTGACGAATGAAGTATTGCAACAAACGAGCCATAAAACGAGCGCCTACATCCTTGAAAGCCAACGTAGGGCCATGGAACAACTCTAATGCATATATTCTTCCGTCAACTTGAACGACAGGTGTTTCAAAAGCCAACGTATCATATACGATTTGCTTTAACGCTTCAGCTTCAACGTCTTCACCAAAGAAAGCATCGGCAACCACGTATGATAGTTCTTGAAACGACATGTCTTGAATGTTGTCAAAGAAAGACTTGGGCAACATCTTTATTTGTTCGGGCATGTAAAGTCCTCTATCTTCAGCCAATCCTTTTACTACTGCCTTGTGCAAATCAGCCAAAGGCGCATTCTTGTTTGTACTGTAATATTTCATGATTATTCTATGTTCATTAATGTTTGCATGAATTCTTGGAGTTTCAACATTCCGAAACTACCCGAAACACAACTAACCTCATCGTATTGACACACCTCATCTGGTTTGATTCCCTTATACCAAATGAGGAAAGGAACTGGTTCACTCACATGGGTACGTATTTCAACTGGGGTAGGGTGGTCGGGCAATACCGTAATACAAATTGGTTCGTTGAACTGATTTACCACCGCCTCGTAAATGGGCTTGATGATTCTACTATCTAAATATTCTATCGTCTTAATCTTCAAGTCTAAGTCACCATCATGTCCCGCTTCATCGCTCGCTTCTACATGTACGAAGACGAAATCATCTGTCTTCAAGGCATCAATGGCAGCTTGCGCTTTTCCTTCGTAATTGGTATCGGATAGTCCTGTTGCTCCAGGAACATTTATCGTGCGCAAGCCTGCATAATGACCGATGCCTCGAATCAAGTCAACCGCGGTAATAACCGCTCCACATTTGATTTGTGGGTATAAGGAAGTGATGGGTTGCATGGAAGGACGATACCCGCCACTCCATGGCCAAATAGAGTTAGCCATCAACTTTCCTTCTTGTGCGCGTTCCTTATTATATATATGAGCTTCCAACAACGGTTGGGATTTAAGGATTAAATCATTCAGCAAGTCTGCCGTTTCTTGCGGCGATAATCGTGTAGGATGATTTTCGTCTACATCCATCATGGGTTTAACCAATAGGTTTCTCCATTCCTCATTGGGATGATCGTGGGGTGGGGCGCATGCGATGTTTTTGTTTCCTCCCTTGATAATGAGAAGATGACGGTATTGAATACCTGCAATGAATTTCACGTTTTCATTGCCTAATTTCTCATTCAAGAAATCAATCAAGACCTTAGCATCTTCAGTCTGAAGATTACCGCCATTGTGCGTGATAATCTTTCCATCTTTCAGGGAGATAATGTTGCATCGTAGAGCCAAATCATCTGGTTCCATTTCATATCCGATAGACGCAGCCTCAAGAGGTCCACGACCTTCGTATACTTCATGTAAGTCGTATCCTAATATAGCTGTGTTGGCAACTTCAGAACCTGGACTGAAACCTTCAGGAACAGTAATCAATCGTCCGCATTTTCCTTCCTTTGCCATGAGATTCATATAGGGTGTGTTGGCAAATTGCAAAGGTGTTTTTCCTCCAAGTCTTTCAACGGCATGATCAGCCATACCGTCACCTAATATAATGATATGTTTCATGCGTACATTATTTATTATATATTGGCAATTGACATGATATTGGCAAATACGCCTGCTGCGGTAACGCTTGCTCCTGCACCATAACCTTGAATGAGCATTGGGAATTCCTTATAACGTTCTGTCGTAAGCAATACGATATTGTTGCTACCCTTTAAGTTATAGAATGGGTGGCCGTTCTCTATCTCACATAGTTCAACACTGGTCTTTCCGTTCTCAAGTTTAGCAACAAATCTCCATCGTTTGTTTTCTGCGTTAAGCTTTTCCAAGCGTGTATTGAAATCTGCATCTAATTGAGGTAAGTTCTTCCAGAAGTCTTCCAACGAACCTTCGAAGTAGGAATCAGGAACAAACAAGTGTTTCTCTACATCCTCTTGTTCTACGCGATAGCCAGCCTCTCTTGCCAAGATAACCAACTTTCTTATCACGTCCTTGCCACTTAAATCTATACGTGGGTCGGGTTCACTATATCCTTGTTCTTTTGCCATTCGTACGGCTTTAGAGAATGGAACGGTAGGGGAGAGTTCGTTGAAAATAAAGTTGAGCGTACCACTCAGCACAGCCTCGATTTTCAATATCTTATCGCCAGAGTTGCGTAGGTCGTTGATAGTACCTATAATGGGCAAACCAGCACCTACGTTGGTCTCGAAACGGAATTTCACACCACGTGCCAATGCTGTTTGCTTCAACTTGAGATAATCTTCGTATGCAGAAGAAGCAGCTATCTTATTGGCGGCAATTACGCTAATATTGTGTTCAAGGAATACTTGATATAAGGCGGAAATCTCTTTGCTGGCGGTACAATCAACAAATACGCTATTGAAAATGTTCATGTTGATGATATTGTCGCGTAGTTGTTCTACATTCGAAGTAGATTCAGCCAATTGTTCACGATAATTGTCGAGGTCGATACCGTCTCTTGAGAAGATAGCTTTTTTCGACGTGGCAATACCTACAACATTTAATTTCAATCGACTATGTTGTTTTAATTCTTCGTATTGAGAACGAATCTGTTCGAGAAGTTTGCTTCCTACGGTTCCAACGCCACAAATGAATAAGTTGAGAACTTTATATTCTGACAGGAAGAAAGAATCATGGAGTACGTTCAACGATTTACGTAAGAATTTTCCGTCAACAACAAACGAGATGTTGGTTTCTGATGCTCCCTGTGCACATGCTATCACGCTGATACCACTTCTTCCTAAAGTACCAAAGAGTTTACCAGCAATACCTGGAGTGTGTTTCATGTTTTCACCTACAATGGCAATCGTGGCAAGTCCACTTTCTGCCATCATGGGGAACATAGCACCTGTTTCTATTTCCTTGGAAAACTCGTCGTTAAGCACGCGAATGGCTTCATCTTTGTCTTCATCTCTTACGCCAATAGACGTAGAGTTTTCTGATGATGCTTGTGAAACCAAGAATACGGATATTCCATTATCTGCTAAAGTGGTGAAAATACGACGGTTAACACCAATGACACCCACCATGGAAAGACCGGTAACGGTAATCAATGTAGTACCACTAATGCTCGAAATACCTTTGATAGGCTTTTGATCATTATCAATCTTATCCTTAATGATAGTTCCTGCACCTTCGGGATTGAATGTATTCTTTACCTTGATAGGGATATTCTTCACGCAAACAGGGTAGATAGTAGGGGGATAGATGACTTTTGCACCGAAGTTGCAAAGTTCCATAGCCTCTACGTAACTCAGTTCGTTAATGGTATAGGCGGTCTTGATGATTTTGGGATCTGCCGTCATAAATCCGTCAACATCCGTCCATATTTCAAGTATCTCTGCATTCAATGCAGCAGCAATAATGGCAGCTGTATAATCACTACCTCCACGTCCTAAGTTGGTGGTTTCCATTGACTTACGGTCGCGTCCGATAAATCCAGGAACAATGGAAATCCTTGGTAAATCATGGAAAGACTCACGAACTAAACGATAGGTCAGTTCACTATCAAGTGTATGTTTGCCATTTTTCTTTTCTGTTCGAATGAAATCACGAGAATTCTTTCTCACGGCACCTGGAATCAATGCCGTAACGATATAGGAACTCAGTCGTTCGCCATAACTCACGATAGCATCCATCGTTTTCTTGCTTAAATCGTGAATCAGGAAAACGCCATAGAAAATACTATGAAGTTGTTCGAAAAGAGAATTAATGATTTTCCGTAATTCTTCAGCTTTTTGTTTGTCGGGGATAATGCTATCAATCATTTGATGGTGACGTTGCACGATTCCATCAAATTCATCTTTCCAAGATTCATCACCTTTGAGTGCCAAATTAGATGTGGCAATTAATTTATCGGTAATTCCTCCTAAGGCACTTACAACGACAACAATTTCTTGATTTGTTGCTTCATCCTCAACAATCTTCTTTAAACTAAGAATACTATCTACAGATCCAACTGACGTTCCGCCAAACTTTAAAACCTTCATTTAATAAAATGGTTATTAATCCCAATAATATGTGTTTGATGTCTTTCCAAAAAGAGTGGAGTTGACTAAATTTGTGCAAAGATAATCATTTTTTTACATTCAAAAGGTTCAAATCCTCTTTATTTTAATAATAATGTGATTTATAAATTATCTATTTATCATAATGCCGATTATATAATTATTTCTTATGAAGTCTGATAATAGATGTTTATTTAGGCAAATAGTATCATACAGTTGCATTAAATATTACGAAAGAACTTAACAGAAATCTTTCCCGATAAAATTCAAAATAGAATTTACGAGAAGCAAAATTAGTGCTTTCAAGACTAAAATTAAGTTGTATTCATCGCAAAACTATACTTTACGGACTCTAAAGTTTATCTTTATCCTCGTAAATGTATATGTTTTCTCTTCCACATATATGCTTTGTGAAGCTCAAAAATGCTCGTTTTTGAACGAATAACGATCGTTTTTAATAACAAAAACAATCGTCTATTTTATAAGCCATTGATATTCGTAACTTTATAAAATAGACGAAAAATGAGTATTTTTTAATCCGAAGTCAAGGTTGGTGAATTTCAACGCATTCTACAGAGCCGTTTTTGTAAAATTATCTTGACAAGCAATAAGAACTTATTTAAATCTCTCAATCAATTCCAAACACATACGGCTGTTGTGGTATGGGCATTTCCAGAAACCTGCTTTATCATCGTCCAAATTAAGCGAACCATCTTTGTGGCGACTCCAAAACCATTCACCATCTTTATAGTCTATTAAATACTCCTTGATATATTGCCAACCAGCCTTGGCTCTTTCCAATGCCATTTGATTACCGAAATGTTGATAAATGTTAATCCATCCTACAACATTTTCTGCTTGTACCCACCAATGCAAATCACTATCAACATACCCTGTATCGAGATTTGCCTCATGAATCATTGAACCATCTGGATTAATTCCTTTCTCAGATGCTTTAGCAACGAGTTGAACAATGGGTTCCACTTTAGCTAAAATATCCTTATCTTCAAGCACTAAAGCGGCTTCATGAATGAGCCAAGAACATTCAATATCGTGCCCATAACTTTCCAATTGTCCCGCTCCACGAGTCCAATCTATTTCGAAGAAAAGATCTAAATGATGTGTTTTTGGATTCAGGATTCTATCCGTAAATATGAATATGAGATTGCGAAGAGCAGCCTCTACCCTATTGATAATTTCCATTGGAACAGTAATTGCCACGGGAAGTACAGCCCCAATAGCGGGCACATAATTGCATGATTCAGAAGCATGAAACTCTTTTAAACAACGTAATAAGTTGGTATAGGGTTCTATAATATGTAAATGTGTGTTCTGCGATTTTGGATAGTTAGCATCAAGTTCGGACAAACGCATATCTGCAATAGGTTTCCAATCTTGTGTACAAGCCTCAATATATCCATTATTCTCATGATCAAAAGCATGTTCTTCAATACAGTCGAATAATTGCAAGGCACATTCTAAAGCCTCACGATCGCCAGTTGCACGAGCATATTCGGTCATTCCATATATTACAAAACCAATGGCATAGAATTGTTTCTTAGTATCAAGAGGTTTTCCTTCATAGTCTACACTCCAATAGACGCCACCATATTCTATATCTACGAAATGGTCAATGATATAATCTTTTGCTCGTTTTGCAGCTTCAAGATATTCTGGATTATGCATGACACGATAAGCGGCAGAAAACGCCCAAAGTATACGTGCATTGAGTATGGCACCTTTTTCTGCTTTTGGATGTAAAACACCATGTCCATCAATACGACCATAGTAACCACCATGTTCGTTATCAGTCATCTTATCAATCCAGAAACGCAGGATGTTGTTTTCTAACACATCCTGCATTTCTTGTTTCATAATTTCTATTTTGTTCATTACTTCTTAATGGGATACTTGTAGATTAAGAATATCATGATAAAAGCAATAGCTGCTGGGAACAATGAGAAGAGCGACCAAATCATACTTCTCACCGATTCTTCGTTCGTTATCGTAATAACGGTTTCTCCTGTTGCTGCATCAGTACCGGAGATGAATCCTGACAAACCTAAAAACAAAGCTACGAGTGAACCAGAGATAGCCGTTCCAAACTTTTGCGACATGGTTCCAGAAGAGAATATCAAACCAGTAGAAGATGTTCCGTTCTTCTCCGTAGCATAATCAGCTACGTCAGCATACATAGACCAAAGCAATGGTGAATAAAGACCTACGCCTACGGAAGTGAGAATTACCAATGCAACCATTACCCAAATATAAGCAGGATCCATCGGAACAAAGAAGAAGGCGATGGAGAACACGGCACAGATAATCGCAGCAACGGTAAATGCCTTGCATTTAGAACCTATCCATTGCGTGAACTTAGGCGAAATACCACCAAAAATCATACAAGTAACCTCACCAAAAGTCATGAATACGGTGTAGTTGATAATCAAGCCACTTACCGTAACGTCGCCATGTAAACAGTATTCCAACAAATAACCAGCTACAGCATAACGGAAGCCATTGAAGAAGTTGGTACAAATTCCGATAAGCGTCAAGTATATCCATGGCTTGTTCTTAAACAGGTCTGCAAAAGGACGGAAAGAGAATTTCTCCGCACGAACTGGTTTCAATCTTTCTTTCGTAAGAAGACCGCAAGCCAACGTCATAATAGTTGCCAAACAACCAAGTGAAGCACCCAATACAGCATATTGATGTGCTTCGGTTCCACCAATCATTTTCTGGAGATATGGAAACGATAACAACGTGATAAATCCCATTGCGTATGCTCCCACCATTCTGAAAGAAGAGAATTGGTTTTTCTCGTTATCATCTGCAGTCATTACACCCAACAACGAACCGTATGGCACATTTACGGCGGTATATACAGCCATCATCATTAAATATAAGGTATAGGCATAGATGCGTTTACCCGTAGGACCGAAATCTGGCGTATACAACAACAATGCAAAGATAAGTCCGAAAGGAATGGCACCAAAGATAAGCCAAGGACGATAAGTTCCCCAACGCGATTGTGTGCGGTCAGCCAAACTACCCATTAATGGATCTGTGATAACATCAAACATTCGGGCAATAAGCATCAAGGTTGCGGTGTCAGCAACCGTAAGGCCAAAGATATTGGTAAAGAACAACGGAAATGCAATAGACATCACTTTCCAAGTAATACCACCAGCGGCTGCATCACCAAGAGCATAGCCGATTTTTTCTTTTAAATTTGTCATACTTTATTTTTCTGAATAAGTTTCTTAATTGTTTCCACACTTGAAGCCGTATAAAGTCCATCTTGTGGAGTGTTCATGCAATAGTCAATCAGTTTGTCAATCGTTGACGTAGCTACATGCATTCGCGTGTCAGCAGAAGCGTAGTAGATGAAAACTCGACCGTCTTCATCAGCAATCCATCCATTGGCGAATGCAACATTCATCACATCACCGATGTATTCCCATCCTTCAGGAACGAGGAAATATCCACCAGGTTGGGCAATCACGCGCGTTGGATCATCAAGTGCAGTCATATACATATATAATACATATCTCAATCCACTTGCACAACCACGAACACCATGAGCCAAATGAAGCCATCCACGATCTGTCTTAATAGGATGAGGACCTTCACCATTCTTTACTTCCATAATGGTATGATAATGACGAGCATTAATGATTATCTCTTCTTTCACCTCTGCATGAGTAATATCGTCTACTAATGCCCATCCGATTCCACCACCAGAACCTGCATCGATAAAACCATCTTGAGGGCGAGTGTAGAAAGCATATTTACCATTGACGAATTCAGGATGAAGAACCACATTACGTTGTTGACTCTTACTCTTTAAGTCTGGAAGACGTTCCCAATTCTTAAAGTCTTTCGTACGAGCAATGGCAGCCGTAGCCGTAGCAGCACTCAAATCACCTGGTTGAGAGTCATCATGACGCTCTGCACAGAACACACCATAAATCCAACCATCTTCATGAGCGGTGATACGCATATCGTAAATATTGGTAGCAGGGATAATATCATCAGGCATAGTTATCGGTTCTTCCCAGAATCTGAAATTATCAATGCCATTAGGACTTTCTGCTACAGCGAAGAAAGACTTACGATCTGCTCCTTCAACACGAACGACAAGCAAATATTTACCATTCCATTTGATAGCACCCGAATTGAGCGTCGCATTCATCATAATGCGTTGCATCAAATAAGGGTTATCTTTTTCATTGAAATCATATCGCCACTCCAATGGCGTATGCTCTGCCGTCAAGATAGGGTTCTTGTATTTTTCATAAATACCATTCCCCCACTCCACTGGTTCGTTTTTCTGACTTAGCAACTCTTCATGATGTGCTTTGAGTGCAGCCACTTTTTTTTCAAAATCAGTCATGTCTTATTTCTATTTATTAATGTCCTTTAAGAATAAGGTGTTGTCTGCTTCATACAGTTTCTTGAAATCAGCAGCACTCACTTGCTTTGGATTGGGAGCGAAATATTCATGCTTTGCATTTCTCCATGTCAGGAAATAGCAAGGGTGATATTGGTCCAAAATAGGTTTTAACACCCGTGTCCACCAAGTAGAATCAGGTATATTCTTATAACCACATTCAGTAAGAGCATATAGTTTGTTGTTCTTCTTGGCAATCGAACTAATTGCATTGATGTCGCTCGACAATTGCTTGACGAAATCTTCTTCCGTTCCCCATTGGTAAGCATCAAGACCAATCAAGGAAACACGGTCGTTGCCAGGATAACGTTTAAGGAATTCTTCTTCGCTAATGGAACCCGTGATATTGGGTGAATAGCTCCACAATAGATTGGTAAACTCATGATTATTGAAATTGTCTTGCAACATGTTCCATAATCCATGGAATTCTTCATCTGTACATAATTTTTGTCCCCACCAAAACCATGAACCGTTATTCTCATGCCAAGGACGGAAAATGATAGGAATAGGCTTGCCGTCTTTATCTTTAAGTGAAGCTATAAAATCACCTAAGCGTTTCATCCACAACTCAAACTTCTCATGTTCAGAACCATCTGGCAAGATACTCTTCACTACTTGATTGTTGTCAACATCCCATGCAGTACCGCCAGTAAGAGGATTACGAGGGTGCCAACTAATCGTTACGATTCCTCCACGTTCATGATGAGCAATTAGTTCTTTGCGTATGCGATTGAAAGGAACGCTATCCAAACTCTTCTCATCGCCCATTTCAATTCCACCTAATTCAAATCCCATGATAGCAGGATAATCACCCACCGTTTCAAGAACATCACTACGATTTTCATCCCACTCCCATGTCAAGCCATAGAACGGGTCGTCTTGATGGCCATACATGTAACCTTTCTGTTGAATGCTTTCCAAACGTTTGAAAAGTGACTCTGCTCCCGTCTCAGACGTAGTAGCCTTAGGAGAACTGCATGAAACCATAGTAGCGGCAATCATTGCCATAATAAAGAATTTTGCCATATTATTTTACTATTTATTGATATTCATTTTTTCCAATAGCCAATTTTGCCACTCATCCCATTGTTCTTGATACCAGAAATGGGCCGTTTGCTGATAAACGCTCAGGATTTTTGGAGCGGTAACAATATTATACGTACCGTATGACGATGTTGGCGGAACTACTTCATCATTATATCCAAAAGAGAACCAACAATCACAGGTTAAGCGACGAGCAAAATTTACTCCGTCATAGTATCTTCCACCTTCTACCTTTTTATTATCGGCTTTATCATAAAGGAAATAATGCGGCCATCCACCTGCCACATGATGAGTTTCGGCCTCGTAATCACACATAGCATCATGAACGGCTCCCATAAACGTGATGCGTTTGTCAAGTGCTGCCACGGCAATGGAAAGGAATCCTCCTTGTGAAGCACCCGTTACGCCAATCGTCTTACCATCCCATTCAGGAAGAGAAGCTATATAGTCAACCGACCGAACGGCACCCGTCACGATTCGTTTATAGGCATTTTTATTGGGATCAGAAACGTTTGAATCCCAATAACCATTCAAAGCTCCTTCCAAAAGTCTATCATAAACGTTTTGTTCCATGGTCACAGGGATTCCATGAACACCGATTTCCAAAGTGATTGCTCCCTTTGAAGCAGTATATACATCGCCACCATAAGGACGAACACCAGCACCAGGAACACGCAACAAAGCAGGATATTTACCAGGTTTAACGGGCAAACAAAGGATTCCGTATATACGACTTCCCCAACGATTGTTTACGAAACTTACTTCATAAACATTCACATCCTTCGTACAACGTTCAGGCAATAAAGTCCTTGTTGGATTCAAGTCATTATTACGTGCATCTGCCAAAGCCTTATTCCAGAATTCATCAAAATCCTTCGGACATTGTGTGTATGGTTGAAGTTTTTCAGGCGAGAAAGCAGCCGTACTAACTCCCACATAATCCCTACCGCCCACATGAGCCTTCACCTTGAAACGGTAAAAACCTGGTTTGTTCATCGTAGCGGTATATTTCATCGTACCATCTTTCAAAGTGGTACTCTTTTTTACGTCAGGATACATGTCAGGACCAGCTTCGTAATCCACTTGTACATTATCTACAAGCGTACTCGATTTGAGCACTTGAACCGAGAAAGTAGCTTTCTCCCCCACTTTATAGTTCCAATCTTGATGGTCGGGTGAAACAATGACAACAATGTTATTTCCCCTGATTTGCGCAAAGGAAGGAATGGCGGTAATAACCAATACCAATAATACAAAAAACTTCTTCATAAAACAATTAGGTTAAGATAGTGCAAAATTAATCATTTTTTATCAATGAGAATAATACTTTTTTGTCAAATGCTAATACTATCAAATAATTATCATAAAGATTGGAAAGCAATTATAGTAAATAAGTTATGCGATTTGATAAATGATATGTTTAGATGCCATAAACAGTATCTTTACGACTTACAAACAATATGTTTATTCCTACTATAAATAATGACGGTAAACGTACGGTCTACCGTCATTATTGTGAAGTAATAAAGATGTGATTTTAAGTAATCTATTTTTGTTACTGATGTTGCTCACGCAACAAGTCATTAACAGTCTTTACGGGATTGAAAGTGCTGAGTGGAACTTCCACGAAGACGGTATTCCAATCACTCATGGCTCCATTCCACAATCCTGGAAGTTCAAGAGCTTTCAGTTCACGACCACCCTTACTCTTAGAACTGATGAAACCAGTCGTTGGATCAACAAATTCTGGCAAGTTGAATGGATTTCCCTGATAATCCTTTATTGCGCAAACAAGGTCAACGGGATTGAAGTGAGTGCCTTCGGTAAACATCTTCATATATTCCGTATTGCTCTTGTCAATCTGTGAAGATTCCAAAATCTGCAAGCTAATGGTTCCATCTTGGTTATATGTGAGGAACGGACCACCACCAGGTTCACCGACGTTCTTAACAACACCACATACACGCATAGGACGATTCAGTTTCTTGCGCAGATAAATAACCAATTCTGCATCTTCCAATTCCTTCATGTCCGTACGGATACAACACAAATCATGTTTCAAGAAGCGAATGATTTCTTCCAATTGTGCATGAGAATATAAACCAGTATCCAACAAACGGAGATAGTTGAATGCACGTTGTTGCAATTCTACGAGAATACCTGCAATTACTTGCTTGTAGTCTACAGTGTCTTGCTTCAGACGGTCAGGAACCACATTATCTATATTCTTAATGAATACAACATCAGCATCAATGTCGTTGAGATTTTGAATAAGCGCACCATGTCCGCCAGGTCTGAATACCAAAGAACCATCTTCATCACGGAATGGCGTGTTGTCTGGATTAGCGGCAATCGTGTCCGTGCTTGGTTTCTGTTCTGAGAAACTAATGTTAAACTTCACATTATATTTCTCTGCGTACTTGTCTGCACACTCGGCAACTTTCTGCTTGAACAATTCGATATGGTCGTGACTAACCGTGAAATGCACGTTGGCCTCTCCGTTAGAACTTGCATAAAGTGCTGCTTCTACAAGATGCTCTTCCATTGGCGTTCTTGGACCTTCCTCATAATTATGGAATAACAACAATCCCTTTGGAAGATTTCCGTAATTAAGTCCTTCTTTCGAAAGCATATTGCGTGCAATGGCTTTATAATTCCCTTCAGCCAACAAAGTTTTGATATCCTTGCCTTCGTTTTTCTTGCATTGGTCACATAGTGCTTTCTTAAACGCAAATTTCTTGATGTTGTCGAAATACTCTTTCTCAAAGTCGGTTGTTGGCTCGTCGTATGGTGCATCTACAAATGCGAACATGTTTTTAAACATACGACTGGCGGCACCACTGGCTGGTACAAACTTAACGATTTTGCGTCCAGCAGCTTTATACTCATTCCACGCATCGATGTAATTCTTCTTTTCCTCATCGTTTGGTGCGATAATACCATTACCGATAGAAGCGGCAGCTTCAAGTTTGAGGAAAGGAAAACCAGTCTTGAATTGTTCGAGTTGATGTTCCACTTGTTGCTCTGTGATACCACGAGCTGCAATTTGTTTTAGGTCTTGCTCTGTCATGTTTATCTTTTGTTAAAGTTAATAGTTCACGGATAAAAATACAATTTATGATAAATATTTGCAAATATAATCAGATTTTTTGAAAAAGGGAAAAATAATGACTATATTTTTTGTATTTTTGCATAAAATATAATTGTAGCGAATCGAAATGGACAAATTACATTTTACCCACGAAGAAAAAATAATCGCAAACGAGTTGATTGAAACCATTAAATCAAATATAGGTGACACCTTTTTGAAAGGTGACATCAAAAAGTTGCATAAGTATATTTTCACCGCGATTGACAAGAACATCGTACAGAGGGATGTTTTCGGATTAAACCCCATCATCAAGGCTCTTCAAACCGCACAAATAGCCATTGAGGAAATCGGTTTGAAACGTGATGGAATCATTGCCATCATGCTTTATTCTACCATTAACCAACAGGATATGGAGTCTTTGATGAACGACAATGCCACGAAAGCCAAAGGCGAATCGAATGACTTGTTCAACGAATGGGAAAAGAATTTTGGCATCAGTACACTACAAATCGTTCGAGGATTAATCAAGGTTCATAGTTTGTACACGAAAAGTCAAGTAGTGGAGAGCGAGAACTTCAGAAGTCTGCTTCTCTCATTCGCAGAAGACATGCGCGTCATTCTCATCATGATTGCCGAAAGGGTAAATTTGATGAGACAAATTCGTGATACAAAGGAAGAGGAAGCCAAGAGAAAGGTGAGCGAGGAAGCCAGTTATCTATATGCTCCCCTTGCACATAAATTAGGTTTGTATAAACTGAAAAGCGAACTTGAAGACTTATCCTTGAAGTATTTGGAGCATGATGCTTACTATATGATACGAGAGAAGTTGAATGCTACGAAGAAATCCCGCGATGCATATATAGAAAGGTTTATCGCTCCTGTACAAAAACAATTGGAAGAGGCAGGATTGAAATTCCACATGAAAGGACGTACTAAGTCAATCCATTCCATTTGGCAGAAGATGAAAAAGCAACAATGTGCTTTCGAGGGAATATACGACTTGTTTGCCATTCGCATCATCATCGACTCTGACATGGACGAGACTGACGAGAGAAAGATGCATTCACATGAAGTAAAACAATGTTGGCAAGCCTATTCAATCGTAACGGACATGTATCAACCGAATCCCAAGCGATTGCGTGATTGGTTGAGCGTACCCAAATCTAATGGCTACGAAAGTCTTCACATCACGGTGTTAGGTCCTGAAAAGAAATGGGTGGAAGTGCAAATCCGAACAGAACGAATGGATAATATCGCGGAGAGAGGATTGGCTGCCCATTGGCGATACAAGGGAATCAAGGGCGATACTCATGCAGATAGTTGGCTTGAACATATTCGTACGGCATTGGAAGCAGGGGATGGTTTGCAAGTAATGGATCAGTTCAAGATGGGATTATACGAAGACGAGGTGTTTGTCTTCACTCCTAAAGGCGACTTGTTCAAATTCCCCAAGGGAGCCACCGTACTTGATTTCGCGTACCACATTCATACTGGTGTGGGCAACTCATGTGTTGGTGGAAGGATTAACGGAAAAGTTGTTCCCATCCGTGAGGTTCTACATTCTGGCGATTCCGTTGAAATTATCACGCAAAGCAATCAAAAACCTAAGCGTGATTGGTTGAATATTGTCTATACTTCTCGCGCGAAGTCGAAGATTAGACTTGCGTTAAAGGACTTGCAAATCAAGGACGGATTACTTGCGAAGGAAACGCTTGAACGCAGGTTCAAGAACAAGAAGATAGATGTAGACGAAGGAATCATGTCGCATACTATCAAGAAATTAGGATTCAAGGTAGTAGGTGATTTCTATCGCGCCATCGCAGAAGAGCAACTTGACATCAATGCGGTTATTGACAAGTACTTGGAAATATATAATCAAGAGCAAAATCCCAATCCTCCCATTGTGACGAGAAGTGCGGAAAACTTCAATTTCGATGCGCATGAAGCCTCTCATCTTGCCACGAATGAAGATGTATTGGTTATCGACCAAAATTTGAAAGGCGTTGATTATTCTCTTGCCAAATGTTGTCATCCCATATATGGAGATTCCATCTTTGGTTTCGTCACTATCAATGGCGGAATCAAGATTCACCGCATGGAATGTCCAAACGCCCCAGAATTACGTAAGCGATTTGGTTATCGTGTAGTCAAGGCAAGATGGAGTGGAAAGGGAACTTCACAATATTCTATTACGCTTCGTATTATTGGTAACGATGATATTGGAATCGTGAATAATATCACGAGTATCATATCAAAGGAAGAGAAAATCATGATGCGCAGCATCAATATCGACTCCCACGATGGTTTGTTTAGTGGTAATCTGGAGGTTTTGATTGAAGATTCTTCCAAGATGGAATCGTTGATGAAAAAATTACGTACGGTAAAGGGAGTCATTCAAGTAACGAGAATTTAACATGAATAAGTATATTATCATCTGCATCATGTGTTTTGTATGTTTTTCCATGATGCAAGCACAAAACATACAATATACCAAAAGTGATTCCGTCAAGGTAGAGAGTTTTTTGATGGAAGCAAATAAGCAAGATTTCACTACCAATTGGGTTCTTTATTTTTCCAGCAAATTGATGGGAATTCCATACGTTGCCAAGACATTGGAGGGAAACGATACGGAGAAAATGATTATCAACTTACGACAATTGGATTGTACTACGTTTGTGGAAAACGTTATGGCGCTTTCTATTTGTGCTCAAAGACGTCTTTACACGTTCAATGATTTTTGTCGTTACCTCAAATTGCTCAGGTATAAGAACGGAATGATTTCCTACCCCACCCGATTGCACTATTTCACGCAATGGATTGCGGATAATACAGAATTGGGATTTGTGAAGGAAATCCAATCACCAGATAGCGTTTTCACACGCATACAGACGTTGGACATCAATTATATGAGCACGCATTCGGCACAATATCCTATGTTGGTGAGACATCCTTCATGGATATCCGAAATAGAGAAGTGCGAAAAAGAACTTCAAGGTAAGCAATTTCGATATATTCCAAAAGAGGAAATCAACAATTCTAATGCCTTTCGCGATGCAATCAAAGATGGAGACATCATTGCCATTACTACTAAGAAAAAGGGGTTGGACACGTCGCACATTGGTTTTGCCGTGTGGCATCTTGACGGCCTCCATCTGATTAATGCGTCACAAATACATAAGAAGGTTGTTGATGAACCTATGACTCTGTATAATTACATGCAAGAACATCCCTCCCAAGTGGGCATTCGAATTATTAGACCAAAGAAACTATGAAACAAATCTGTAATTTCATCGCACGATGGATGGGAGCATTAGTATTGATCATGGCCGTCTTTTCCATGCTCATCCCTGCTCCTTTTCTGGCTATAGAAACATGGGTGATTAATCCCTTGCTTGGCTTAATCATGTTTGGTATGGGATTGACGCTTTCCGTACAAGATTTTCGGATAGTGTTAAGTCACCCTAAGAATGTTCTACTTGGGTGCTTGGCACAATTTACGATTATGCCTCTCATGGCTTGGTTGTTGGTATGGCTATTTCATCTACCGAAAGAATTGGCTCTTGGCGTGATATTAGTGGGGTGTTGTCCTGGAGGAACGGCTTCAAATGTAATCACATATTTAGCCAAAGGAGATCTTGCTTTGTCTGTTGGAATGACAGCCACTTCCACTCTGTTGGCTCCGCTGATGACTCCATTTCTCGTCTGGTTCTTAGCAGGAACGATGGTTGATGTAGATACTATTGGCATGTTGACGAGCATCGTATATGTAGTGATAGCACCAATTATTGCCGGTATTATTTGTCAACGATACCTTCCTCGTTTCACGCATGGCGTGATAGACTATTTGCCAGCTTTCTCAACGATAATGATTACCATGGTTGTAGGTATTGTCGTATCACACAACGCCGACAAACTATTGAATGGTGGCATGATAGTGATTCTGGTTGTTATATGTCACAATCTTAGTGGACTTTTCTTGGGAAATCTAATTGGTCGTGTGCTACGTTTATCACGTCCTCAATGTATTGCCATTAGCATTGAGGTAGGTATGCAAAATTCAGGCTTGGCTTCTAGTCTTGCCGTTATCCATTTTGCCGCATATCCTTTAGCTACCATTCCTGGTGCCATCTTCAGTGTCTGGCACAATATTAGTGGAGCATTAGCCGCTAAATGGTATGGACGAAAATAAAAAACTGTTGTGAAAGAAACTTCTTAGAATAAATTATGTTAGGAGCTATAATTGGTGATATTGTTGGTAGTAGGTTTGAATTTAACCCGACCAATGATTATAATTTTGAGTTGTTTACGGCAGAATGTAGTTTTACTGATGATAGTATCTGTACTTTTGCTATAGCTGATGCTCTGCTTCATGATAAAGATTATGGCGAAACCCTACATGGGTGGTGTCGCTTGTACCCACACCCTAAAGGCAGTTATGGTGGACGTTTTGCCCAATGGATTCAGAGCGATCATCCTCAACCCTATTGTAGTTTTGGCAATGGTTCTGCTATGCGAGTAAGTCCTGTAGGCTGGTTATGCAAGAATCGCGAACAAGTGCTTCTACACGCTAAGCTATCTGCCGCTTGCACCCACAACCATCCAGAGGGTATCAAAGGCGCTCAAACGGTAGCTTTAGCTATTTACGTAGCCAATATGGAGCGCAGATATCATGCAAAGACAAGCGACATTGTAAATAGCGTTATGAATGAATGCTTAGAATTCTCCGGCTATAATATCAACATATGTAAGAAAGATGTTGAAAATATATTCGATGAAACATGTCAAGGTACTGTGCCAGTTGCCCTATGGATTATCCAGCAAAGTACAGACTTTGAAGATGCCATTCGACGTGCAGTAAGTCTTGGTGCAGATGCAGATACACTTGGTGCCATTGTTGGCAGCATAGCAGAAGCTATATGGGGAATTCCAGAAGATATTAAAGTATCTGCCCTTTCATATCTTGATGATAGAATGAAAAACCTACTGTCTATATGGAATAAGGTGTAAGATGGTTAAATCTATTGACATCAAGACCTTCACAGAAAAGTATATAGAAATCTTTGTTTGCATGATATAGATGTCGCAGACAGTCAGATTAGTAGCCTACTATTAGTTAGAAACCATAGCTTTATATGCTACTAACCATTGATTTGTACGTTACAGATGAATGGTTTATAGCATACAAACGTATCGTTTACATCGTCTAAAGCTATCGTTTACATCGTCTAAAGCTACGGTTTATGTTTTCAGTTTGCTTATTTTCTGTAAAACATGAATTTTATCGTTTTCTTGAAGACCTCCCGTTTTTTATGTTAATTCGTTCTTTATCAACGATTTAACATTTTTAAGACCTCACCTAAAACCTCCCGTAAGACCTCCCATAGACCTCCCGTTAAACCTCCCGTTGGTGATGGTGTAAGTTCATAACAAAAGTGATTGATGCAGCAATACTCTAATACACTTGAAATGAACGTGTGGAAAGAGAATCAACCGAGAACTAAGTCAGTAAGACGGGAGGTGTTAGGTGAGGTCTATGGGAGGTCTTACGGGAGGTCTTACGGGAGGTCTTTCAAGCTTTTCTGTTTTACAACTCCTTATTACTTAGGATATTATGGAAAACGACGGGAGGTCTTAGCGAAAAAAGGAATAAAGCAATATTTGAAAATTAAAAAAACAAAAACCTTATGTAATTTCACTTGAACCCAAGACCCATTGCGTTTTGGTCGGTGAATACGAGAAAGAAAAGAGAGCACCATTTCTGACACCCTCTCCCTGTAACTCATTGCGTTTTGCTCGGGGAAAATGAAAAAGAGAGTACCATTTCTGACACACTCTCTTCCTGTGATTCCGTTGGGATTCGAACCCAAGACCCATTGCGTTTTGGTCGGGGCACGAAAAAGAGAGTACCACTTCTGGATACTCTCTCTCCCTGTGATTCCGTTGGGATTCGAACCCAAGACCCACAGCTTAGAAGGCTGTTGCTCTAATCCGACTGAGCTACGGAACCAAAACGGTGTGCAAAATTAATCAATTAAATTGAAAAACACCGTATTCATGGGGTTTAGGCGCACACGTTTAAGATAATTTAACTACATTAGTTATCTATCGCAACGATTATCAAGACTTGCGTATCACTTCAATGGGAGCTTCCAATTGCTTACGCCATAGCTTGACGAAATCAAACCATGTTTTAGCGGAATGATAACCGAAGTCTTCATTGTCACTGGTGTAAGACAAGGAATAATGTATCTTGTTGCCGTCAGCTTTCACCACATACGCGTAATTATCGGTATTGGCTTCCATTTCCTTTACGCGATATTTTGCAGGCATATAAATGGCAAGTCCTACAGTCTCCCTCTTCCACTTCAACGTATCCGTCGCAGGCCAATCGGTTCCCCAACATGCCCTTAAACCATCCTTATCCGAAAACTCCTCTGAGTTTTTTACGTTGATGATACCCGTAGAGAATTGCAAATCAGGTACATTGCGGTTGAATGTAACATCCACGTCAATATCACGATGTCCACCATATAATGTATATCTAATCGTCATATTCACGGGCAAAGCAGTAGGTGTAACGCGCCACCCATCATCCTTCACTTCTACAATCGTACGAACGGGACCAGTAGCCAATATCCTTTGTGTACGTCTCTGATAATCAGAGAGCAAGGTTGGGGCCGTTCCATCCCATCCACGCATAGCGCCAAGACCAAAGGTATTGCCAACCCACAACACATCATCGCCATATCCTTGTTGCTTCTGTTCATCTGATGTATAGAATTGAGTTTCTTTCAATTCCAGTCCCTCATGGAATTTACCGTATAAGTCCAACGTCTGACGTTGGTCAAGATATATGCGCAAGGCAATCAACTCGCTCTCGAAAGCCACTCCATGATGGTGCAGGATATTATAACTATTGCTATTGGCCGTTTCCTTGTCCACCGTAATGCTCGATATATAAATGTCGTGCTTGTTCTTTTCCTTCACCTTACTGTTTCTCATCACCATTTCAGCATACGTGCGAGGAGCATATTGACGTGGTTCTCCATTATTAAATAAGGTGACAATAGCATCTTTCTTCTGTTTCTTTGTAAAATCGGTAACGAAAGCCAATTCGTCAAAACGACCATCTTGGTCGAGATCATCCAACTGACAAGGTTGTTCTACGCCATCAATAGTTACCATGGCCGACCTTACATCATTGTATTCTGACAAGTTTACCACTACAGGCGCATCCGTGCGCTCCATCTTTGTAGGATTGGTTAATTGTAGTTGGATGGTTACTTGAGCATTTGCTTGACATGCAAACAAGAGAACTGCGGGAATGATTTGCTTATAGTTAATCATGAATTTAATGTATTTTGAGTTTTATTTCGCAAAGTTAGGCATTATTATTGGAGAAAACCGAACATTTTATGTTAATCTGTGTAAAATGAAAGAAGTGTTTATCGCCCAGTTTTAACAATAAAAAGTAAATATGAATAATTTTCGCCATCATTTTAATTTTTTTAGCTTAAAATTTGGAATTTACAATATTTTTTAGTATTTTTGCAAAATAAAATTAAAACGATTGTTGCTTTGAGTAAAAGGATATACATTCTCCTATTGACATTGACGGTTCTCTTTTCGGCTTGTGAGTTTAAACTCAAGCCCAATGAGGAAGAAGGCGTTTCCTCCACGCTACAAGTGCAGAGGTACGACCGATTGGAGAGTCGTTATCTTACCACTGGAGACTTCTCCGCTTTGCAACAGATGAATACTGCTTATCCCATGCAGACGCGTACCTTGATAGAAGACATGTTGGAATTGGGCGAAGTAAACGACCCCGAAATCAATGCCAAGTTCTTGAATTTCTATCAAGACACCACTTTACAGACCGTGATAGCCGACGTACAGACACAATACGCTGACATGGACGATATCAACAAGCAGTTGGATGAAGCTTTCAAGACACTCAAGACTTGGATTCCCGACCTTCAAGAGCCACTTATTTACTCGCAGATTGGCGCATTGAATCAAAGTATTGTCGTTGGCGACAATCTCATTGGCATTTCTTTGGATAAATATCTTGGTTCTGAATATCCCATCTATAAGAAATTCGATTACTCACCCACTCAGTTACAATCGATGAAACGTTCCTTTATCGTTCCCGATTGTCTTTGTTTCTATTTGTTGAGTCTTTATCCCTTGAAGAACTTCGATATGCGACCGCAAGAGGAAAAGGACTTACACATGGGTAAAGTAATGTGGACGGTCAATCAAGTGTTAGGAGAGCAAATTCTCAAGACAGACTTTACCAAACGTGTAGATGCTTATATGAAAAAACATCCGAACGTAACGGTGAAGGCATTGCTTGAAAACGACGACCACACCATTTTCTAAAATCCTAACGCATTTCCATCAATCGCTTTCTGACCAAAGCGGTAAACTCATGATTCTTCAGTCCCCACTTCGGAGCAATAAGTAAATCGGCTGGCGATTGACTCACGAAACGTTCCAATACTAAATCCTTACGCAATAAAGAGATGTATCTTACTACTAAATCAACATACTCTTCCACGCTAAACACATGAAAGGGTTCACGCAAATATTCTTTTGCCAATGGTGTGTCGCGTATGATTTGCATCTGGTGAATCTTCAATATGTCAAGAGGCAATGAAGAAATGATTGGCGCTTGACGTAAACACTCTTGGCTATCCTCACCTGGCAATCCCAATATCACATGACCCCCAACCAATATTCCTCTTTCGTGCGTCTTAATCACCGCTTGGCGACTACATTCAAACGTATGACCACGGTTTATTCGCAATAAGGTTTCGTCGTTTGCACTCTCGATACCATATTCAACGATTAAGAAAGTTCGCTTGTTCAATTCTTCCAGATAATCCAATAATTCGTCAGACATACAATCTGGTCTTGTAGCAATAACCAACCCTACTACATCTTCCACCTGCAAAGCCTCTTCATACAACGTGCGAAGTTGGTCTATCGGTGCATACGTATTGGTATAAGCCTGAAAATATGCCAAGTATTTCATTTCGGGATATTTTCGTGCAAAGAATCGTTTGCCTTCTTCCAATTGTTCGGTGATACTTTGATGATGTGCACAATAAGATGGATTGAATGTTCGGTTGTCACAATAGACACACCCTCCCACTCCAATCCTTCCGTCACGATTGGGACAAGAAAAACCTGCATTCACGGATATTTTCTGCACGCGATACGGAAACTGCTTCCTTATCCAAGTACCGAAATCATTGTATAATGGCTCTGTCATTTGTTGTTGTCGTAATCAGTTGCAAAGATACAAAATATTATCATACCATAAAGGCAAAAGAAAGGAAAAGTGATGCTTATACACAAGACACCACTTTTCCGCAGATAATAATTTAAGAGAGATTTATTATTATGCTTTTCTCAAACGTTTAAGAGTCGCTATCGCATGATGGTTTTTCAACGAGTCTTTAAGATGTTCCATCTTTTCCCGTATTATAATGGTTCTTTTCTTAACCGCATCTTTCTTATATTTCTCGAATACATCCTTAAATTGTTTTGTCCATTGCGACGTATCAAAATCAAAGCCCAATGAGTCTAAATGTTCTATGGAATTGAATCCTTCAATGTGAAACCTATCCCAGAAATCATCCTCAGCATCTACGGAATAATTGCGGAAAACAATAGCTAAATAAACGAGCGGATTACCGTCATTCTTATTGGTGATGGAAAGCGTGTAGGTATACTTCTTTTTACCATCCTTGAAAACCAATGTATAATTATTCCCAGAATGACTATACGTTTCTGTTGCGGCATTCTCTCCTTCCTTTCTGAAAGCCTCTTTCAGTCGATTCGCATACTTTCCTTCCTTACTATAAAAGCTCAACGTTTTCGTTTGCAAATAAACCTGTTTGGTCTTAGGGTCTCGTTTCGCTACGTAATTCACGTCTACGCCCTTTTTCTCAAGTTCGTCTACAATCTTGTCGATACTACTTTGCGCTATCGCACAACTACTCAACAACCAGATGGCAATCACCATCATTATCTTTTCTGTTCTCATATCGTTGGTATTTCTTTATTGATATTCTTTTGTTCTATCATCTCACCCACTTGTCGCTCTACGGCTTTCAACTCAGGCAATATCTCCTTGATATTGGTTAGTTTCTTTCCGTCTCTTACGATGTAACTTCCTTCGTAGATGGCGTATTCCTCCTGCATTTTCTGGTGTTTCCACACGCCTACTCCAATCAGAATGAGCATAGATGCAGCTACACCAATCGTTGCCAATCTGATTCTCTTCACAACAGGATATGTTTTCGACCGCTTTATCAATTCCTCTTCAGGCATTCCGTTTGCGTACCATTGAAACATCGATTGATATTTCCTCAGTTCCTTTGCCACATTCTTGCCTTGGAAATAATCGTAGAGCATCCGTTCCTCATCTGCTATTGTCTCTCCATTGAGGAATCTATCAATTAACTCATGTATCTTATCTTCTTTCATCATCTTATTTTAAACATTTTCATGATTTTCTTTCTCGCTTTAGATAAGTTTGAACGAATGGCCTCTTCCGAGCAACCCGTTATTTGGGCTATTTCTTTCGTTTCCAATCCGTCGATATGTTTCATGCGAAGCACCGTTTGTTGTGCATCGGGCAATCGCGCAATCAATCGCATCACCCTTTCATCTTCCTCTTTACTAATGAAATCCGTTTCAGGAGTATCGTTTGTTTGAATTTGCGCGTCATTCCAGTCGGTGCGATTCACCACCTTTTGCCTCCTGTTAATTGCCATTCGGCGCACCATGATGATGGCTAAACCCTCTATGCTTCGATACTGATCCAAATCCTTGCGCATCGACCACAACTTCAACACCGTTTCTTGTGTGACATCTTCGGCTTCCTCACTATCCATCAGATAGCGCATCGCCTCTTGTAGCAGTCGTTTGCGTATTCGCCGAATCTCCGTTTCGAACTCCTTTTGTTCCATATCCACTTATAATACAATTATGTTGCTATGTATGTGACTTTCATTAACCAACATTAACAACATTTTCTCTTCGTATTCAATAGATTGACAGAAATGGATGCTTCGTTGTTAATCCCTGTTAATCTCTTCGCAAAGATAATTATATTCACTAAATTTGCAAGCATGAATCAGAAATATGCAGTAGTTGTGCTCTTTGTGCTTATCTTAGCATCGAGCCTTACAAGTATTGGTAGTTACCGTATGACGGAACAACTCGTCATGATGGATATGGATCGTGCGTTGGAAAAAACAATGGCTGAACAAAGGCGAGACGTAATTACCGCCGACACCATCCAAGTATTCAATAGTTACTTGAAGTTGGAACAATTGCGTGGAAAGGCGGTATTGGCGATTGATACAAAGCAACGAGGATTCCATTGTTATGCGAAATGTTCCGCCGCAACTATCTTCTCCATGTCCGATCAACGCCCAGCCGTGTTACTATGGCTCACCGCTATGTTGTGGGGCATCTTCTGTTTGCGCAATAGGCCCAAGATGCAACCAATTAGTTCAGTTGATAATCCTTCTTCGTATGATGATTTTGGTGGACTTCATTTCTCTGAAGCAGAACATCGTTTTTATGATGAGCAAGGACAAGCGGTAAAACTCACTCCTATGCAACAACAATTAATGGAGATGTTCTTCCACTCTCCTACTCATCAATTATCCAAAGCCGAAATATGTGAGGCTCTTTGGCCCAAGAAAGAAGATGCTAACGAAACTCTCTATACGCTCATCAAAAGACTTAAACCAGTCATCGAGCAACATGCTAATTTAAGAATTGAGGCAGAAAGAGGAAAAGCGTATAGAATAATCAAGCTCTAAAGTTTTAAGGACTTTAAGGACTTTAAGGTCTTTAAAGTCTTCAATGCCATTCTTTTCGGACAACTTTTTCGCATGTTTTCGACTTTTGTCCGAGATTTGCGCGTCTGTCTTATGCTTATATTTCATTTCTTGAAAAAATGTTTGGAACATGTCATTCTGCTGCTTAACTTTGCAACATCAAAAGAAAACAAAGAGAGTTAGAATTTCAATATTAACATTTAAAAAGTTAAGACAATGAAAACGACAAGATTATTTTTGGTAGCAGTTATTTGCTTGATGCAGTCAGTAACAAGTATGGCAGACGACAGAATGATTCCAGTTTCTCAACTTCCAGCAACGGTGAAAACATTCGTAGCCAATAATTTCCCAGGCAAGAACATTGCATACGCCGAAAAGGATGTCGAATTCATGGGAACGAAATATGAGGTTATGTTGAACGACGGTGCAAAGATTGACTTTGACAAGAAAGGCAATTGGGACAAAGTGGATTGCGAGACCTATGCAGTACCTTCAGCTTTAATACCCGCATCTATTGCTCAGTACGTGAAGACTAACTTCCCTGGTACAATCATCATTAAGATAGACAAGGAGCGTTACGGCTATGACATTGAACTTTCCAACGACATCGAATTGAAGTTCAACCAAAGCGGAGCACTCATTGGAATGGACGACTAACAAACTAAAGACAAATGAGAAATTGAAAGCGAATGGGACAACAAATTGTTCCATTCGCTTCTTTTTACTTGAGTAATTTCCTTAACAAAAAACTATCGAGAAAAATCGCAAACTAAATGTTAAAATGATGAAATGATGCTTTATGATGGGCTAAACAGTATGTTTTTTCTCATCAAACATATTGTTTAGATAAGTAAAATAATATGTTTACGAGCATTATTATATATGTTTGTTGTTGTAATTATATGTTTTATGAAGTCTAAAATAGCCCTTTTTGGGGCTAAAAATGCTATATTTTAGACATTCTATTATTGCCTTGTTTTGTAATGCTTTGAATATCAACAATATGTAAAAACCTCATAAAAAGCGCTTATTTCATCCGAAGTAAAGGTTGGTGATAAATAACGAATTCTGAAGAGCCCTTTTCGGCACTTTTTCTTGACAAACATCTACGTCCAAAATAAATCTATACAAGTTCAATATCATCAACTCTTTATTTTCAATACATATCCTTTTTTAATGACGGCATCAATAACAATTGACGCATCAGACTTCAATGCTCGTCGTAAGTACGTGATTTGTACATTTAATGCAAGGGAATTTGAATAAGAATCGTCGCCCCACACTTCATGAAGAATTCTTTCACGAGATACGACCATGTTGGGTGTTTCTGCTAACAAACGAAGAAGTTCTGCTTGTCGTGAAGTGATGATAACCCGTTCTTTCCCATATCGCAATTCATTTGAGCCATAGAGAAAATCAGTCTTTCCTAAGCGAATCACGTTCTCAATGGCAGATTCCTCTGGTCGCTTCATTTCGTATATCATGTTCTTCATGAATTCATGTCGTATGTTATCAATCCGTTTCTGAATGAAAATGGTTCGCATTTGTGAAATCAGGCAAAAGGCAAGGATTAGCATCAACAACAAGCTCCCCGCCAATTGCCATATCATGGAACGTATAACATGACTAATGGTAACGGGAAGGTCGAAATGTAAAATCTGATAATCAAACGGATTGGTACTAAAAGATACATGTAAAGTCTTTACCATATTTCCTCTGACGGAAAAGATGGCAGGCTGAACGCAATCGGAAGATTTCTTGAAAACAAAATTCTGCGTGGGACCAAAACCATATGTTAACAGCAACGAGTCAATGAGTTGCTTGGTAGGAGGATACTTCAATGCCGTCAAGTAACGATTGATATATCTCGTACTATTTTCGGATTTAGCATTCCTGATGGTAACTGTCTTTTCCTTTGGCATGATAGAATCCGCGGAAAAACGAAACCTTACATAATTCGTTCCAGAACCGCCATGTTTATTATTCAAGGTAATGGAATCGAACATGTGTATGTTGATCATAAGCTTAGTATCCCTTCCTTCCATGTATTTTTCATGAAATTTCTCGTAACGTATCTCAAACTCTTTATCCAACACGCTATCACATGCTACTTGCATTTCACGAATGCTATCATCCATGGAATACAAATATTGGTTGAATAGCCAATAACATTGCCCGAAAAAAATGAGCACCATCGTGATGATGCTCAGCATCCATACGAATTTAATCTTTCTTTCCATAACGGTTGCAAAGATAATAAAATCGCAACAAATGGCAACAACGATAATAATATAGTAATATCAAAAGTAATATCTCGATAATGTATTTCGTCCATTTCATCGAATTTTCAAAGTTATCTTTGCATCGAATTTAAAACATTTACTTATGAGAAAGACAATTATCATCATGGCATTATTGGGACAAATGATTTCGATGAATGCACAAGTGAGAGTGTTTTCTGCACTCGACAGAGAACCAGGTATCACCATCGACTTTACGAAATATCGTATCAACTACGATATGAAATACGTGAACGACACTACAAGATGTCCATTGAGTTTTGTAACGGAACCAATGGTATTGGAGATTGGCGATAAAAGCACTAAGTTCTACAGTTTTGACAAATGCCGTTCTGATTCCATTAACAGAGAACTGATCAAGAAAGGTGAATCAAATCTCACCACAGGTGGGAGAATATCGTGGATATTGCATCGGGACTATCCTCAAAAGGGATATTATATGCTCTTGGATGAATTGGGAATGGAACGATACGCATGTCATGAAAGAATCAAAGAACCAACATGGACTCTCGTTCCTGATAGTTTGACTGATATTATAGGTTATTCGTGTCATCTTGCCACAACCACCTATCGAGGAAGAACATGGTTCGCATGGTTTTCGGAAGACATTCCCATCTCTTACGGTCCATGGAAACTGACAGGATTACCTGGGTTGATACTAAGAGCATACGACACCGAGCATCATTACCAGTTTGAAACTACGGGATTGAAACAATATGATGCATCGTCAAAAATTCCAATTGATTATAAGGGAACGGAATATGAGGAAATAGACAAGGCTACATTGAATAAGCAATATGTGCGTTATTATGCCGACCCTGTGGGATTCGTTTCCAACAACCCGAACGTGAAAGTTATCGTAAAAGACGAACATGGAAATCCAACAAAGATGAATGGTATTCCATATAACCCTATTGAAAGATGAAATGCGCATTGGTTGCCATACTTCTATTTCTCTCTCAGTCCTGCATGGCACAATCGAATATATCGGGTATCGTGCAGGACTCTATCACAAAACACCCTTTGGAAATGGCAAACATCACGTTGGTCAGAGACGGAAAGCCCATTTCTTTTACCAGAACAAACGAAGAAGGAGGATTTAAGATACAAGCGAAACCAAACGACTTCATTGTTGTTACCTTTTTGGGTTATCAAAAGAAAACCGTCACTATCACTGAGCAACCAATGGTGATTTCCCTTATTCCAGAAGCCTTCAACTTGAAAGAAGTGGAAGTAAAAGGAGGGAGGATATTGGGACGTGCAGACACCATCACATACGACTTGAGTCGTTTTTCCAACGAAAGAGACAATTCGCTGAATGACGTGTTGAAGAAATTGCCAGGTATAGACGTAGGAAAAAATGGTCAAATAACGTACAATGGAAAGACTATTGACCGCTTCACGATAGAAGGACTTGACTTGACGGGAGGTAAATACAACAAGATTAATGAGACTCTGAAACCAAGCGAAGTAGACAAGGCAGAAGTAATAGAGCACGACCAGCCCATCAAGGCATTGAGAGATAAGGTTTTTACCGATAATGTTGCCATGAACATCAAATTGAAGGATGAGGCTCGCGATCAATGGTTGGGTTCTCTTTCATTGTCAAAACCCATTGTTGCCAAATCCATTTGTGATAAGGCAGACATCTTGCAATTAGGAAAGACAAGACAACAAATGTATAACATCGAGTCGGATATGATGGGACGCGACATATATGCTGCCAATCAACGATTGACTTCCATCCTACTTCCGTCATCTTCATTGCCAACACTTCCATCGTTTCACCACAATCCAACCTTGTCTTTTCCCATTGACGATGAACGAATGCGACAAAATTCATCATACGACATTCGGTTTGCCAAAACCGCGAAGAACAAAAACGAGAATGAAATGCGATGGGCTATGCATAAGTATAACTTGTTACACCCTGAAACTCCGTTACCCCATATAACACCACATGTATTTCGACATACATTCTGTACGAATCTGGCGAATGCAGGGATGGATATTAAAAATCTGCAGTATCTCATGGGACACTCTGATGTAGGAGTGACACTGAATGTTTATTCTCATTCCAGCTATGATCATGCGGCAGATCAGCTCCAGAAATTGGCTCCGATTGTCAGGTTTCATATGCCGGAAAACACGTCAGAATTTACGCCAAACCTTACGCCAGACCTTACGCCAATTTTTACGAAAACGTGGCGTAAGATGGCGTAGAGATGCGTAGAGTTATGAAATGGAAAAGCTCTGAAAGTGGCTTAAATACAGGGTTTTTGAAGGGTTATGAAGAGATGAAAAAAGTTATGTTTGTCTGTTGGGGCAATATCTGCAGGAGACCCATGGCAGAGTTTGTTTTTAAGAAGATGGTGGAGGAGAGGCATCTGTCCGGTATGTTTGATGCTGCTTCCTGCGCAATTTCCTCTGAGGAAATATGGAATGGCCGCGGCAATCCGGTCTATCCGCCGGCAAGACGTATCCTGGCGGAGCACGGGATTTCCTGTGAGGGAAAGCGTGCGGTGCAGATCCGCAGGGAAGATTATGCACGGTATGATTATATCGTAGCGATGGAGCAGCATCATATCCGTCATATGCAGAGACTGTTTGGCGGTGACCCGGAGGGGAAGCTTTCTCTGCTGATGGACTATACAGGACATCCGCGTGCCGTGGCAGACCCCTGGTATACGGATGATTTTAAGACAGCGTACCGGGATATCGAGGAGGGCTGCGCTGCGCTGCTGGAGTATCTTGTTCGGAAATAACAATCATAGTGAGGCGGCTTTTTGGTTGTCTGAATCAGCCTATATTTATTTGCGGTGGTGGAATTGGACTGTCTGGATCACTCTGCAAAACATATAAATTACTCTACACAGAGCA
>OMWI01000033.1 GCA_900314715.1 uncultured Prevotellaceae bacterium | reverse complement strand
CACCATGTTCAGGATCATGCTCATGTACTACGTCAACTGCTACACGTTCTTCGAGGAACCGGAAAAGGACTGGGCGAGGATTCTGGAATGCCACAGGAAAGAGCCGCCGGAACCCAGTCTCTTCGAGTAGGGGGCTTACCTTTTAAAACCGAAATCCGCAACGCCTGTTTATGGGCATTGCGGATAGGATAATTGTGATTAGAGGACTTTTAGCGGACACTAATAATAAAATTCATATTTTACAGAAAATATACAAACACTATTTAGATTGTAACAGCTCAGCACCCCATGGCATGAAGACAAAAATCTTCAATAATCTTACGAAAAACTGTACTGGAATCTGTACAGAATCATCATTTTTGTTAGATTTTTGAAGATTTTTGTTCGTGGTAAAAGGGGAGCTGAGTAGTTACTATAGATTATCGTTTAGTTGGTCGGACAATAGTTGCCCCTCTGTTAGTGAATGGATGATTGAGGTAAGAAACAGGTCATTTCGAATGCATAAATCATAGCTTTAGACGATGAAAACCATAGCTTTGTATGCTGTAAACCATTCATTTGTATCACACAAATCAATGGCCTGTAGCATATAAAGCTATGGTTTCTATCTTAATGGCTGGCTGTTTTTATTTTCTAACCAGCCATTTTGTAGTTCCTCATGGGGGCAGCAGCATAATTGGCTACTGCCATCTGCTGTCTACAGCATCTATATCGTGCAAACAAAGATTTCTATATTCATCCCTACGAGAAATCTATTGTGCCACGATTTCATTGAGAAACTGAATGTTATTTCTTGAAGTTAAGTCTTATGTCAACGGGGATTCCTGCAAATGCCAAGTTCTGTCTGTCTGCCTCATAATTGGGAGATGGCTTGGAGTATTTTGCTTCCAATTTCTCTGCTTCGGCTTTGTCGCCCGTTGCTTGTATCTTGAGTACAAGAGCGGTAAGATTAGAAAGGGCTTCTTCCATTTTCTTCAAGTCCAATGTGTATTGTCCTGAAGCTTTGCGATCGAAGACTCCTGCTTCTTTGAGATAGTTGTAAATCATGATATTGGCACGTCCCAACGAAGAACCTTCGCCGAATAGTTCTGAGCGGACGGTGGACACAAAGAATGTGGTCAATGCATCTTCTTTGGTAAAGATACGGTGGATGTCGAAATGTTTCTGCAACTGACATACCAACAACACACCAGCGGCATTAGCCTTTACTTCTTCCAAGGTAGAATTAAAACTACCAAGTGCCTGTTCTACGCTTCCCTTTCCATTGACGGTTTCCTTAACGCCAAGACCGTGAGCGACTTCACGGAAAGCGATATTCCAGAAGAAAGCTTCAGATACAAGATGTTCGGTAGCTTCTACACTCAATAACACCTGAGCAGCAGGAGCGATAATCTTATTGTATTTGGCTCTGATGATGTTCTCCAACAAAATAGTACGTGTTCCCTTATCGCGTTGTACGTCGTTATCGAATGGAAGATTCAACGCGATGACCTTCACGCCAGCATTGGCCTTACCTGCATAATATAAAGCATCGCAAGAGAAAATGTTAGAACCAGTACCAGGTTGGAAAGTCTTGTAGGCAGGATCGCCAGGAAGATTCTGTTGGAACTCACCAATACGAGAGACAAATTGCATCAATTCCTTCGTACGTGCTTCTTTCTTGAGTAATACGAATGCCTCATAAGAACGTTTGAGACCCATCAACTGGTCGTCGGCAGCTTCATTAGGACCAATAACCAAATCCATTTTACTGTCGTTCATATCCAACCATGCGACACCGCTATCATAGTATTTATCTGTACGAAGTGCTTCAATCTTGCTCAGCAGATATTTCCTCACACTTGGCTTGATTGTTATGTCGGCAGCTGCTTTTAGATAGTTGGAAATTTTGTCAATGTGCTCAGCATAAGCATCGTGATACCATACAGTTTCCAAAGTTCCGTCTTTGGCTCGTCTTATCAGCGTGTACGGACTGTTCTTGTCGGGGTTATCATAGGCATTAAACTCTTCTGCCGTCATATCAGCTGGGTAAAATCCTACGCCTGGAGAACGGTCGGCAATGCCATCTATAAAGGATTTTCCGTTAAGACGATTCCAAGGACCATAGTTAATCTCAATATAAGTCTTTTGGGCTGGATCCTTGATGCTGTCCAAAAGCGCCTGTTTATTACCGAAGTATTGTTCCCAATAGATTGCGTCAACCTCATCGGCGGCGAAACGATACAAATTAAGTACCTCTTTACCATTATCGGAAATGCCACTAAGATCTGGAGCTTCGATATCTACTTCGGCATACTTTGTAATGTTCCATTCAAATGGAGATTTTGAAGTTTTTTTGCATGACACCATTGCGACCAGCACAAGGGCAGAAATAAACAAACTTTTCTTCATGATTCTTGTTATTAATATGTTATTTCACTATAATGTGCAAAGTTAAACAAAAAAGACAACATATCAAGTAAGATATAAAAGAAAAATGTTTCGATAGCATTCGATTATCCAATTCTCCCAACAAAAAAGGCTTCCAAGCGGAAGCCTTTTTTCGAGTGATTATTGTTTTTCTTCTTGTTCTGCGTTATCAGTCTCATCGATAGCCTTGATTTTTTCACGAACCAAAGCCAAGTCGTCTTTCAACTTCTGAACTTTTTGGTTCATTTCTTCAATCAGCTTATTACCTTTCTTGCTGCTTGCATTCAAGAAACCAAGGTTGTTCTCATAAGTCTGGATTTCTTGCTTGAGTTTTTCGAAGCGACGCATCAGGCGATCGCGCTCGTTATCGAGAGCATCCTCACCACGCTTAGCAACATTCTTCAGATTGTTGCGGAAGTTATCGAGACGTCTACGAGCAACGGAGATGTTCAGCTCTTTGTAGAGCTTATCCATCACTTCATGATACTCCTTGTAGAGCTTATCTTTCTCCTTGAAAGGTACGAATCCAATCTCTTGGTATTGGTTCACCAATTCAGATACTTTCTCTTGTGCGTCTTCTGCTGCGTTTTCTGCCAATTCCTTCAATTGTGCGATGATGTTACGCTTGGCCTCCAAGTTCTCACGTTCTTGGCTACGTGTTCCAGCATTAGCGGCATTGCGAGCCTCAAAGAACTTGTTGCAAGCTGCCAAGAAGTCATTCCACAATTGGTCTCCCAATTTCTTGGGAACGATACCGATGGTCTTCCATTCCTTTTGCAAGGCAATCAGCTTGTCGCTTGTAGACTTCCAATCGGTGCTGTCTTGTAAAGCTTGAGCCTTTTCTACCAATGCTTTCTTCTTCTCGGCATTTTCGGCGAAGCGCTCTTTCATTTGCTTGAAATACTCAGCCTTACGACCGAAGAAATCATCGCAAGTAGAGCGGAAGCGTTCGAAAATCTTAACGTTCATCTTTTGTGGAGCGAAACCAATGGTCTTCCATTCGTTTTGGATATCAATGATTTCCTTCGTATGCTTTTCCCAATCGCTTGCACCCTTGTTCTCTTCTTGGTTGATAGCCTCCACCTTTTCGCAAAGTGCGGTCTTCTTTGCCAAGTTTTCTTCTTCTTGAGAGCGCAATGCCTCGAAATGTTGTTGGTGACGCTTGTTGATAACGGTAGAAGCAGCCTTGAAACGTACCCACATTTGTTCGCGCAAGTCTTTTGATACAGGACCAATCTCGCGATATTGTTGGTGCAGTTCTTGCAAACGATGGAATGCGCTGATTACGTCAGGTTCGTCTGCTAACTTCTCGGCAGCCTCACATATCTTAGTCTTGAGTTCAAGGTTTTTCTTGAAGTCGTACTCACGTGCTTCGTTGTTCAACTTCAGCAAGTCATAGAATTGCTCAACATACAACTGATAGTTGCGCCATAATTCGTTTGCCTTTTCAGCAGGTACGGCCTTGATTTCGCGCCATTGTTGCTGGAGGTCCTTGAATTGCTGATAAGAACGGTTAGCCTCATCTGGTGATGTTGCCAAAGCCTTGATTTTATCGATAATCTCAAGCTTCTTCTTCAGGTTCTCTTGCTTCTCAGTTTCCTGTGCTTGGAATACTTTTGCGCGCTTCTCCTTGATGATATTCATCTCAGCCTTGAAAGCTTCCTCTAAATCATCGGGAGTGACTTGATATTTCTCTGGGTCACCACCTGCATTGAGGTATTCTTTCATTTGCGCTTCGCGCTCTGCTACGTGAATTTTGTAGAAAACCGTCTTCAAGTGGTCTATCTCTTCTTTTGAAGGTGCTTCTTCGTCGTGTGCGATTTCTCTTACACGTGCAAGAATCTCTTCCTTAGAAGTGTAAACCTTCTTGATGAGGTCTTCTTCAGCGTTAGCTTCTGCTGGCTCGGAAACGTTTAGTGGTTGTTCCGTAGTGGCTTCTGAAACTTCCTCTGCCTTTTCTTCTACTTGATTTTCTACTTGTGAAACATTGTCTTCCGTGTTTTCTACTACATTTTCAACAACTTCTTCACTTTTCTTTACTTCTTCTTTTGCCTGTTCCAGCACATTTTCTTGAGAGTCCATCATTTAACTGATTTGAGTTTATGATATCTATTTAACCTATATTCATTTGGGGCATAACCGAGAGGTTTATACCCCCTTTTTACTTTATGAAGTGCAAACTTATATAAAATAATTGAAAAGACCAAAAAAAAGTCAATTTTTTGTAATTATTTCGCTTAAACTAATCGTTTGTACCTTAAAATTGCCCATGTCAACCCCGATACAAAGATGGAAATTACCAATGCCGTGATGAATCCGAACCTACTGTCTTCCATTCCATTAATCAGGTTCATACCGAAAAGTGAGGCTATCAGCGTAGGGAACATCATGATAATCGACACGGATGTTAACGTACGCATTACCGTGTTCATGTTGTTGTTGATGATACTTGAATATGTGTCCATCGTAGATTCCAAGATGTCTGAATAGATACCAGTGGTTTCCCTTGCCTGCGACATCTCGATGCTTACGTCTTCAATAAGGTCAGCGTCTAATTCGTCCACTTGCAACTTGAATTTCAACTTCTGCAACAAGTTTTCGTTGCCTCGGATGGAGGTGTTGAAGTATGTCAACGAATCTTGTAGGCGCGACAATCCAATCAGACTTTCGTTGTTGACGCCTTGGTCAAGATTGTGTTTCGCCTTTTCGATTAACGTGTTGATTTGCTTCAAGCGTTTCAGATACCACACCGCACTCGAAAGAAACAAGCGGAAAGTGAGGTCTACGTAGTCGATAAATCCTTCTCCGCGCTTCTGTTGGTAAGACACGAAGTCTATCATCATGTTCGTCTCATAATAGCAAACGGTGATGGTAACGTCGCGCTTGTGTATGATACCAAGAGGAATGGTGGTATAGGGAGTGCGAGAACGAATCTCCTTGACGTAGGGGATACGCAAGATAACCAACATCCAACCATCGTCGTACTCATAACGTGCACGCTCGTCGGTATCGCTGATGTCTGGCATAAAATAGTCGGGGATGTTGAATCTCTCTTCGAGTTCTCGCTGGTCTTCTTCTGTGGGGCAGGTCACTTGTATCCAGCAGTTTGGTTGCCACTCACTGAGGTGGCTCAATTTGCCCGTAGTATTCCAATATGTTTTCATGTGCTAATCCTCCACGTTAATGAAATGCGTGTGAATAATACTAAATACGCATGAGGATTAGCACTTTTGGCTGAACCCTCACGCTGATTGTTTCGTGTATTCCGCGTGATAATCGTCCATTTCTTTGTTAAATTTTGTTTTTTCGTCTGCAAAGATACAAAAAAAATGGAAAGCACAAAAAAAACGCCTTTGTTTTTTCCTAAAAATGGGAATTTTTGACTTGTTGGTTAATTTCGAAATAGCATGGCAAATGTATGGAAAAAGGTGGGAAGTACCTTGTATTTGATACTTCCCACTCCTTAATATATCTCCGTTATTTCACGGGAATTTCCTCTAATGCCTTCTTCAACAACTCCCAGAAGGGCGCAATGGTGGAAATCAAAGCGCGCTCAGTAGTGGTGTGAGGACTCTTCATTGTAGGTCCGAGACTTACCACGTCGAGATGCGGATACTTGCCTAAGATAACCGAGCATTCCAATCCCGCATGGTCTACTTGGATGATTCCGTCGGTTCCGTTCAATTCCTTATATATCTTTAATAATAGGTGTAGGATTTCGCTATCTGGATTGGGATCCCATCCGCCGTAACTTCCTGCGGTTTCCACCTTCATGCCTGCCATGTTGAAGCAGCTTTCCAACGTCTTCACGATGTAGTCTTTCATGTCTTCACGACTGGAACGAGCCAATACTTTCAACTCAGCATGACCGTCTTCGATGTCGATGATGGCAAGGTTGGATGATGTCTCTACCACGTTGGGATAACTGGGAATCATGCGCAATACTCCGTTGTGGCAACCATAGATGGCGTTGATGATGTTGTCTTGTATCTCAACGGGGATTTCCAACTTCGGAGTCTCAACTTCCTCTGCAATGAATTCTATTCCACTTTCTATTCCCTTGAATTCGTCGATGAAGTCTTCTTTCCAATCTTCAACGAGCTCTTTCAAAGCCTCAATGTTCTCTTTCGGCAATGTGAGAACCACTTCTGCCTTGAATGGAATGGCATTTCTCATATTGCCACCATGCCAAGTGGCAAGACGAGCCTCGCACTCTTCGATAGCTTCACGCACGAAGCGAACCATCAATTTATTAGCGTTTCCACGTCCTTCATGAATCTCCAAGCCAGAGTGTCCACCACGAAGTCCCTTGAGCGTTACGCGTACGGCGGCATCTTCTGGGTCGGTTTCCGTTTCCTTATAGTCGAGCGTAGCGGTAACGTCGATTCCGCCAGCACTTCCAATCACGAATTTTCCCCAATGTTCAGAGTCGAGATTGAGAAGAATGTCACCTTGCAACATGTTTTCGGGTAGGTCGTTAGCACCATACATACCTGTCTCTTCATCTGCGGTAATCAGCGCTTCAACGGGACCGTGTTTCAAACTCTTGTCTTCCATTATTGCCATGATAGCAGCCACTCCCATACCATTGTCTGCTCCGAGGGTAGTGCCTTTTGCCTTCACCCATTCACCGTCAATCCATGTTTGTATGGGGTCGGTTTCGAAATTATGGGTAGATTCGGGTGTCTTTTGTGGCACCATATCCATGTGGGCTTGCAGGATTACGCCTTTGCGGTTTTCCATTCCTGCGCTTGCAGGCTTTCTCATGACAACGTTTCTACCTTCGTCGATGAATGCTTCTACACCTGCTTGCTTGGCAAAATCAAGCAAGAACTGTTGTACTTTCTCCAAATGTCCGCTCGGACGGGGCACTTGCGTTAATGCATCAAAATTCTTCCAGATGCACGTAGGATTTAAATTTTTAATTTCACTCATAGGTTTTTGTTTTGTAAACCATATGTTTAGGCAACGTAAAGATATCGTTTAGCTGCCTTAAACCATAGGTTTATGATTATTAGGATTGTTGTTATTAAATTCGTTGCTTGTCTCTGTTTCTCTCTTCTCCGTAAATAACAAGGTTATCCATGCGTAAATACCTAAGAGAACAACCAATAGGGTTTGCACGGAATGTACGATGAGCACAAAGAATAGGGCATCGTTGTCGGCTACGCCATAGAGTATCAACATGGTCTTCACCGCAAAATGCCAAGGCCCTGCACCGTTAGGAGTGGGAACGATAACGGCAAAGCTACCGACGATAAACGTCACCAATCCACAACTAAACCCTAAGTTTGACGTGGCTTCAAAGCAGAAGAACGCCAGATAGTGATGCAGGAAGTAACATACCCAAATGGCCAATGACATGATGAGGAACAAGGGCGCATTTTCTACCTTCTTCAACGAGATTATGCCTTGCCATATTCCATGTAGCGTGTCTTTTACCTTATTATATATGGAGAGTCGATGCAAGAGATAATAAGCCAACCACAATACGGAAATGCCGCAAATGGCCGTTACGATGTAACCCGTTAAGGAGAAACCTGATAGGAAGCTGTCGAGGCTGGTTCCTGTTTGGGCAAAAAACTTCGTGAAGATGGGAATGTGAAGGACGAACGTGATGAAGGCAATCAATACGATGATAAGCGTATCTACCACTCGTTCTGTTACAACGGTTCCCAAGGCTTTAGGAAACGATACGTTATCGTAACGTTTCAACACGACGCACCTCGCAAATTCACCGATGCGCGGAACGGCAAGGCTCACGGCATAAGAGAGGAAAATGGAATTGAGGGCAGTAGACGTGCGAGGCTGTTCACCAACAGGTTTCAGCGACAACTTCCATCGCCAGCCGCGGAAAGCCTGTGCCAAAATGCCAAAGGGGAAAGACAAGAGCATCCAAGTCCAATTCATCTCATGAAACAACACTTGTTCCACTTGCTTGAAATTGAAGTCTCGGTACATCCAATACAAGATGCTACCGCCGAGAATAAGCGATATGCAAACCTTGAATATGTCGTTTCCTCTTTTTTTCACGATAATGATTTCGTCTTTCATTGGCAAAGGTAATCTAAATAGTGGGAAATACAAAATAATTAGTGTTTTAATTTTTCGTAAAGTGACAATAATACCATGAAAAAAGAGTGAAGGCCTTCGGAAATGACTACAAAGTTAATTGATTTATTGTTTGTTACAAGAAAAAGTTGTAATTTTGCAGCCGAAAAATTTTTTCGATTAATATTTAATAAAATGAAAGTAGCAATTGTTGGTGCAAGCGGAGCGGTAGGACAGGAATTCCTGCGCATACTTGCCGAGAGAAATTTCCCCATGGATGAGTTAGTTCTTTTTGGTTCTGAACGTAGTGCAGGACGAAAATACGCGTTTAAGGGAAAGGATTATGAAGTCAAACTTTTGCAACATAACGACGACTTCAAGGACATTGATGTGGCATTCGTATCTGCTGGAGGCGGTACTTCAAAGGATTTTGCAGAGACGATTACGAAATATGGAACGGTGATGATAGACAATTCCAGCGCGTTCCGCATGGATAAGGATGTGCCTTTGGTAGTTCCTGAGTGCAATGCCGAGGATGCTTTGAATCGTCCACGTGGTATTATCGCCAATCCTAATTGTACCACGATTATGATGGTAACCGTACTTCAACCGTTGGAGAAAATCAGTCATATCAAGCGCATTCATGTGGCTTCTTATCAAAGTGCCAGTGGTGCTGGTGCTGCTGCTATGGCAGAACTGCAACAACAATATAAGGAATTGGTGAACGGTGAGCCTGTTACGGTAAAGAAATTCCCACATCAGTTGGCTTATAACGTGATTCCCCAAATCGACGTGTTCACCGATAATGGCTATACGAAAGAGGAAATGAAGATGTTCAACGAGACGCAAAAAATCATGCATACCGACGCAAAATGCTCTGCCATGTGCGTTCGCGTGAGTTCGTTGCGCAGTCATTCTGAAAGCGTTTGGATTGAAACGGAGCGTCCAATCAGTGTTGAGGAGGCTCGCGCTGCTATTGCCGCTGCTCCAGGTTGTACGTTGAAGGATGACCCATCCAACCTCGTTTATCCCATGCCACTTGAAACGGCTGGTAAGGATGATGTCTATGTAGGACGTATTCGCAAGGACTTAGCCGATGAGAATGGTTTGACATTCTGGCTCAGTGGAGACCAAATCCGTAAGGGTGCAGCCCTTAACGCCGTTCAAATAGCAGAGTATTTGATAAAGGTAGGGAATATCAAATAGATATAATTACTATAGTTTGAAAAGAGATGATAGCTCTTGTATATATTATGCAGCTATCATCTCTTTTTCTTTCGAAAAAGAATTGATAATCATAATTTAGCTTATATAATTTTGACTCATTGAGTTTAATCCTCATTTGGAGTTCTTGTTTTCTTTCTTTTCTTTATATTTAGAATACGCAGAATCCATGATGATTCTGACAGTATCTTTAAATAAAGGCGTGCCATCAGATAAAATCATAAAGTTGTTTGGGATTATTTCGAAAGTTTCTGTCCTATGTGGAGAAATAAACCCAAAGCGAATTTCATTATCCTCTGGGGTTTCTTCTTTTAATGGGGCATCAACATAATCAGATTCAAATATCAAATATTTTGTAACCTTAGCATGATCATCAGCACATCTTAAATATAATTGGCTGAAATTGTATGCAGGTATTAATCCCTTTTTTTTATAAATCCTGATATGTATTATACTATCTTCTGGCCAACTAAATTTTCTGGCTTTCATTTTTATGTCTGATGTAAGAGGAAGAGTTGTCTTGTAGATTCCACCAGATTCCAAATAAAGAGGAGTTAGAAAATGACATGAACTGAACATTAGTCCCATCAAACAAATTGCCAATATAAAATATTTTTTATTTCCACCAATAATGTCCATAAGCTTGCATTTCATAATAATTATTGTTTCCTACTATTCTTAATAGTCTTTTTTGATTCAAATGCTAATTATATTAGACCATTTAAAGCTCGAAGTAGTTCCTGTTCACACGAAACCTATCAATCCCTATAACCAATTTTTCTTTTTCTTGTAGAATCAACTCTTAAGTTACCTGTTGAGTCTGTCCAAAAGTATTCTTGAATACGTACTCGCCCCCCCATTCCACTATGGATTATTGTGTATTTCCTATTAGGAAGTAAATTGACCATCTGCGTTTTTTTATAACCAGAACGATCAAACTTTTCAATCTTTAATCCTGTGGATTGACCCTGTAATCTTATTGTATCCAATTCTTTCGTGTCATATGGATCTTCCTTAAGAATAATGAAAGAGTGTCCCTCATCAGTTTGTGAACTATCAAATTCAATCTCTAGAACAAGTAAATTATGTACTACTATAATCTGCTGTTTCTCGTCAAGTTTGAATGAATGATCTGATGTGCATGCTATGAGAAGAAACATCATCATACAAACAAAAATTCGAAATAAATACTTCATCTTTCCTGTTTTTTATAAGAGTTCCACCATTTATCAAGTTGATCTATTTTATACTCCTCAGAATCCTTACCTGTAAATAATGTAGTCAAATCTTTTTTGAAAACATCTTTTACGAATATTCTGAATTTCATATATACGGTGCTTCCTTCCTCTGCTTCTTTTTCACGTGGTGCTTCATCATGACTCATAGTCTTGACATAACCATAAACAGTTTTTAGTAAGTATATACCCATATTATGATTCAAATGCTAATTATATTAGACCATTTAAAGCCTTTACATGGTAAAAGGTTGACACAAAGATAGATAAAAGCGGAATTGTATGCAAGGATTTATTGTTTTTTTAGAATAGTTTATATAATTTTCGTGTTTCAATAAACACCAGAAGCGTATGCGTATAGTAATCAAAGTTGCGAAGAATCTCAGGAAAGAATATGTATAATTATTGTGAAACTTATTAACAAAATCACATCAACGAAAAGTCTCAAACTAGCGTTTTTGAGACGAAAAAAATCAAGATAATGGCGATAAATGCGTGTGTTTTATCAGTAAAGCATAGAGTTACGAACGTAGAGCAATGCTTTAGATGTCGTAAACCTATGCTTTAGATGTCGTAGAGCAATGCTTTATATGACGTAGAGCAATGCTTTTGAAGGCGTAAACCTATGCTTTTTCCATGAAAAACATGGTGTTTTTAGGCAATAAACGACCGTTTTTCGTATCTAAAAATATGCTTTGATTTGCAATAGGTTGATATTCAACAGTTTATAAAAACGCGAAATAACGGGCTTATTTGAAGCCACGGAAAGATTGGTGCAAAATATCGCAACCATTTAAGCCCTTTTTGTGATTATTTATTGACAATCTTTCCAATGGGTAAAGTGTTTCGTTATATTTTAATTGATAGGAGTTACCCAACGTAAAAAATACTAATTCATCGACAAAAGGAAAGGTTTTGTGGAATTTTTTTGTACTTCTGAAACTATTTTACTAATTTTGTAGGCTTTAAAACTTTTATCATGAACGAGATACTCAGTCGGTTTGAACCTATCAGTCTTGAGGAAATGAGCGGCATCAAGCTCATGAATCGCATAGACACCAAGTTTGTGACAACACTTCCCGTGTTGAAACAACTCTTGGAGATGGCTCAAGAGGAGTATTGGGCGCAAGAAATCGGGGGAGAGCGCAACATGAAATATGACACCACGTATTACGACACGAAGGATTTCAATATGTTTTACGTGCATCAGGGTGGTCATACCAATAGGCAGAAATTGCGCTTCCGCACGTATGTGAGTTCTAATCTCCAGTTCATGGAAGTGAAAACGAAGAACAATCATGGTCGTACGAAGAAGAAAAGGATGAAGGTAACGGACATGAACCTTGATGAACAGGAGAAACTGGATTTCCTTCATGAGCATCTGAAGTACGACCGAGCCGACCTTATCCCTGCCATTCGCAATAATTTCAATCGTATCACGTTGGTGAACAAGGCGAAGACGGAGCGATTGACCATAGACACCAATTTGCAATTCTTTAATTTGGTATCGGGTGTGAACAAGCACATGGGTGAGTTGGTCATCGTGGAATTGAAGCGCGACGGCTTGTGCTATTCTCCCGTGTTGGAGATGTTGCGCCAGTTGCGCGTTTTTCCGCATGGCTTTAGCAAGTATTGCATGGGTTCGGCATTGACGAACGACGGTTTACGAGTGAATCGCTTCAAGCCGAAACTGATTGACGTAGAGAAAATATTACATAAATCATCAAGCATAATCAAATAAAACAACTATGGATATATTTAGCTACTTTTCTTTTTCCAGTGACTTTGCGGAAATGTTGGTGAGGTTTGTCATCTGTATCCTCTTCAATTGGTTTATCATCGACCGATTGTATTACAGGAAATCTAAGCGTAGAGACTTTTACTTCACGTTTTTGTTGACGAGCATCGCCATTTTCTTCCTGGTATTCTTCATGATATTCGGGCTTGACAAGTTAGGAGGAAAGACTTCGATGGGTATTGGTATCGGTTTGTTCGGTATCTTCTCCATCATGCGTTATCGTACAGATACGATGCCCGTCAGGGAAATGACGTATTTGTTTGTCATCATCTCGCTATCGGTGGTGAACGCTATTGCAAGTTCTGCATCTCTCGTTGAGATTCTGGTAACTGATTTCATCGTGACGGTGGCTATTTGGTTCTGTGAGAAATCCTTGCATATCCGTCATTCGAAGTTGATACAATATGACCGTCTTGAATTGACTAAGCCAGAACGAAAGGATGAACTTATCGCTGACTTGGAACAACGTCTTGGCTTGAAAATCAAGAAGGTAGAAGTTGGTGGCGTGGATTTGTTGCGCGACATGACCGTATTGAGAGTGTATTATGAAGACCCCACGGGCAAACTCACGAATAGTGGTGTTGCCAATAAGTTGAAATTGAAGCCGACGGAAATGATAGATCATCAATAAGTGAGGATATGAAAGAGAGAAAATTAATGTTATTGGCTCTATTGGTAACCATGATGTTGCCAATGAATATGTTTGCCCAGAAAGACGATTTCGGCATGTGGTTTACCGTAGGCGCAGAAAAGAAGATAAACACCAAGTGGAGTGTCGGTGTAGAGGCTGAGTATCGTACACGTAATAAGGTGAAAACGCCAGAAAGATGGAGCTTTGGCGTTGATGGGTCGTACAAAATTACCCCTTGGCTTAAGGCTTCGGCAGGTTATGTTTTGCTCAACGACTATAACGAGAAGAATACGTATTATGATGATCCCGAGGAAGATTATGATGTGGACTATGATGAGAATGGCAACGAGATACTTATCCCATACGGATATACAGGCAAGGTGAAAAAGGCTTCGAAATATTGGGGACTTCGCCATCGTGTTAATTTATCGTTGACGGGAACTTTGAAGTTAGGAAGATTTGACATATCGCTCCGCGAGCGTTGGCAATATACCTATCGTCCCGAAAAGACGGTTTCATCGCGTACAAAATATACCTATCTGACGGATGGAACATTGTCGGGAACATCCGAGGATAATGAGCAAAAGACATACAAAGGCAAGGGAAAGAGTGTGCTTAGAAGTAGGTTGGCCGTGGGGTACGATATTCCTAATTGTAAGGTAGACCCACATGCGAGTGCTGAGGCTTACAATTCGTGGTCGATAGAAAAGATACGCTATATTGTAGGAGCGGATTGGAAGTTAAACAAAAAGCATGTCTTTACCCTTGATTATCGTTATCAGTATCTTAGGAATGATGAGCCTAACGGAGACCCTAATATCCATATCATAGCGTTAGGGTATAAATACAAGTTTTAGTTTTTTGAATCAAACAATATCAAAGAAACCGATGGTAATGAGATATGAACCATCGGTTTTCTTCGTTAGTTACCAATAGTTTTTTATGTTATTGCAATAATATATTCAGTTTTGATGTCACAAATCGATAGTTTTTACGTATAGTATATAGAGTAACAATCATAATAATGACTACCGAAGAGTTCAAACTTGAGGTGCAGGCAATTCGCCCAAGGCTTATCAGCCAAGCTCAAAGGTATCTTGACAATACCGATGATGCTGAAGATGTAGTGCAAGACGCACTGCTGAGGCTTTGGCAAATGCGTGAGCAACTTCGTTCTCCGTTAAATCGTATGGCAATGGTCGTAACGCGCAATCTCGCCATTGAACTCCTTCGGCAACGCAAATCTGAGGATTTGTTGGAATATGTAGAGACCGACGAGCCGCGAGAGGATTATCGCATTGAGCGCATCCATACCATTTTATCTACGCTTCCACCGATGCAACAAACCATCTTACGACTACGTCACATGGAAGGGTGGGAGATGGCAGACATAGCGGAATTGGTAGGAAGTAATGAAGTGGCAATTAGGAAATCACTTAGTCGTGCTCGTAAAGCCTTGAAAGAAAAATATTTGTCGATGAGAAATGATGAAACGAATGAATAAGCTATGGGGAATGAGAAGATGGAAAAGGAATCGGAAATACGAATGTTGACCAAGCGTTTCTTTGATGGGGAAACAACGCTCGAAGAAGAACAACGACTCTATGAGTTATATCGCTCAGGGGAATCGTTGCCAGCAGATTTAATGCCATTGCGTGAGATGATGCTTGACATGGGTAATCTTCTGCTTGACAAGAAAGAAGAGAACTCTCTCTCATCGAATGGTGAAAGAGAAAAGGCACACATTTCTAATATTAATAAGAGGTGGCCTAATATTCTGGCTATAGCAGCCTCTTTGCTCTTGCTCTTTACCGTAGGGACTGTTTGGTACAATTATCAGCGTCAAAATGAGTGTGTGGCTTATATCTATGGTGAACGTGTTACGGATCATGATGTGGTAATTCACGAAATGCAATCGGCTATGGCTTCGCTTACCGTCGATGATGCTACTTCTACTATGGAACAACAAATGAAGGAATTGTTTAATGATTGAAGAATATGAAACAACTTGTTATTATACTGATGATGATGCTTTGCCATTCCGCCTATGCACAAAAGGGAATGCATATTAGTGCACTATTTGAAGGAAAGATAGTTCCTTCAAGTAAGATGGTGGAAACTCGTATCAGAGGCAAGGCTATCAGCAAATACAAACTATCGTACTTTCATAGTGTGCGTTTTGATGCTGATGGGACTTTGGTGAATAAAATCGACCATTTAACCGCTCAAGACTTTGTGAATGATACGGAAAAAGTCAAGAGTAGGGAACTTGCCAGTGAAGGGAAAGCAAACATTGGGAAAAAGGGGAATTCTTTCACGCAGATGTATGAATTGGCACCAGAAGGTTCTACTCATCGATTCCTATGCTATAAGGTGCGAGATGGTGTGATGACCGTGATTTACCTTGAAGGTTCGGTCTCTTCGCTTACGGAACTTAAAAAGATTTTTCAATGATTAATTATAAAAACAATAAAAATATGAACACGAAACTTATTTCCATGATGGTTGTTGCCATGGGTATCAGTATTTCTTCTCATGGTGCTTCGATACAACCAACGATGATTCAAGCGACGGACAATGATACACTTATTGTCAATAATCCACGTAAAGTAACGGTGATTACAGACGACTCATTGCAAACCATTCGCATTGAAGGTAGAAACGATGATCCTAATTTCCATTATGAAAACACCATTCAATTAGTTGATTCAAATTATGTGAGCGGTCTTACGGTAAATAGTGACCGCTGGGATTTCTCGTTACCCATTGGTGAAAGACGTCATGGTAAAAAGACAGAGAATGAATGTACCACGCATCTTGGCTTTGGTTGGTGCAATGCTTTGGGAGGTCCTGATAATATGGATATAGCGATGGGGTCGTCGTGGGAAATCTTTTGGACGATTATGCAATGGAACTACACACCAAAGGGCGGTCATCATATATGGTCAACTGGTATTGGCGTTGATTGGCGCAACTATCGTATGAAAGGACATTGGCGTTTTGATAAGTTGCCTGATGATAATGTGGTTATCGTTCCTTATTCATCGGAAGATGTACATAATCAGTTCTCTCGAATAAAAGTGTTTAGCTTACAAGTACCGTTGCTTTATCGCTATCGCATTGGGCATGGTTTTTCCTTGAGTGCTGGTACCATGTTGAATCTGAACTTGCATAGTAGTTTGAAAACCCGTTACAAATTGAATGGTGATAAGTATAAGGATACTTGCAATGGTGCTCAAGCAAACCCAGTAACGGTAGATTTCATGGGTATTATTTCCACACCAGCCGTTAGCTTGTATGTGAAATATTCTCCGTGCAATGTGCTTAAGAGTGCCCATGCACCTAAATTCCAATCGTTGTCTGTGGGAATCTATCTATAGGTTTAAGAACTTATCATTGCATTTGTTAAATAGTCACATTTTTATATGTGTTTTCTCTATTTATAAAAAACTCTTTGTAATTTCGCAACCAGATATGAGCAAAAATCTTTATATCATTAGTGGCTGTAATGGTGCGGGTAAGACGACAGCATCATATACTGTGTTACTTCTCTATTGAGACAACTCTTTCAACGAAGTCTTATATAAATCTTGTTAGAAGGGCTCAAGAGAAGGGCTTTAGTGTAAGGATTTTGTTCTTTTGGCTTAATTCTCCTGAATTAGCTATCAGAAGAGTGGCAGAGCGAGTCGCAAAAGGTGGGCACAACATACCAGAGCCAATCATTAGACGAAGGTATACCGCAGGATTAAAAAATCTTTTTAATCTTTTCATGGATCAGGTAGACTATTGGGATATTTATGATAATAGTGATTATCCACGTAAGCAGATAGCTTGTGGAGGAAAGAATGCGAAAACTATAATTAGTGAAGATATTTTGTTTAATCAGCTAAAGAGATATGTCAGATAAGGAACTAAGAGATTTTTCTCAGAAAATAAAGCAGGGCCTTGAACTCGCTGAAAGAAAAATGATTGAAGAGAAGGCATTGTATGGTGAAAGTATTATTGTGTCATCAGATGGTGAGACTTTTCAAAGCATACCGGCAAAACAACTCGTTGATACGGCAAACCCCTAAATACAATTCCCTCAATTCTTTCAAAAATGGTTAATCATAAAAGTGTTTTATTGAAAAAATAAGCCCGTTTGCTGAAACTTTTTTGCAAACGGGCTTTTTTTTCTTAAATTTGCATGCAAAAAGAATCATAACATAGCCTTTTTATGAAGAATATACTGATATTGGTGTTGGCATTGATGACATCTGTGATGACTTACGCAGATGAAGTTAATTACGGTTATCTCGTATTTACCACCCAAGAAGGAACGGAAAAGTCGGTAGCGGTGGAAAAACTGAAATTGACTTTTGTGAATGGACAAATGGTGGTTGATAATGGCGTGGAAAACCAAAAATACGATTTGTCGAGTCTATCCAAGATGTTTTTCTCTGGAAATGCAGTTGACGGTATAGTAGAGACAATGATTGACGCTAATGAGGAAGTGAATGTGTTTACCGTCTCTGGCATAGGGATGGGAAGATTTGATAATGTCGATGATGCTAAGAAATCATTGAGAAGAGGTGTCTATATTTTCAAACAAGGAAGTAAATCAAATAAAATATCAATTAAATGAAACGAATATCAATGCTCTTTTCCATCGTATTTATGTCGGTGGTGATGATGGCACAAACGTTGAATGTGGTGCAGGGTAATGTGACATACGCTTTCCCTGCCTCGCAATGTGGAGACATGAACTATTCTGATGGACAGACGTGTACAATCATTAATAAGGTGTTCACGCTCTCTGAGGTGGACAATATGTATATTGACAATAATGCCGTTACGGACAATACCGTAGAAGTGACTTATGAGGGTTCAACCGCCAAAGTGAGAGTGGCGGGAAACATCGCACAATACATCACTCCTACCATTAGTGGGGCGCACGTAAATATCGACCAAGGGAGTGGTGTAAGTGATGAGACGGGCGAGATTACTTATACGTTGTCGGGTTCGTCGGACAATGGTGAGTTTTATATGACTGGTTCGTATAAGGCAACTATCGAACTCAATGGTCTTACGTTGAAAAATACAACACCCGTTTATTCGGGTGCCGCCATCAACATCATGGATGGAAAGCGTGTTGCCTTGAGCGTGAAGAAAGATACGGAAAACACGTTGACTGATGCAGCAAGTGGTGATCAGAAGTCTGCCTTGTATTGTAAAGGACACTTGGAACTGAAAGGAAAAGGTACGTTGAATGTCTATGGTATGTTGGCTCACGCCATCAAGAGTGCCGAGTATATGCAGATGAAGAATTGTACCATTAACGTAAAACAAGCCGTGAAGGATGGTATCTCTTGCGATGAATATTTCTTGGTGGAAAGTGGAGTGTTAAATATAAATGGGGTAGGCGATGATGCTATTCAAGTTGACATTGACGGTACTTTAAGTACGGGTGAAATTGCTGACCATGAAGGTGAAGATTCTGGAAATGTCTATATCAAGGACGGAACACTCACGCTTAACGTTACAGCCGATGGTGGGAAAGGAATCAAGGCTGCTGGTGATGTTAAGATTTCTGGTGGCTCAATTACCGTAACGCAAACAGGCAATATCGTGACAGAGGAAAACGACATCAGTTATCCCACAAGTATCAAGGCCGATGGCAATATCGTGATTACTGGCGGAACCATCAATATCAACAATACCGCCAATGGTGGTAAGGGAATGAGTGCAGATGGTACGATAGACATTGATGAAACCAATGCTACAACCACCATCGACATCAAGGCGAATGGTGTAGGTGGAACGGCAGAGACATCAGGTTCTTCTTCCTCCACGGAACCCACAAGTTCTTATAAGGTATATGTTAGTATTCCCACTTCTGGTGGCGGAGGCGGTAATCCGTGGGGTGGCGGAGGTGGAAGCAATACGTGGACTTCCGTTTACCTATACAAGAGTGATGGTACGTTGGTGCAAAAACTTACCAATACCGTGAGCAAGTCGAGTGGATATAGTACCGTAACGTTCTATTATTATGATTTCAAGGCTTCTGATTCAGGAACGTACTATTTCAAGAGCGACAATTATACCAGTAGGAATACGACGTATACGATTAAGTCGGGTACGTTTAGCGGTCCAACATCGGGAACGGATATGTATTACAGCATTTCCAATAGTTATACTACCAGTGGTACTACTCGAACTTATTCATTATCGAATGTAACCAATACGTATGGTGGTACTACAGACATCTCAGAAGACAATGGAACGGCTTACAATGCCGCAGGTTTCAAGGCAGATGGCAACTTGACCATCGGTGGTGGTACGATAACCATTGCAAATAGTGGTGCTATGAGCAAGAGCATCAAGTCGAAAGCTACCGTTACCATCAATGGTGGAAATATTATGCTCAAACCCAGTGGTGCCGTACAAATCATTAATAGTGACGCATCATATAGCTCAGGTATCAAGACGGTGGACTTCATTCAAAACAACGGAAAACTTACCATTACTGCTACAGGAACGGCTTCACGTGGTATATCAGCAACTAATATCACCACGAATGGCGGTACAATAGACATAACCAATACGGGTGCAGGACAAACTGGTTCTAATGACAACTATACTGCCAAGGGTATGAAAGCAGATACGAACATTGCCCTAAATGCTGGAACCATTACTATTACGATGAGTGGAACAGGTGGCAAGGGCATCAAGAGTTCGGGTACATATACACAAGGATTGTCTGATGGAACAGGGCCAATTCTCACGGTAAGCACCTCTGGCAGTACGCTTGGTAGTGGTTCAAGCGGCGGAGGAGGATGGGGACCTGGCGGTGGTATGGGTGGAAGTAGTGGCTCTTCTGCCAAAGCCATCAAGGTTCAAGGTGCCATAACTATCTATGGCGGAGAAACAACCGTCAACACAAAGACAGATGGAGCAGAAGGATTAGAGTCGAAGACAAGTATTGACTTTAAGGGCGGTAAACACTATTTCGCTTGTTATGATGATTGTATAAACTCCAGTGGACCTATCTATTTCAATGGTGGAGTTACGGTATGTTATTCCAATGGCAATGATGCCATAGACTCTAATTATGGAAGAACGGGTGCGATAACCATCGGTAACGGAACCGTATTTTCCTATACTTCCAAAGGTTCACCAGAAGAAGGATTTGATTGTGACAATAACAGTTATATCCAAATCACGGGAACGGGAATCGGCATCAGTGCTGGTGGAAGCCAAGGTGGTGGCGGAGGATGGGGAGGCTCATCATCGGGAAACACTATCTCTAATGCCAAGCAAGGATATTCTTTCGTGACAAGTTCGATTAGCTATACCGCAGGTCGTTATTATACATTGGCAGATGCGAGTGGAAACAATCTTGTTACCTATAGTTTTGAAGCCTCTTGCAATAGTACTTTGTCATTGATAACCGCAACGGGAATGGTGAAAGGCAGTTCGTATACCATTAAATATAATAATACGGCTCCTACCGATGCTAAGACCGCATGGCATGGTATCTACTTGGGTAGTTCGCACAAAGGAACTACAAGCGTGACATCGTTTACCGCAAATTGAAATCTGGGACATATAAAAGTATATGAAGAAGCGGATGGAGATTCTATAATCTTCCATCTGCTTCTGTTTTTGTTTGTTCTTTTTAAAATTTATTCTAAATATGTTCTTACTTTGTAAAAAAAAGATTATTTTTGCAAAATAAACTACGAGAATACTTTTTTAATAATTAAAACCTTTTCATCATGAAAAAAATCTATTTACAAATGTTGACGTTGTGTCTTCTGCTATTGGCTTCTGTATCAGTCAATGCAGAGACGGTAACAGCCAAGTGGGATTTCAAGAATGATGTTCCATCAGGCATTCGAGCAGCCACAAACTATCAACGTGTTGAGGCAGACGTGCAATCCGATGTTGATGGTATCGTGATGCATGTTGATGCAACAAGTGGTAAACTCTATTGCGTTGGGCGCGACAATGCCCAGATGAATCCTGGTACAGTATTGCAAATTCCCGTTGTTTCCAATGAAGACGTGGTGACAGTAGAGGGTTTTTCTGGCTATTGCCATTTTGCTGTGGGGGGTGATGAGAATGGCAGCGAGAATGTCGTTAGCCATACTGCTACCAATGCGGAAGTAAAACAAGGTTTTGTGGAAGTGACAGCCACGGCTGGCAACAATTACATCTATTGCATTCAAGTGGTGCAAAATCCTGATAAGGCAGCAGTGGTTTATGAGGATGTATCAGCTACAGCTACTTTCCCATTCGACCTTGGTACTGAAGGACAGACGGCAAACTTTGGTGATGCTGCCGACTTCTTCCTCAATAGCAAAGTAATATATGGTGAAGGCTTGCAATTGAAGGATGCTAACTCTGGTGCAGGTATAGTTGAGACAAGATTCGAACCATATAGCCAAAACAACTCTGCTGATGCTTCTAATCTGATTCAATTTACCATCCAACCGAAGTTTGGTTTGACATTCACTCCAACCAAAGTGTCGTTCAAGGCAACTCGCTTCGGTACGGATAATGGTTTGCTTGACGTTGCTTGGCTCAATGCCGATGGTAGCACGGTAACATTGGCAACAGAAGTGAAACCAAACCGTAATAGCGGAACGAATCCTGCTATTGATTCTGAGGAAGGACAGAAATTCAGCAACTTATCATACGAGGTGAAAGAAGCTACACCTGGTGAGGGCGTTTGCGGTCTTCTCATCAATCTCTATCATTTACAGAATGGCAAGCAATTAGGTTTTGCTGACATCGTGATAGAAGGAAAGATTAACGGACAGATTATCTCTGTTCCTATGTTGGCTTCATTCTCTGCCAATGGCGTGAACTATGTGGCAGACAACGTGTTTGAGGCAGATGGCGACAACTATAAGGCTACCATCGAAATGTCGAAGAGCGAGGAAATGATTTCTCCTAATAATCCCGTTACAGATGTGGAAGCTTTGGCTGGCGAATTGGGCGAAATTACCTATGAAGGCGACGAGACAGGATGTGTTGTGACGATTCCCGTTGCTTTAGACGATATGGTTATCAATTATGTGGTTAACTTCGTTCAAAAGCCCGACTTCACGCTGACATACTTGAATACGGATGGTAGTACGATGGGTACGCAAACTGTGGAAAAAGATGCTGCCATCGGTGAATTTGGCGTTGACTTCAATGAGGCTATCGCTGAGGAAGGCTACAAGGTACGTGGCTGGTTTGAGAAGAAATACGGTGGAAAGAAATATACCACGAATGACATTATCACTGAAGATAAAACGCTTTATGCCGTAGCTACGGAGATAGAAGAACCAAGTGACTACAAGAAATACATCTTCGACTTGACAAGTACCACTTTCTATCCTGAAGACCATGAGGCTTTCGCTTCTACAGGTTCTGGTTATTGGCACGACGTACAACATGGTTGGGCTTTCAACAATGGCGACGTGATTACGTTGCTCGTTGGTGAAAAGGCAAATATATTCGTGACAAATTGCCAGTATTCGAATGGAAATGCACAACTCGTGTTTAAGGATGCTGAAGGAAACGAAGTAGGGCGTATCACAGGTAAGGGTGATGGCGACGGTCAGATTGACGTATTCGCATACGAGGGAAATGCTGGTGAATTGTTCATGGAAATAGAATCTAATGGAGCTGTATATATCCACAATATCAAGATTGTGAACACGAAGACCACCAATTACCAACAAGAAGGCAACTGGTACTTCGTGAAACAAGGTGATGTAAGCAGTTTGCTTGATGTACTCGACGTAGTAAGCGGAGCAAATGCCAAACAAGACGCTGAACGTTCTTACATCTTCATCCCCGATGGAGTATATGATTTAGGTGAGACGGTATTGACCGCTATTAGTGGTTATAACATCTCCATTATCGGACAATCAACCGAGAAAACCATCATTAAGAATGCTCCCGAGGTAGCTAATGAGGGTATCGGAACAACCGCCGTTCTCGTCAACTCTACCCAAAATCTCTACATGCAAGACCTCACGTTGCAGAATGCACTCGACTATTATGCCGCTGGTGATGCTGGTCGTGCCGTTTGCTTCCAAGACAAGGGCGACCGTGCTATCCTGAAGAATGTGGCTATGCTTTCTCACCAAGATACTTATTACAGCCAAAACACCAAACAATCGTATTGGGAGGATTGCGACATCCACGGAACGGTTGACTTCATCTGCGGTGGTGGTGACGTGCGTTTCGTGAACACGACGCTCTCTTTGGAACCACGCTCTGCTAATGGAACGGGCGGACGTACAATTACCGCTCCTACCACAACTACGGAATTTGGTTATGTGTTTGATGGTTGCAAGGTGGTTGACTTGGCAGAAGGAAAGGGAGATTGGAACTTCGGTCGTACTTGGCAAAACAATCCTATTTGTATTTATCTGAACACGACGCTCGACGAAAATAGTGCCAATACCTTAATTGACTCTCGCTGGATTGAAAAAGGTATGAACAACAGAGACCCGAGGATATTCGGTGAGTTCAACACGATGGATGAGGCTGGCAACAACATTACGCCTGCTTCCAATATTATCACTTCATACAGAGGACAATTCCAGACAATCCTTTCGGCTGATGCCGCAGAAGCATACGCTTACGACAAGATGTTCACCGACTGGAATCCCGCTTTCTATACCGTTCAAGTGGAAGCTCCTGAGGCAACATATTATGAAGGTGTAGTTTCATGGACACCAGCCAACAATGGTGCAATCGCTTATGCTTTGTTCAAGAATGGTGAATTTGTTGCCGTAGTGGAAGGTACAGATTATGCTATTGAAATCGAAGAAAACGATAAGTTGACCATTCGTGCTGCTAACTCAATGGGAGGATTTGGTCCTGAGGCAGAAGTAATGATTTCTGAACCAATCTCCGAAGATGGTGGATTTGTCGATGGCTTGAATGTCATTGAAAATGCAGAGAATGACGGAGTGGTTTACAATATGCAAGGAATCCGCGTTCAACAAGCCAATAAGGGTGTTTATATCATTAACGGAAAGAAAGTAATCAAGTAATTCTTGGTTATCCTAACTTTCATAATTATGTGGGAGGGAATGAATCTCAGGGTTCATTCCCTCTCTATCTATTGTCAAAATGCAATACAAAAAAACTTCTGGATTTTCTTGCAAAATAGAGTTGGAAGAGAGGAAAAATGAGTTTAAATGCTCCAAATTATACATCTTTCTGAAAAATATAATGAGTTACGACGGATAAAGTATTACTTTACGACGATAAATATATGCTTTAGGAGTGGTAAAACTATACGTTATGCACGTCTAAAAACATGCTTTTTTGCATAAAATTCATGTTTTTATGCTCAGTTTACGATGCGATAATTTGCCATCGTATTGATAATCAGTTGGCTAATAAAAGCCCTCTATTTTCTCATATTTTCGGCCAAGTCTAAACTATTTTGAAATAGTGCCTATTTTTTTGGGGTAAAATTGCGAAATTCCATAACACTTTTGGAAGACGAGTGTTCGTAAGGAGTTGAAGGAAGAGAAAATCAAACTAATGACCTAAGACTTGACATTGAAATACCTGACCTACTAAATCTCAATCTCTTAGGGAAAGAGAACAATAAGATGATAATTGTCCTAAAAAAAGACACTTAACTGTTTTGAAAGTTTTAGTTAAGTGTTTCTATAGAAACAGTTAACCGTTTTGAGAGTTTTAGTTAAGTGTTACTCAGAGTTAACATTTTTCACAAATTCAGGTTATTTTTGTGCTATAATTATTTTGTTTTATCGATAATAATATTTATCTTTGCAAACAACAAATAGTAAGGAGGAAATAATAATGATGAAGAGTATTTTTTTTGTATTGCTTCTGGCAACCCCGATGCTAAGTATGGCGAATGAAGAATATCATCCTTTCGTGGAGGATGGGAAAGTATGGACATGCAATTCGTATCAAGCCCTGAACGGTGATGACTTGTACTTTTTCTTTGATGGCGACACTATCATCAATGACCATCAAGCCAAGAAGATGTACGTGCAGGACAATGGAATTATACGCTATCGTTATGCACTGTATGAGGAAGACCGTCGGGTATATGGCATTATGGCAGGCAGTGAATCGTCTGACTTAATCTATGATTTCAGCCTTGAAAACCCTGGCGATAAGACTACTGTCAATTATTCCACCTATGAATTGGAATATACCGACTATGTAACGGTACGTGGAAAGCAATTTCGCCGTCTTCATTTGGTACGTTCCACATTTAACGAACAAGTTGTTTGGGTAGAAGGTATCGGCAGTTACAACATTAGGTATCGAGATGGCTACTATTCCACTTCAAACGAAAAATTATTGGGATGCTTGTTGAATGGCAAGGAAATCTTCTCGTACAAGGATTTCTCGAAAGACAAGGACGACGTCACTGACTATCCCCTAATACTTGAACAGGGCAAGTCGTGGACATATAAGAACATTGACTATTCCAATCCCGACAATTGCTATGAGTATCGGTATTTCATTGATGGTGACACGCTTATCAGGGGTATCACCTATGCAAAACTGTATTGTGAGAATGCCGACAACAAGCATCGCGTGCAATACAAGGATGCGGTTTATGAAGCTGGCAAGACGGTCTTTATCTACAACAAATCGGAGCATGAAAACTATATCATCTATAGCTTCAACGAAAACGACCTGCATAGTTCCAATTATGATATCGGTTGGAGTGATTTCAAGAAAAATTCAAGAGAAACCGTAACAATCAACGGGGAAACAAGGGAAGTGATTTACTTTAAGCCCAATTATGGCAGTGATGAGATTGTCGGATGTTGGGCAGAGGGAATCGGTTCTTCCGTTGACTTGGTTCATTCCAAGAATTTCCAAGCCCGTAAGTATAAGCAACTTGTTCGATGTGAACTCAATGGCAAGGAGTTGTTCAGTTATGAGGACTTTGGGTTACCAGAAATCGTTGTTGTTCCCGATGGAGAACGTCTTCCTTATCACCCGATGTTGAAGGAAGGGAAGACGTGGCTTTACAAATACCATCATTACGAGGAAAAGTTTGACGAGGATAATATGATAACTGGCTATGATGAATATTTGACTGATTACAGTTATGTGCTTAGGGGCGATACCGTTATCAACGGAGAACAGGCTTTCAAGATGTATCGGGAATCGGAAAATGGTTCATCAGTGTATTTTGCTGCATGGATAGAGCAAGACAAGCGTATCTATCGCATTATCAATGGGGAGACGGAAAAGACTCTCTATTATGACTTCAACCTTAAACGCGATTTTTTATGGAATGATTATGCATCGGGAACTACGGTCTTGCATCACATTGATACTTTAACGGTGAATGAACGAAAGTATAATCTCTATCATTTCTTCTCGTATTATTTTGAGGAGGAATATTTCGATTGGGTTGAGGGTATAGGAGATTACTATGAAGGAATCTTGGAGAATGGCCTCAGCGTACGACCAACCTGTGTTTGTGACTATTTAAGTTTTGAGAAATGTTTTGAGGATGGTGTGCAGATTTATCCGCAAGTCATAATTCCAAACGCAATATCATCTATACCGTCATCAAGGAAAGATGACGAAACCGTTTATGACTTGCAAGGCAGAATAGTGACAACTCCACAAAGGAACGGGTTGTATATCAAGAACGGGAAGAAGTTTATTGCGCATTGACCGTTGAACATAAATATTATATTTTACTATTACTCCAAATAATTAACTATAAGTATTGTTTTATCGTATAAAATATTTATCTTTGCGAACAACAAATATTAAGGAGGAAATAATAATGATGAAAGGAATATTTTATATATTGCTACTGACAACCCCGATGCTAAGCATGGCGGATGAGGAATATCGTCCATTCGTGGAGGACGGAAAGGTGTGGACTTACTTCAGGACAGATCCTCCAGCTTATATGCACTTCTTTTCCCTTTTCATTCAGGGAGACACTATCATGGGTGGAAAGGAATGCAAGAAGCTATATGGCGACCATTATGACTATCACGTGCCCTACGAACCCATTTGTTTCTTGGGTGGACTGTATGAGGAAGAGGGGAAAGTGTATCTGGTTGATAATGTTTACAACACCACTGACCAATGGGTTCACGAACTGTTATATGACTTCTCCCATCAGGTTGGCGATACTTTCACGGTTGACAATGAGAGATACCACTTGAAATTGGTGGAGATTCGTGAGGGTGAAGATCATCATGGCAGGGATTACAAGGCGCATGTCCTTCAATGGGACAGCGACCGTGACGGATGGAACTTGGGATATAAATATGTCACATGGATAGAGGGCATCGGTTCTACCTACCAGGACTTATTCGAAGTATGCCCCACCATGGGGAAAAATGGTTTCCTGACATCCGTGACCTTGAACGGCGATACCTTATATTCAAGAGACTTACCTGAAGTCTTCAAGGAAATGTTAGGTGTCAAACATGTGACAACAGATGAATCCCAACTGTCAGACAAGAAATACGATGTATCTGGGCGACAGATAAAAGAAGCGAGAAAAGGACAGATCATGATTAGCAACGGGAAGAAGTTCATTGCTCAATAAATAATCATTATTGTAAACCAAAACGCCTATCATCATGTCAAGAACATTCATTTTCATATTGCTCATGCTTCTGCCCCTCACTTCCCGTTCACAAACGGTGGAATGGGATGGAGTAGTCTATGAGATAGACACCACAATCGGCGAGGCAAAGGTAGTCAAGGTAACTAATATTACACAAAAGGAATACCCCATCCAAGAGTCATTTGTATTGGGCGGCCATACATATCCCGTAACCAGTATTGGTGCGGAAGTTTTCAAAGATTGCTGGAATATGGAATCTTTGGCCATACCGAAATACGTGGTGAACATAGGTTTACCGATGTTTCCATATACTTTGGAAAACCCACATAGGTTGCTGTCTTCCATAGAGGTAGATCCAGACAACCCCAAATACGATTCTCGCAATGGTTGCAACGCCTTGATTGAGACTGGCACTAACACTCTGCTGGCTGGCTGTAGCAAAACCGTAATCCCAAACACCGCGACCACCATCGCTAAACATGCCTTTACCGGCCTTAAAGAGTTGAAGTCTCTTTCCTTGCCCAATTCCATTACTAAAATTGAGGATTATGCGTTCACTTACACTTTTTACCTTAGGGATGTAAAATTTTCTGACTCCTTGGCGTTTATTGGAGATTATGCCTTTTATCGCAGTGGTCTGAATACTATCGAGTTGCCCAACACCTTGAAGTATATTGGTGATTTCGTATTCTGTTTTTGTGGTAATTCTTTAACCCTGCCTGATTCCATGGATTACATAGGAAAAGGTGCTTTTTCCAGTACCAATATATCTTCGGCTGTATTTCCTCGTCATGTGAAATCTATCAGGGAATGGACTTTTTATAAGTGCTATCGTCTGACATCCGTGACCGTACCCGAAACAGTGGACTCGATAGACGAGGGTGCTTTTATGGGCAGCGAGAGATTGTCCGATGTAACTATCCAGGGTTCTTCATTGCAGAGCATCGGGCAATCTGCTTTCAAGGATTGCCAGAGCCTTTCGAGCATCAACGTTCCGAATTCGGTGAAGGAAATCGGCGACTCTGCATTTTTGCGGTGTAGAAGCTTGTCCTATGTTAACATTCCCCCAACGTTGTCTTTCCTCGGCAGCGCGTTCAGGGATTGCCGCAACCTTCGCAAGGTGAACCTTCCAGACGATTTGTCGGAAATCCGTGACGAGACTTTCTACCATTGCGGCATTGATTCCATAATCATTCCCAACTCCGTGAAGCGTATCGGGAAATCAGCTTTTTATTCCTGTAATTTAAGTACGGTCAAGTTGCCAGATGGCCTGGAATCCATCGAGGACAGTACATTTTGTTGGTGTGATTTCAGCAGGATTATTCCTTCAACCATGGCAGAGGAAGGTGGTGACTCCTGCCTAATTCTGCCTCCTTCGTTGAAGCATATCGGGAAATACGCCTTTGCCGATAATCGCAGGTTGACCTGCGTCATCCTTCCCAATTCGTTGAAGACAATCGGATTTAGGGCTTTTTCTAATTACACTGATACTCACCGAATCTTGAAAACCGTAGTGATACCTGCTGGAGTAGAGGAGATAGACAGAGGTGCCTTTTCCCATGGATGGGGTTATGGCTCTCCTGCGCCATCTCTGGTGGATGATTTGAAGGATGTATATTGTTACATCGATACTCCCATCGATAGTTATATTTTCAGTAAACAATCCGAGAAGACGCTGCATGTTCCTGCCCAATCCGTGGGGTTGTACCGCAACCATAGTTATTGGGGCAAGTTCAAGGAAATCGTCCCCTTGACAGACGAGGAGACAGGTATCCGTCCAACTACGAGGAAAGAGCCCGATGACGGTATTCACTATTCCCTCTCTGGCTCCCGCATATCTCCCGACAGCAAAGGTATCCACTTGGTGAGGTATGAAGATGGGACGGTAAGGAAAGTTATATGCAAGTAGCATTACATTTTGAATGCTGCAAACCATTGCTTTAGATGATGTAAACCATTGATTTGTTTGTTATAAAACATTCGTTTGTAGCGTAGTAATCAATGGTTTATAGCATACAAAGCTATTGTTTACATCGTCAATATTATATTCCCTATGAAAAGTGAAAATTGACTGACCCAAAATGACGGGTCTGAGTGATGTGCAAGTAGTATATAAAAAAAGAGGAAAGTAATTAGAATGAGAAATCTATGAATTACTTATCCTCTTTGTGCGCCTGAAAGGACTCGAACCTTCACGTCGTGGGACACTAGATCCTAAGTCTAGCGCGTCTACCAATTCCGCCACAAGCGCATTATTCGGGTGCAAAGTTAAGAAAAAATAGAGAGATTTGATTCTTTTGCAATGATTTTTTTCATTAATGGGATGATTTTCTTCAGAACTTGGATGAATTTACCATCATTTATGCTTGTTAAGCAATGTACGTGCATATTCAATGATGGAGTCTTTTCCTTTGGTAAAATCATCATTGGCAAGGGACACGTAATAATCGGGGGCAATACCAAATTCAGTGTCTTTTTTGTCTTTGTCGTACATCGGACAAGCGGAGAATCTGACACTCCATCCATTGGGCAGTTCACTTGAAAAGGGTAATCCAGATCCACCACCTGTATGGTCGCCCACGATACTTACTTGAGGACAACATTTCATATAGTTGATAAATTCATTAGCAGCACTGAAGACTTGTCTGTTGGTCAGAACAACAACTTTCTTTTGCCAACGAATACCTCTTGATGGTTCGAGCCATTGTTCATGCATATTGGAAAAATCATTATGTCCCTTTCCCGTTTTGTGTTGCATGTATCCAACGAGGATTTTTTCATTAGTAAATCGTGCCGCTAATTCTTCTGCGCTGGTGAGCAATCCACCTGTATTATTTCGAATGTCGATGATTAAACCTTTGCATGGAGCCAAATACAGAAAGATTTCGTCGAGATTACCTTCACCGAGTTCGTTGGCAAAGGTTGCACAACGTATATATCCGATTTGGTCGTCGAGAATCTTATATTTCAATCCCGATGCTATTCGATAATCTGTACCTATATATATATTATATAAGGTGTCGTTGAAATTAGAGGGATAGTTTTCGTGCCAAGACCAATATCTACCCAAATCAAAACTTGTATAGAGATTTACGTGTCCGTCCCTTAATTCGCTCAGCATGTTGGTCAACACTTCAAATTGCTGATATTTACTCATTCCATCGTTCATTTGCTTGGAATAGCGATTGTAAACCTCATTCCAGTCAAGTCCGTATTGTTTGTGTTTGTAGTTGAAAAAACAATAATGCTCATCAATAATCTTCCAAAGAGCCTCAAAATTACCTTGAGGAGTATTGGGGATGTCTGTATCTTTCACGCAGGAAACTATTATCAACGAGAGAATTGATAATGAGATAGTCATGAACAAAAGATGTTTGACGGAATTATATGTTTTTAACCCATCCGATGAGGAACATGTGCGCATAATGATGACGTTTTATTTTGTTTACTTCGCTTTGTTGGATATCCCCAAGATAACCTATGCGAATCTTAGAATTGGGTTTACTTTTAGCAATTTGCCAGTCAAACGTAAGGGAATGACACAATGAAGGAGTGGAAAAGATAGTTGTTGGAACGATATTGTGGTCGTAATTGCCCTTGGAAAAAATTTCGTAATATGATTGCCCGTAATTGGGTGAAAACATGAGACCACAGAGTGGGGAAGATAGTTCATATCGTACCATGTATTCCCTGTTGCCGATGAAATTCCTATATGAAATGTTGGCAGATGGAGATAAGTGTAGAGAAATATCCATTTGAACGGGATTGTTGGAGTTTCTCGTATTATATAGTGCACCCAATTGTGCATTGATTCCTCCACCTACTTGAAAAGATAGGTGTTGTGAAAGAGAAAAGCGATAATAGAGAACGTATTGGAATTTGTACATTCCTCCTATTTCATTGCCAGTTCCTACACGGTTGTCTAAAGTAGTAAAACAACCATGATGAGAAATCATGTGAGATAGTTTTTTGTTAGGGATAGGTTTTCGATACTCAGAAATGATTCTCAATTCTGTTCCCTTATACTGCTCGGCGGTGAGATAGGTGTCAAGCACATTAGCAGAACCTATCGAGAACGTCAGAGCCTTATCCTTGTGGTTATAAGAATAGCCATTCTTTCCCAAGGCAATATCATGGACATGACTTACACTATCTGTTTGTGCCAACGAAGATAGTGATAATTGTGAGAGAATGGCAATTGATATAATGTTGAGAACGAATGACTTAACTATCTTCATCAGGGAAAAGACTTAGTTGTTCAGAAGGATTTCCTTGTTTTGTCGCCTGATCTTGTGAAGATGTTGTATTAGGACTGTCTTTGTCCTCAGATACTTCCTCTTCAATACCAGTATCTTCTTCAGAATTATCCTCATCTTCAATAGGTTCAGGGAATTTTGTGGGTTCTAATTCTTCAATAGAATCGATGTGACAAGTTGTGATTCGCTTACCTTTTGCCTTGAATCCCTTTACCATGATGAATTCTTCAACGTCAATCTCCATCGGTTCGCGATATGCATCCAATCCTCCAAAGTTGACTTTTATACGTGGATAAACTTGGTCTGTGAGAATGACCAGTTTTGAATTTGGATTCTCACCGACAAAATTCTGTTTTTTCTTAAGTGCCTCCATCGTAAACCGTTTGATATATGGATACCCCTGATTGTCAGCATCAAAAAGAACGGCCGTCCAAATCTTGTTCGGATTCCATTTCTCGATAATCTTGATGTTATTCTCAAAATGATTGTTCACATCGAAAGAAGTAAGGTAGAAGTCGTTGTTGTCCAACACTATCAGTATCTTTTCATCATCATTGAATTCACCAAGGAATGTGCCATGTTCATCGTAATTCAGTCGATTAACGTCTGGGTCATACCAAACTTTAAGTCCACCGAGAGTAGAATGACCGCGGTCTTTAAGGCTGATTCTATGAACGGGTTTCTTAGAGAGTAGATAACCTCTGCTCGATTTTCCTCTGATAGAAATTTGTGAAAAGTCGCGATTGAGGAAGATGGTCTTGAGTGTAGGACTGGAATCAAGGGTTACCTTGATGGTTTCTGCTTCTCCATTGGGATTGGAAGTGAAGTATAGGATTTTAGAGCCAGGTTTTCCTTGCGTTAAATCGTATTCCTTATCACGGGTGATAGCTGTAACGTTGAATCGCTTCATATAAGTGTAGCCTTGTCTGCCATCGCGATATGCTACATTATATATAGTACGTGTGTCATTTTTCTTAAATACTTGGACATGCAGGATGTTTTTCCCAACGAAAATCTTGTCTGCTACGCGAATGACCTTATACTTACCGTCCTTATAAAATATAATAATGTCATCGATATCAGAACAATTACAAACGAATTCGTCCTTTTTCAGTCCTGTACCGATAAAGCCTTCGGCACGATTGATATATAGTTTCTCGTTAGCTTCAACAACCTTGGTAGCCTCAATGGTGTCGAAATTGCGAATCTCAGTACGTCTTGGGAAGTTGGCTCCGTATTTGTTCTTGATAAAAGTAAACCAATTAATAGTTACTTCTACCATATGGGCAAGGTCGTGGTTGATGCCCTTGATTTCATCTTTTATACGAGCGATTAAGTCATCAGCCTTGTCTTTATTGAACTTTAAGATACGTTGCATCTTAATTTCCATCAATCGAAGAATGTCATCTCGGGTGATTTCTCGAATGAAATTTTTCTTGTAAGGCTCCAATCTATTATCGACGTGTTCGATAGCTGTATCCATGTTTTCTGCATTTTCGAACTTCTTGTCCTTATAGATGCGTTCTTCAATGAATATTTTTTCAAGAGATGAGAAGAATAGTTGTTCTTCTAACTCGTTTTTCCGTATCATCAACTCTTTGCGCAACAATCCCATCGTGTAATCGACATTATGACGCAAAACGTCGCTGATGGTCAAGAAACATGGCTTGTTGTCTTCTATTACACAACAATTTGGCGAGATGTTGATTTCACAATCAGAGAAAGCATAAAGTGCATCTATAGTCTTGTCGCTGGAAACGCCAGGGGCAAGGTGAACTTGTATTTCAACTTCTGCTGCGGTGTTATCGTCAACTTTCTTTGCCTTGATCTTTCCCTTTTCAATGGCTTTGAGGATGGAATCAATGAGAGTGACAGTTGTCTTGGAGAAAGGAATTTCCTTGATTACAAGGGTCTTATTATCTAATTTCTCAATTTTAGCCCTAATCTTAAGAACTCCTCCACGTTGTCCATCATTATATTTAGACACATCTATGCTTCCTCCAGTGGGGAAATCAGGATATAGTTGGAAAGGTTCACCTTTTAAATAACAAATAGCAGCATCACAAATCTCATTGAGATTATGAGGTAAGATTTTAGAACTGAGTCCAACGGCAATGCCTTCAGCACCTTGTGCTAACAATAATGGGAATTTAGCAGGTAGGGTGATAGGCTCTTTATTTCTTCCGTCGTATGATAATTGCCAATCAGTAGTTTTAGGATTGAAAACTACATCTAACGCAAATTTACTCAAACGAGCTTCAATGTATCGTGGAGCAGCGGCGCGGTCGCCAGTTAAAATGTTTCCCCAATTACCCTGTGTATCGATTAATAGGTCTTTTTGTCCCATTTGCACCAATGCATCACCAATGGAAGCATCACCATGTGGGTGAAATTGCATGGTGTGTCCTACGATGTTGGCCACCTTATTATATCTTCCATCATCCATACGCTTCATCGAATGGAGAATTCGGCGCTGAACAGGTTTTAGGCCGTCTTCAATATGTGGAACGGCTCGTTCAAGAATTACGTAACTGGCATAATCCAGAAACCAATTTTGATACATACCACTAAGATGGTGAACGGCAGAGGCATCAAATCTATTGACTGGCTTATAATCAGAGTGAGAATTCTCTGTGTTTTCACCATTTGATGAGGCTTCTTGAATCTCGTTTGGCTGTTCTTGGTTGTTTTCGTTGATGATATCGTTGTCCATATTCTTTCCTTATATATAATTCAGATAATAATCTGCACTTGCAAATATAGTATAAAAAATTGATATTCACAAATTTACAACGTTATTATTTCAAAGAAAAGCAATAAAAGCAAAAATCCCGATGAAAGCTTTAACTTCCATCGGGACTTAAGTGCATTTAAAATTAGAATTTTAAAACAAGTCTGTTGAGGTAATTTCTTACCACATTCTGCCTGAAGCAGCTGTGCCTTTAACGTCGTTACCCATGGTAGGAGTTTCAATACCTGCAGTGGTACCGCCACCACTTTGTGCTGCCATGAAACTCTCAAAGCCGAGTGTTAAAGGTCTTGTCTTTGGACATACGTAAGCTTTCTTCATTTTATATAAAATTAAAAGAAAAAAATACTATAATATTTATTTAAAAAAATCTATTATTTTTGGGCTTAGACACAAATGTCTTTCACAAATTCTGCTGCAAAGATAATTCTTTTTTTCTAACCTCACAAAAAAAATAAGAAAAAATTTTGCTTCTTGTACTAAAAAATGTAATTTTGCACAAAATTATAAATTAGTTAAAGTTATGGAAACAATGGATAATCAAAATCATCATGTTCATTCTCATCGTCTCAGACATGGGAAACATAAGTCAGAGAATGTATATGTTTATCAAGTAGATTCATTTGTTGGTAAAAATGTACTTAATGTTGCAACAACAGCAGCAGTATTAGGACAGTTACTCTTTCTACTGGCGAATTTTAGTATTTCCTCAGCAATAGGGTCTGATGGGAATTCATTTGTATTAATCGCTCATATTTTAAGAGCTTGTGGAGAGGGATTCTTGTTGTTCTGTTTAATGAAAGGAATGTCTTCTTTGCTATATCCATTAAAGTGGTATTTCCTTAGCGCTATTTTTTTCTTTGTGTTATTCCATTTTGTTACCTCTTTATTAATGGTTCTGAAACAAAATGAATTACTTGGTGATATAGGCGTATTTTTTTATTTGTTAAGTACGATTTCATATTTTGCTTTGGGATTTATGCTTAAACAAAAATATAAAGATAGCCTAGCAAAAACAGGCATAATTATGATGACTTATATTATTATCACGATGGCATTGAGTCTATCAGGAATGATGGGTATTAATATATACATAGATTTAGCATGTATTGCATTGGGAGTTTATTATATTATTACATTAAGAGATAGGTTCGACGTTGACGATTATGACTAAGAACGAAATATTGATGTTAGATTTACTCAAGTCTGCCCTTTGGAATAAAAGTGCAGACTTGAGTCTTTATAATTATAAGGATATCGACTGGCAAGGTGTTTTGGACATCGCTGTTAAGCAAGGGGTCATATCTTTTGTTGCTTCCGCAATTCGACAATTGGAGGATCAAGGTTTAAAAGAAGAGTATTTGCCAAATGAAATAATTAATAAATGTATTACACTTCAATTTTCTATAATTAAGAAAAATAATTCAGTTGTACCAACTATTGAAAGTGTGATTCAAAAACTTAGAGAAGTAGGAATTGATCCTGTGTTATTAAAAGGACATGGTGTTGCAAATTATTATCTAAAGCCAGGATTTAGATATTGTGGAGATGTGGATTTATATTTGGGAGAAGATAATATTGATAAAGCAGTAGAATCCTTAAAAACATATAGTGATTTTAAGGATGATTCACAGGATAATGAGAAACATTATAATATGATGTGGCAAGGCGTAGAAATTGAACTACATCGTACTGCAATTGATTTAGTGGATACACGGCAAATTAATTTGTTATACAAATGGACGGAGGAAGAATTGCATTCAAGTAGGAATAGAAAGACAAAAATAGGTAACACTATGGTTACAGTTCCGTCTGAATTGTTTGATGCAATATTTGTTTTATTTCATCTGTGGTGGCATTTTGTTCATGGAGGAACAGGAATACGACAGTTTTGTGATTGGACAATGTGTTTGTATCGTGTTGGGGATAAGTTGGATGAAAGTAAGTTAAAGTTGTTACTCAAAGAATTTGGGATGCTGGATGTTTGGCAAGTTTTTGGTCATGTAGCCGTTGAACAATTAGGGTTGCCTAAAGAGAAATTTCCACTATATAGTAAACGTAAAAAATTTGTGGGACGTAAAATAACAGCTCTTGCTATGGAATATGGGAATTTTGGACAAGAACATTATAAATATATGGTTATAGATAGTGTGAAAAGGGGAGTGATTATCCATAAACTTATGACAGCTACATATTTTAATAAATTAAAATTTTGGTGTTTCTTGGCATCTCCAGAAGCATCTCTCCCTGTCATAAAAGATTATTATAAAGGTATTTTTTCTTCATATTGGAAAAGGATTTTCCACTAATTTAAATACTATCAAACCCAACAAAAAAGCGAGGCAATCAAAACGTTGCCTCGCTTTTTGTTCGTCCAGCACGAACGTATTCTAAGGGGTGTAAGTCCCTAACGCGCCCTTATAGCGGGAAACGTCCAGCCGGAGGCAAGGGTGTCCGCCGCGAGACGGAATCTGAAGGAAGCCCGAGGCAAACATCTGGCCTGACGGACAGGAACCACATATAATGCATTTGGCCGTGGATGAGGTGGCAAAAAGCACTAAAGTCCGATAGCTATACGGAACGGCCGGTGTAAATGCGGCGGGTATAAGATGGAAAGAATACGTCCATAACTGGAGAGGTCTTGCAGGCGA
>OMWI01000007.1 GCA_900314715.1 uncultured Prevotellaceae bacterium | reverse complement strand
TTGCTTTTCCGACTGTTCAAGCCTTTCGGAGTTCGTCTGTTATGCCGACGAAGTTCCAGAGATTGATAGTGACGGCACTCCTTTCCTTGGAACAAAGGCTAGCGAGGGAACACTATATGTTAAAAAGGAGTTAGTGGACGCTTACAAGGCTACACCTGGCTGGAATGTTTGGAAAAACATTCTACCAATTGACGCTTCCGAATATCCCGACGGAATAAATAATTTGGTTAGTGATATGAAGAAGAAAGAAGTGATTTACGACCTGCAAGGCAGAAAAGTTTTAATGCCTCAAAAGAACGGCTTGTATATCAAGAATGGGAAGAAGTTCGTTGCTCATTGAACATAAACATTATAAAATATATGTCTAAGGATTAAGGGATTTATGGATTTTAGGTGCCTCTATCGAAGGTAAGATCCTTAAATCCTTTAATCCTTAGAATTTTCTATATCTTCTTTTATTCGATTCTGAAACGAAAATATAAAGAACACTAATTATCAATGTTGCGGAATTTAGATAGTATTATAAATATGTGAAAAAGAAGCGGGTAACTATTCAGTAAGTAGGTAACAAAAAAACACTTAACTGTTTTGAAAGTTTTAGTTAACTGTTTCTATAGAAATACTTAACTGTTTTGAGAGTTTTAGTTAAGTGTTACTCAGAGTTAACATTTTTAGTTGTGTAGTTTAACGATTTTAGTTGACTACTTGGAGTCTTACTTATGATAAGGGTTGACTGGGTTAAACTAAATTTTTAATTCTCGTTGACTCGACTTTACGTTAGTCATAAACAGGGTTTACATCAATACTTCGAAACAAGTGGAATATATATCAAGAATGGAAGAAGTTTGTTGTTCATTGAACATTGACCGTTGACCAATGTCTAAGGATTAAGGGATTAATGGATTGTAGGTGCCTACGCCGAAGGTTAAATCCTTATATCCTTTAATCCTTAGACTCTACTATGCCCTTTCTGATACCTCCTTCAAACAGGCCAATTAACCAAATATAGTTTTTCCGTGGCTCTCGTGAATGCTGTATAAAGCCAATGGATATAATCGGGTGTCAGCATATCATCCGTCATATATCCTTGGTCGATATAAATATGCGCCCATTGTCCACCCTGTGCCTTGTGGCAAGTTACCGCGTATGCATATTTCACTTGCAACGAGTTATAATACATGTCTTCACGCAAGCGTTTCATCCGTTCGGGTTTTGTGGGAATGTCGGCATAATCTTCCAACACATTATTAAATAATATATTGCTTTGTTCCCTTGTCAATGCAGGAGCTTCAGTCAACAAACTATCCATGATAATCGTTGCCTGTATCTCGTAGTCATCATAATCTGGCAGTTGAAGCCAAACATCTGCAAACGAGAATCCATACATCGACCGAATGTTTCTTACCCTACGCACGCAAGCACGGTCACCATTGGCAAGGAATTGTATTTGTCTACTTGCTGGATCGGAATCCTTTGCCGTCCAATAGTAATTGTTTTTCACTATCATCAGCAAATCACCCGTCGTCAGTTGTTCTTCTCTTCCCAAGATGGAGTTTCTGATGCCCATATTGTAGATGTTGGCTCGTTTGTTCGACCGAGTTACCACCATCGTCTCATCCATCCCCACCTGACTATAACTGGAATTCAGACTCTCAATTAATTCATTGCCTGGCACCATGCATATATCGGCAAATCCCTTGAATACCACCTTTGGCATTTGCGTTAGTTCATCGTGCGTAATCATCTGCCGTATCATCGTGGCATTGTATAAGATTCCACTCTCCTGCTCTTGACGCAACACCTCGTTTAAGTCTGCCTCATAAACGTTCATGCCATATCCACGCATATAGTCCTTTGACAATGCTGGCGATTCCTCCTCCCCTACTGGTGGCAACTGTGCCTTATCGCCAATAATCAGCAATCTACAATTGTCGCCTTCATACACATACTGCATCATATCGTCGAGCAATCTGCCACTGCCAAAAACACTTTCCATCATACCATCGTTGGCTATCATCGAAGCTTCATCAACGATGAAAAGCGTGTTCTTGTGCAAGTTGATGTCTAAGGCGAACCCACCAATGATACCCTTTTGCCTATATATCTTTCGGTGGATGGTAGAGGCAGGACTTCCCGAATTGAGCGAAAACACCTTTGCAGCCCTTCCCGTTGGTGCCATCAACACCACTTTTTGTCCCAACTTCATCATCGTACGCACGAAAGCACCAGCCAAGGAAGTTTTTCCCGTGCCTGCACAACCGCGCAGAATCATGAGAGTATGTTTCTCACGATCAAACATAAAACGGGAAAACGTCTGTAGCGCATTCTCTTGTTCCGTGGTTGGTACGAAACCGAAATGATGGCGAATATGTCCGCAAAGGTCTTCTATTGTCACCGTTTTATCCAGTATTGGGCACAAAGATACTCTTTTTTCAATGAATAGAAAAATAGTTTGTGAGGTTTTTCACGGCAAATACTATATGGACAGAAAAAAGCAAATCTTATTAGCTTTGAAGCAAATAAAAATCGAGATATCTTCCTACTTGACATAGGCTGTCATTTATAACAAATTTGCTACGCATAACTTAAACAATTAACATGTAATCCAATATTTCATATTGTCAGCACATGCTTTGGTTGTAGAAGTGCCAAGATTTATTGCCTTATCCAAATAATCAAGGATAAGTTTTTGCCTTTCTTTTTTATTTAAATATTCCCCATAGTTCTTTTTATAGAGCATAATTGCCATCCGATAATACGGATCTCCCTCATTTGGATATTTGTTAACTATTGACTGATAAATTTGATATGCTTTATGATAGTTCTTTTTATCATACGCTAAATCAGCATTATCTTTCATCTGCTCAACATCCAATATTTGATTACTTTCGAAATCGCCAATGTGGTGCCGACTTATCTTATTGGCCCACTTATGTACTTTCATTTGCTCCAATCCCACGATTAATGTATCTTCAAATACTTGAAATGGTTTTCCATTTCGAGAATAAACTTTTCTTACAATAACTTGAGCCAATTTGGGGGGAGCTTCATTCTTTTTAAATTCTGGTCCATGTATAATGTTGCTATATCTCCTCTGAAAGCTAAAAGAACAGTTTGCATATTTTTGGTTTCGAAACATATCATAGAAATAGTTAACATATCCACGAGCTGCAATGTCTGTTTTAAAAGCTTGAACATCTGGGTTATTATATCCAAGATACTTAAATTCATTAGGAGAATTCTGATCAGATTCCTTAAAATACTTGTCCACAAAAGTTCTTCTAATCTCACGTGCTTTTGAAGAGTTCTTATCAGAAAGTATCTTCAAATCTTGATACATAGTTTCCACCTTCCTTTCAGCTTTTGAAAGAAATTGATTATCTATGGCCGAAGAAAATGCAAAAGATGGAATCAACAAAAAAACAAAAGATATAATTATTTTCATAATCTACATTTTTTTTCTGTTATCAGCTTGTTGAGGAGTAATTGTCCATGTTACACCCACAGTCCAATTATTTAATTTTTGATTCGTACGATATTCTTTCCACAAATTGAAATGATTGATATCCGCATAAATACCAATATTTTGTAACATTCCTCTACTTGCTATCTTGATTCCAAAATGACTAACAAATCCATCATTTAGTTGATCTTTATCGTTTCCTAATGGTGACTTGTAAGCAAGACCAAAGCTATAACGACATCCTGCCTCAATTATTATACGCGATGGTTGTCCCATACTTCCCAAAGACAACAAAGCAGTTGTTCCAAATATTGCTCTTTGTGCTCGATGCTTTGCCATATTATCATCATTTGTCCCTATCTTGAATTGATCTATTTTATAATGTGCAGACACATAAAGACCAACATTTATGAATTCTGGACTATAAGTCTGATAACCAAGTTTTAAACCTACTTGAAAATTATTAAATAGTTCACTTGCTGTCAATCCCATAGGGTTCATGGTCTTAGCTTTTAAACCATCCACATTTGTTGAATATAAGTTATATGCAAAAGAGTTTTCAAAAAAAGCATCATTTAACAAATAATAGTTTATTAATCCTGTACTAACACTTGATGCTGCAAGGATATATGGATTACCTGATGCGATATCACAATTAAAAATCAGATGATGATTCTTAAACTTTATTTCTGATTGTGCCATTATGTTGGAATGTACACACAAGAAACAAATAAGTATTGGTATTATTTTTTTCATTTGCTTAATAATTTATTTAAGATTGACTCTTTTTCGTCATAACTGACTTTTTTATATTCAGAGATTAACCATCCTGTATTTGATTTTTTTCTATTAAAATAATTTACACTAAACACATATGAGGGCACATCAAAGAAATGAAAAGTAGTGGATATACGTTTGTCAAATACTAACATTCCCTTTTCCACAAGCGCAAAGAAATAACTTAATGCATCAAGATGACAATTGTAACTTCTAAATTGAGAAAAGTTTTTTGAGTTAAACTTAAAAACACTTTCTAACTCAATGAATTCCGCTTCATGCTGTTCTGGGCTAATAGCCATTCTATCAACAGCATCCTTATATCCAACTTTCTCTAATCCATTAACACCAACAACTGTCCAACATGAAAGTTTTTTGGGCGTTTTATCTGGTTGTAAGATTAAACATAATTCGATTGGTTTTTTATTAAAGAAGAACATGATACGCTGTTCTGCATACCAATTTTTACTTTCATATTTCAGTTTTGTCCCATTTGTTTTAACTGCATCATAAAATAAAAAAACTTGTTTCAAAAAATCGTCTTTATTTTTATCTTTTGCCATTTCATAGTCAAATAGCATCAAGAAGTTTTTTTGTCCTAACTGAGGATCATTCTTCTCTAAATCAGGAAAAAACTCTTCTTCATTGAATCTACACATAAATTCATCACAAGACTTAACACTTTGACGGAATATTGTATCATAATAATCTTCCGTGCCAAACATTGACACCGACTGTCCTTTACTATCCATTGCTAATGATACGATTAAGATAATTATCAAAATTTCTCTCATAATACAACCTTGTCTCTTTCACTACAGCACTTGGGATTACATTTATATAACCCAAGGCTTTCAGTATTAAATAATTAATTTACATACTGCTCCAGCTAGTAGTAATCCTAATATCGCCAAGCTTTATAATCCAAACAGTCTCTATTCCACCAATAGGTCCCAAATCTATATCTTTACGTTCAACATAAATTGTAACTTGCTTGGCATCCTTGTCATTAACGACGAGCCGTCCATCACGAGTTGCACGAAAAGCTTGAATAAACACAGCACTTCCGGTATATCGACCATCACCAGTAGGATGAAGTTTTTTATTTATCCTTACTGCAGAGCAAGTGTCAACTTCCACTGTTTGGTATGGCAAAGCCATTAACTTATTTAAATACCTTACCATAGGCTGTGGTCTATTCGCCCTTCCCCTTGAAGTAGTTTGCATCTTAACTGCTTCATGCCAACGCCAGACCCCAGCTTGATCTCTATATTGATAATCTTTTCCTTCTCCTATGAAAAGTTTCAAGGCCAAATCAATATAATTTAATGCGAGTTCCTTTTCTTCTTTTGACTTGTCGCTTTTTGCCGCTATTTCAGGGAGATAAGAAAGGAAGTCATTAATCTTTTCAATGACACGTTGTTCGATTGTTTCCCTCTCTTCTTGTGAAAGTTCATACCCACTCTGTGCATAAGCATTAATTACAAATGCACAAAAAACCATCAAAATTAATAAAACTTTTGTTTTCATAACAATTAATATGTATTATCTTATTTCACTAACAATAATGTAATCATATTTCCCTGAATTGCTTTTATTCGCTCTTATAATATTAATTCCTCTTACAGTCTTACTCAGTGCCAATTCATTGAGATAATCTGATATATTTTGGGGCTCACCAACTTTAGATGTAAGATTTCTCCCTACCATAATTACCTGGGCTTTAGGATCAAACAATCTTTGTACAATGCCTCCTACCATATTTTTACGTTCCATCCTACTATATGATGGATTAACTATTTGCTTAAAAGCCTCACCAAGTTCATTTTCACCTACAGCAATAATGACAGGATTTGGAGTTGTTTGGGGGGGGAGTGAAGAATTATAGCCATCAATATTAACATCAGCCTTAAATTCTGGTTCTTGTTTGTTATTTGTATATGATAACGTCCTTTTTCTTGTTTCTTCCATAACAGATTTCCAGTTTGGAGACCCTTTACCATGCTCTATTTGATATATTTCATCCCAAAATGCCATTGAAAAGCACCCTCCCTCTTTAGGACCTAAAGACATCTGACCTCGTTTACTACTTGTGGCAATCACTGTACCACGACTATCAATGAATAGCTTCTTCAATTTCCCAACATCTATGTCATCAACATTTGGTGTACTTTCATCAGAAGCTATCAATCCTTTTACCGTAACCCAAGATGCCTCATTATTACAACAATCAGTAATGATAATTTTCAGCCTTGCATTCATTAATGCAAGTTTATCCCTTACATATGTTACAGGCACAAATTTATCTTGATCATATGATTCGTAATTTAAACACATTTGAGGAAGCCAACCATCAGCAGGGTCGGCTTTTGCATGAACTCCATGACCTGAATAATAGAAGAATACGACATCATTAGAATTACACTTTAAATTTGACATTGCACTTTCCAAATTTGGCTTGTTGCATTCTTTGCCTGTATAAATGTTCATCCAATCAACATCGCAGCCAAGGGCCGTCTCTATGATTCCCATCTGTTCAATAAATCGAATTTGATCATTTTTACAGCTTTCACCAATTTTTTGATCGTTGGTGTTACAAAACACTATAGCATGTACCTTTACATTCTCTGCCTTCACATCATAAAAGTTACTTAATGCCATAATGGCTAATAAATATAATAATCGCTTCATAAACATTTGATTTTAATTACCTTATTTATTTTTATTAAACACGTCACCCATAATCATTTTACACAAACGTTCTATCTGCCTTTTATCTGCATAGTTCCAATTAAATTGGCGTTTGTCATCATAAACAACAGTCCAACTATAATCAGAGAAAGAAATAATCACATGAACAGGCTGTTGTTTTTTCTTTTCAAAACAGATCTCTATACAGGGAACATAAGGACTCTTTACTTTGATGGAATCTTCCTTATAATTTTCCTCATCAGAGAGAAGGTTAAACTGCAATAGTGTTATTTGATTTGAAGTCAATTTTGCTATCAAAGAATCTCTAACATAATGTGGCTCCAACTCATAATCTTCTTTAGAAACTTTTGATTTTCCTAGAATGGTGTAACAAGTCACCTTAGTAGGACTAAACATTATGTCCGACATAGTTTTCCCAAGCATGTAGTACACCCCTGAATCTGGTCGCACCTCATACTTTCCACCTTTTTCCTTTGCTCCATTGCAAGACGCAAATGAAGTAACTGAGCATAACATGCTCCACAATAATAAAAGACTCATTCTCATAATTCTATTGTTTTATAGTAATCATTTTATAATCATGTCTCCAAAAAGTCTCGTCATAATTAGGAACTTCACATTTGATAATAACTGAGAAAGTATGCTTTCCAATAGGCTTATCTTTCAATCGAACCCCAAATGGGCACTCAAACTTATCCTCTGAAGTACCAATAACAATATTTCCTAATCTGCAATCAATCTTCTTAATTACTGTACCATTTATCATCTTATTCTTATTGACAACAACACGTCCATACAAAGAGTCACCATTATGAAGTATCGAATCATTACATACTATATTAAATGGTACTGACGGACTTGGATTAAAATCATCTTTTTTGCAACTCAAGCATAAGATATTGCATATTATCAATGATAATAAAAAATTAAATAAACACTTCATCACTTTCATATTCATATTAATTAAAAATCTAAAGTTTTACTATATCGTATACTAAAGTAAAAATCACGATTTTTGAAGTTAGCGTATGGAAACCAGAACCCATCATCGGGTGTATAGTTTTTATTAAATAGGTTGTAGTGTGCAATATCCATACATGCCAATACAGTCTGTTCTCCTTCGTCAAATTGAACTCCAATGGCATATGAGGTGCGCATACCATTATTTAACTGATCAATGTCACTTCCATTAGGACCTTTATACATAAAATTATGTACATAGATTGTTCCCAATTCTATAATTGGACACCAATCATAATCATCCATCAAATACCTTAAAGGAGAAATTCTTACACCTATGCCAGCTTTGAAACTTTGGATTTTATGCTTGCTATATTCTTGCTCACCCAAGAAACGCATTTTGTGTTGATTAATACTATATGCACCATACACATAAGCACCTATTGGAGACTGGGCTCCTTGCCACCCAAATTTAACACCTACTTCCAAATCATTAAACAAATCATACGCTGTAAAACCATACGGATTTCCCATTTTATAATCCACATTTTCACCATTATCTTTGAAACTCATGTAATGAAGATTAAATGGAATTAGATCAAAAGAAGCTGCTCCATTTGTTGCCTTAGCTATTGGAATATTCACAATTTGCCTAGCAAGAGACAGGATGTTACCTGTGATAAAATGGTATCCATGTGTATACAATCCAAATATCCATGGATTTTCTTGAGCAGAAACTGAAGAGCTAAAAGTCACTAATAGAATAGCTGTTGCGACAGCATATCGCCTCATACCTGCAACTTTGTGATACAAGAACAAGTTACTTCGATTAAAGAAAAAACTAAAAACTTTTACCATAATTATTATAAGAATTAGTAATGATTCTCACAAAACTCAAAAATCACACTAACTTTATTATAAAAAAGAAGCGTGAGATTCGTGCCTGTCACTTATCTCACGTTCCTGGCCTTCGAACTTGCCACCCTGTAAAGATAAGCAACTCCGAAGCCCACGCCGATATGAATATAATACACCCTTGCAAAACAACATATTAGGCATATCTAAATCAAATACCCAATTTGCAAACAAGGGAACATGTATATACACATCCCGAGGACATCTACTGTTGCGTCATCAACTACAGGGTTTCCAGATGTTCGAAGTTTGGAACGTAGAGATGAGCGTCTAAGTAAACGCCTTTTTACTATATATTTAACGACTCTCTCCCACCCAATACCCACCTTGTTATAGCAGTTTTCGCCTCACTTGGCTCGGCGTGGAATATCTTCTCTTAGTGATTTAATGCAAGTCTTATGATGCACCTAGTCTAAAAGAAATTGAGAGTCTGTTGCAAAGATAAACAAAAAATTACATTTATAATTCTATTATGGAGAAAAATTATAAAAATTTTTGTAGATGTCTTATAGATAACTTGTATATAACGAACAATCAGCAATAAAATCATGTCACTGCATGTAAATTATCTATGTTAAACTTGACAATCCACAAAAAAGTGTTTATTCTAATAAACCAATTCACTTTTATTTTGTATTTTTGCATCATGAAATGTTATTTATGACTTCACTTTGTTTTACACATTGATAATAATATGTTTTCAACAGAAACGATATTCTTTGTCCTATTCATTGCCTTCATCGTGGGTATCTTGCTCATCGACATGTTGGTCATCGACCGCAAAGCCCACGAGGTGTCCATGAAGGAAGCGGGATTGTGGACGGCCGTATGGGTTGCCCTTGCATTCTGCTTCGCTGGTTTCCTGTGGTTTCACGGTGATATGGTACATGGCATAGAGAACATGGGCGACTTGCAAGACGTGACTCAACGATATGCCTCTCACCTCCATATTGATACCAACGACTTTGAAGGCGGTGTATCATTGTATCGTCACAATATGTCTATCGCATATCTTTCCGCTTATCTCTTGGAAAAGACATTGTCGGTAGACAATCTTTTCGTGATGCTCCTCATATTTACCTCGTTCGGTGTGAGCAAAGTGGAATATCAGCACGTTCTCAATTGGGGTATCTTTGGAGCTATCGTATTGCGTTTCATCTTCATCTTCGTAGGAACTTCACTCATTGCGAGATTCGACTGGATATTATTGGTGTTCGGACTCTTGCTCATATACAATGGCATCAAGATTCTCTTTGAAAAAGAACAAGAAGAGGCCATTGACGTGCAAAATCATTTTGCCGTTAGACTCCTATCCAAGTTCTTCCGCATCTATCCGCATTTTCATGGTGATGCTTTCTTCGTTCGAGCCAAGAAGACTCATGGTGAAATGGAAGTGGCAACAAAGAGCAAAGGGGGAAAATGGTGTATCACGCCCTTGTTGGTAACGGTTATCTTCATCGAATTAGCAGACATCGTCTTTGCATTCGATAGCATACCTGCTGCCTTCTCCGTATCGCTCGACCCTTACGTGGTGTTCTTCTCCAACATTCTGGCCATCGTTGGATTGCGTGCCATGTTCTTCCTGTTGGCAGGAATAGCAGACAAGTTTCGCTTTCTCAAACCAGGCATCTGCATATTGCTGCTTTTCATTGGTGTCAAACTCCTACTCCACGATTACGTGGAAATCGATGCAATATGGTCGCTGTTGGTCATTGTCTCCGTATTGACCGTCAGCATTCTTCTTTCGTTATTCATTCCTAAAAAACAAAACTCATAAAAATCAACTCCTATGTCAATGACAACAGATTTCATTTTAAGAATTACCATAGCAGCCGTATTAGGCGGTATTATTGGATTGGAACGTGAATATCGTTCAAAGGAAGCAGGATTCCGCACCCACTTCCTCGTAGCCTTAGGTTCGGCCCTTTTCATGGTTATCTCCGCATACGGTTTCGAAGGGGCACTTATCTCTACCGAACATCGTTTGGACGTATCGCGTATCGCGGCACAAGTGGTAACGGGTATCGGATTCATCGGCGCTGGTACGATTATCTTCCAAAAGCATGTGGTGAAGGGACTTACCACAGCAGCAGGCCTATGGGTAACGGCAGCCATCGGTTTAACGTGTGGAGGTGGGATGTATTTACTTGCCATTTCGTCTACCGTATTGGTACTGATAAGTCTTGAGGCATTCAACTGGATATTGCACCGATTTGGCAAGCGCATCATCAACGTGGTCTTTACTTCTCCCACACAAGAAGACATTCGTAAGATACTTGATAACCTACGCAATGACGGAATGGAACTCGATTCATATAGCATGAAGGAGACGCACATTGCTTCTGGCGTAGTCTATCGCGTGAACATGGACATCAAAATTAAGCGCGACAAATACGAAATGCGCATCATTGACCTCATGGACCAATTCGATGGCGTAAGTATTGAGAATATAGAGAATTAACGGCTCAGTCGTTTTTTCGTAGGGGAAAATAGTTAGATAATCAAAGCATGCATGGAAGATGCCGTAGGCATTTCTCCTTTCTCAAATAGATAGCCAATTCAATGATATGAAACTACGGCAAAGAATAAGATTCAATCTTAATTCCCCTACTAAATATCGACTGAGCCGATAGAACATCATTGGATTGTATGCAGACAAAGGCTTTTCGGACGATTTTGAATAGTTTTAGCGGACAACAATCAATTAAAAAGGATTACGCTACAATGCATCGTTAGGAGCGTAAGTATATATGACGTATCATTGCACAGTACGTTTTGTGTGCTAAAAAATCCGCTGAATCATGAAAGACTCAGCGGATTTTCTTTATGTGTATGTGTAAAAGGTAATTGTTTTATGCCAATCTTTTCTCCAAACGCTCGCGGATAGCTGCGATGAAACCTGCGGAGTTGACAGCCTTTGGTTCAATGCCTTCCATGAGGTTTACGAGGTCTTTGGTACAAATGCCCTCATTGAGTGTATCGAAACATGCAGCTTCGAGTTGGTCGCCAAAGTTCATGAGTTCCTTGATACCATCTTTCTCTCCACGCTTGCGGAGTGCCCCACTCCATGCGAAGATAGTTGCCATTGGGTTGGTACTGGTTTCCTCACCTTGTAGATACTTGTAATAGTGGCGAGTAACGGTACCGTGGGCAGCCTCATACTCATAATTGCCATCAGGAGAAACAAGTACGGAAGTCATCATGGCAAGCGAACCGAATGCCGTGCTGACCATGTCGCTCATCACGTCGCCATCGTAGTTCTTGCAAGCCCAGATGAATCCACCTTTCGAACGGATAACACGTGCAACGGCATCATCGATAAGTGTATAGAAATACTCCAATCCACGTTTTTCGAACTCATCCTTATACTCTTGGAATACCTCGTCGAAAATGACACGGAATTGTGCGTCATACTTCTTGGAGATAGTATCCTTAGTAGAGAACCAAACGCTTTCGTTAACGTCGAGCGCAAACTTGAAACAACTATGTGCGAAAGAACGGATGCTCTTATCCACATTGTGCATTCCTTGCAATACTCCTTCGCCCTTGAAATTGTGAATCACCACTTCCTGATGTTCACCACTTTCGCCATCGAATACCAACTTAGCAACACCAGGTTCATTCACACGGAGTTCCACGCTCTTATACACATCACCGTAAGCATGACGAGCAATCGTGATTGGCTTCTCCCAATTCTTCACGGCAGGGTGAATGCTTGGAATAGTGATAGGTGTACGGAACACGGTACCATCGAGGATAGAACGAATGGTTCCATTAGGACTCTTCCACATTTCATGCAGGTTGTATTCCGTCATACGTTGAGCATTAGGCGTAATGGTAGCACATTTCACAGCCACACCATATTTCTTCGTAGCTTCGGCAGAGTCAATGGTAATTTGGTCATTTGTCTCATCACGTTTCACCAAACCAAGGTCGTAATACTCCGTTTTGAGGTCAACGAAAGGAAGGATTAATTCATCTTTTATCATTTGCCACAAGATGCGAGTCATCTCGTCGCCATCCATCTCCACGAGCGGAGTGGTCATTTGGATTTTATTTCTCATTGTTTTTTTGTTTAGTGTTGAGTGTTTAGTGTTTAGTGTTTAGCGATTCATATAGAACACTAAACACTCAACTATTACTATTTCTTACTCTTATAATAATTCATTAAGCAGCCCTTTTCAAGGATAGTACGTTCATCGTTTGTGAGATTCTGGAAGAAGAGGTGGATTGGTTTCACACCATCCTTCGTAATCACTTGAGCATCAATTTCCTCTTTACCAGAGATGATTGCCTCGCGAATACCAGGAACATACACGAAATCACCAGCTTCATAATCGAATGGTGTTTCCTTGGCAATGGTAAACGGAACAATTCCCCAGTTGATACAATTAGAACGATAACGCTTGGTAGCATACTCATAGCAGATGTTTGCATCACCACCCAATACCTTCTGACAAGATGCAGCTTGTTCACGAGCAGAACCGTCACCAGGACGATTGGCAAACACACATGAACCAAATGAAGTATCTTCTGCTTTTGCACCAACTTGAGCAAGGGCCTTTGCTACATGTTCAGGCACATTACCTGCACGACGTTCCAAGTCTTGTGCTTGTATGCGTTTGCTAATGCCAACATACTCAGGAACGCGACGAGAAAGGGCGAATTCAGATAGTTTCAACGGATTGGAACGATAACTGGAAGTTTCGCCTGATGGAATCAACTCATCCGTCGTAGTTACTGGATCATGGATAACTGCTGCTAACTCCAACAACATATTCTCTTGCATAGGATACATGGTTGGCCAGTCCTTGATATTAGGACCATAACGCAAAGGTTGGTCGGTATTCTCCTTACCATAGCCATTGAATACACGATGCTCGTAAATCTTAGCATCGAAAGTATATGGCTTGTGCGTATCTTCGAATTCGATATCCGTAGCAGCGGTAATCACACCACCATTAGCAGCCGTTGCTGCAATAGAACGAGCATCCATCAAAGCCACTAACGAAATCTGTCCTTGACCTGGTTTAGAACCTTCACGGTTGGGGAAGTTGCGAGTAGTGTGGCGGATAGACAAACCATTATTGGAAGGAACATCACCAGCACCGAAACATGGACCACAGAAAGCAGGCTTAATCACTACGCCAGCTTCCAGCAATTCCTCAGCAATACCATTGCGAGTAGCTGCCATGTAAACTGGAGTTGATTGTGGATAAGCAGAAATGGTGAAATAATCATTACCTACATTCTGACCTTTCAATATCGTAGCAGCAGCACTAAGATTGTCGTATGTACCACCCGAACATCCTGCAATGATACCTTGGTCGGATACCACCTTACCATTCACAATCTTATCAATAAGACTTACATTTACTTTATCGCCAAAACGTTTCTTGGCATCTTCCTCCACCTTACGCAAGATTTCTGCGGGATTCTCTTGCAATTCATGAATGGTGTAAGCATTAGATGGGTGGAATGGCAAGGCAATCATACTCTCTTGCGTACTGAGGTCGATACGAATCATTCCATCATAATAAGCCACATCACCAGGTTGCAATTCCTTATAATCCTCTGGGCGATTATGAATCTCATAATGGTGTTTCACCTCATCATCAGTAATCCAAATACTACTCAAGCAAGTAGTCTCAGTAGTCATGATATCAATACCGTTACGGAAGTCGATAGGCAACTCTTTCACACCAGGACCAGCAAACTCCAATACTTTGTTTTTCACAAAGCCATTATCGAAGACAGCCTTTACCATAGAGATAGCAACATCGTGAGGACCAACGCCACGACGTGGTTTGCCTTCCAACCAAACAAGCACTACCTCTGGCGCATTGATGTCCCAAGTATTGCGAAGCAATTGTTTTACCAATTCGCCTCCACCTTCACCAACACCCATGTTTCCGAGCGAACCATAACGTGTGTGAGAATCAGAACCAAGAATCATGTTTCCGCATTTCACCATTGCCTCACGTGCATATTGGTGAATCACGGCTTGATTAGCAGGAACATAGATACCACCATATTTCTTGGCAGCAGACAAGCCAAATACATGGTCGTCTTCATTGATAGTACCACCTACCGCACACAAAGAGTTGTGACAGTTAGTCATAGCGTAAGGAAGAGGGAACTTTTCCAATCCACTGGCACGTGCCGTTTGGATGATTCCCACATAAGTAATGTCGTGCGACATCATCGCATCAAAGCGAATGCGCATTTTCTTACCCTTACTACCATCCACATCATGTGCACGTAGGATGTTGTAAGTAATCGTGTTCTCACGAGCAACTTCAGGAGCAGGCATATTAGCCGCATCTTTCACGATTTCTTTACCGTTGAGAAGATAGACTCCTTGTTGGATTAATTCAACCATAATGTTATTTTTAAATATTAATTAATAATTATTCTACTAATGAATTCACCAAGAGAGTGAGCGCAAGCATATCCGCACTACCTCCAGGTGAAATGTTTTCCGCAATGAATCTCTTGTTCATTTTCTCTAATGAAGAATTGGTTTGTTGAGAAGAATTTGCTGAAAATGATTCATCATTCATCATTCCACATGCTTGATTTAACAATCTCCCTGCTTCCTCTTTCACCATCCTTGCCCCTTCTTCTCCTCTTCGATAATACACGTTGGTGTCATCGAGCATAGACATTATATATAATAATGTGGTATGAAGAACGAAAGATGGAGAATCATTTGACAGAGAACCGACTGAGTTAGCCAATTCTTCATTCTTCATTCTTAGTTCTTCATTTTTAAGGAAGGGCAACCATTTGTCGAACAAATCAGGATAACCTTTACGAGCAATGGCAAGCACTCCGTCAATATGATATTTCTCAGTCACTTCACTACCATGAGTTCCCTTTGAATCTGGGAATTGACGAGCCATCTCCATCATGAATTGTTGCAACTCATGAGCCTCAACTTTTCCCTTCCGATGCATCAGATAAGCACCGCCAACTACCGCCAATCCCAACGAGAACAAAGCCCCCTTATGAGTATTCACACCTTTAGTGGTTGCAAACATATCGTTTAGGGCTCGTAAACCTATCGTTTGGACATCGTAAACGTATGGTTTATCAACATTCCATCCTAACAATGCCAATTCATCGAAATATGGACGAAGAGCGTGAATGCTCTTTTTCATCAATTCATAATCCATATCCGTATGCGCACCATTATCATGTTGGTCAACCAAACCTGGTTTCGGAGTCAAGTCAAGTTCTTTTTGAAGCGATTGACAAGCAAGGTCGGCTATCAAATACGGAATGCTTGTGGGATAAGCTAAAGCAGAAGCCTTTTGCAAGGAATGTGCTTTCAAACACTCACGAAGTGCAGATGCACTCACATGAACATTGTCTTGATGCAATCGAGAAACTTCCTTAACCTCAATCCCTTGCGTGGGTAGGTATTCTTTCATCAACTCATTATATCGCTGAGTGAGCGCATCAGTTGGTTCACTACCAACGAAACGAACTTGAACATTCAACGTTGGGGCGATATGAGTAGCGAATAAATGAAGGTCGAGCATAATTTGCGTATCCGTAGCCATGCTGATTTCCTTCAGGAAATAAGTGGGAAACGTTGCGGAAGATACCGCATAACTACCCGTAGAGCACACCGTTACGTTCGACAAATCATGACATCCCATTTCTACCATCGCTTTTCGCTCCGCGTAGGAGAAACGAGAAACATCTTCCTCTACCACCATCACAATGAGATGTTCTACTTGTTGGGCGGCTTGTTCAATGAGATAACGATGCCCTTTGGTAAAGGGATTGGCATTCATGATGATGATTCCCGTAGGAACATTCTTTTTCAACGAAGCCAATTGACGTTTATACGATGCAAGCGAATTATCATTTTCCTGCAAGATAGCATGTTCTGACTTCGCTATCGTCTGGAATCCCAAACTCTCAAACATCTTTTGGTTTTCGGGTTTGGTAAAAATCTTCAAATGATGAATACCGTATGAAGCAGCCGTACTGATGAGATGAGAGATGATAGTTAAGCTTAACTTCGCATCACGCAATCCTTGTTTCACGGCAATACACTTGATGACATTTCCATTGAGTCCACCTCCAGCCAACATCTCTTCACCACCATGTGCAAACACGGCAGCATAGTAATCCATAGACTCCAAACGCAGACCATTTCTTTGCAGAAAAGCCTCCACCTGTTGTCTTACGAACTTAACCGACAATGGCATTTGGCGAATCTCGTACTCGTCATTGTGCATAGGCATCAATCATTTGTTGTATTCTCTGTTGCAACTCCTCTCGCGAATGGGTGTGATTTCTCATGCAATAGCGGGCTTCATGTTCGCAAAGAAGGCACTTGCGCCCTTCCTTACCGATTACGGAACGCGAAACGGGTTCCACATTGGAGTCAATAACATCAATGTCAAAGAGTCTACCAAGTGGATGAGCATCTTCTATTTCACAAGCGACGCGCTTACAATCAAGCATGGGTCTTTGAATGAGAAAATACGCTTCATATCCCGTTACCAAATCCTTCTCCTGTTGCCAACGAATGTTTTTATCGAATGCATCTTGCACCGATTGAACAGCAGCATGAGCCACAACGAGAGATTGAGCATTACGCTTGACATTACCTGGCATAATCACGGTAACGCACACCAACGTCAACTCAGGATGTTCCTGAATCAACTGACGTTGAAAGTTCCAGCGTTTCTCGCGACTTTCCAATAGCATGTCAAGCGTAATCTCCATATTCTTCTACTAAAGACTTTAAGGACCTTAGAGTCTTTAAGGTCCTTAAAGTCCTTAAAGTTTTAATCAACAATATTCTTAATCACATCCTGTACTGAGCCTTCACGGTTCAGTACGATTCCCACAACCTTATCACCGAATGGTAAGGGTGCTGGTTTACCGATTATCTTCTCAGCACGAGCCTTGAGGTCGTTGATATCTACTACCTTCAAGCCTGCCTTGGATAATCTTTCGGCAATCTCTGGACGACGCGGATTCACGGCAATACCGTATTCCGTAACAACCACATCTACCGTAGAACCAGGAGTGATAAGCGTGGTAACCTCATCTACCACACAAGGAATTCTACCGCGCAACAATGGACAAACAATGATTGACAAGGCTGAATCTGCAGCCGTATCTGGGTGTCCACCAATAGCTCCGCGAATAATACCGTCGCTTCCTACCAATACATTCACATTGAAGTTGACATCAACTTCTAATGCCGACAAGATAACGATATCCAAGAAGTGAGTTGCAGAACCTGGTTCATCGGCACTGGCATATTCGATACTTGAAATTTCCTTGTGCATACGGTCGCTCTTCAATGACTCTGCAGCCACCTTATCAAATGATTGCACATCCATCAAGCGTTCTATCAATCCTTCTTCGTGCATCTTCACCATGTGCGCGGTGATTCCACCCAAAGCAAAACTTGCCTTGATGCCTTGGTCGAGCATACTCTGGCGGATAAATTTCACGGCTGCTAACGACGCTCCACCAGAACCCGTCTGTATGGAAAATCCTTCCTTGAAATATCCACTATTGATAATCACCTTAGCAGCTTGTTGCGCCAACAAGATATCGCGTGGATTCTTGGTGTCGCGAATGGCTCCAGAAGAAATCTTCGATGAATCGCCCACGCTATCTACAACTACCACATAATCCACATCCAACTCAGAGATACCTGACGGACGGTTAGGATATGGCACAAGGTCATCCGTGAGAATCACTACTTTATCCGCATATTGCGCATCGGGCAACGCATAACCGATACTACCGCATATACTCTTGGCATTGGGTGAACGCGAGTAACCACAAGCATTTCCCATCGGGTCGCTCGATGATGTTCCGAGGAATGCAACATCTATATGCAAGTCGCCACTCGCAATCGCACTACCACGAGAACCATGAGAACGGAAGATAACTGGTTCTTTCATCAATCCATGACTGATTTCCTGAGCCAACTTACCACGCAATCCCGATGTGGAAATACGCGTAATCACACCATTGCGGATGTGCTCAATCAATGGTTCATGAACATCAATGAGGCTCGATGAAGCGAGATGCAAGTCCTTATAACCCATCTCAGCCAACTTATCTACCACCATATTAATCACCTTATCACCTGCACGGAAGTGATGATGGAATGAGATAGTCATCCCGTTTTGCAAACCACTTCTACGAATGGCCTCCTCCAAGCTCACTACCTTGTGTGAATTGGTCAGTCCATTGGTGCGAGGAGCAACGTTCTTGCTCTGTCCACTATCTTGGTAAATCTCTTTATTGAGTTTCTTGGCAGCCTCCTGAATCAATGCTGCACGTTCTTTGATGCTGTTCATAGTAAATCCTCCTCTTTTAATATTCCTGATGCAATCGCCAAGTCGATGGTACGCTGAGCGCGCAATACCACGGGGCGGTCAACCATCTTGCCATTGACGGAAATAACACCACTACCACGCTTCTCGGCTTCCTTGATGGCAGCGAGAATGGTCTGTGCTTTCATGATGTCTTTCTCTTTTGGCGCAAACACTTCATTGACCACCTCAATCTGACGAGGATTAATGATTGACTTACCATCAAAACCAAGTGTCTTGATGAGTTCCACTTCCTTGCGGAACGTTTCCATATCGTTCAGGTTTGAATAAACCGTATCAAGGGCATCTATACCTGCGGCACGAGCAGCAACAACAATCGTCTGACGAGCCAGCAACAACTCTGCTCCACCAGGTGTACGTTGCGTCTTCAAATTGGCGCAATAATCTTCAGCACCCAATGCAATTCCCATCATTCTCTTCGAAGCAATGGCAATATCGTAGGCATTCACGATACCCAAAGCACTCTCGATGGCTGCCATAATCTTGGTACGTCCGAGACAACCTATCTCTTTCTCAACGTTCTCAATCTCACGTTCAACCTCACGAACTTCATCAGCCGTTTCGGTCTTAGGCATACGAATCACGTCAACACCTGCTTTCACAACGGCTTCAATGTCTTTCTTTCCGTATGGTGTATTCAAAGGATTGATACGAACAACCATCTCGGTATCTCCGTAATCGATGGTTTTCAAGGCATTGTAAACCAACAAACGAGCTGCATCTTTCTCTGCCATCGTCACCGAGTCTTCCAAATCAAGCATGATGGAATCGGGACCATATATGAATGCGTCTTGCATCATTGCCGGGTTATTTCCCGGAACGAACATCATGGTTCTTCTTAGTCTTTGCATAATTTTTACTTTTAAACAAAATTACTTCCAAACGTCTTTTCCAGTTGCCCTAACGGCAGCAGCCGTCACTCTCGCACGTATGGTGCAATCGAGCGCACCTTTGTCTGTAGCTTTCACCTCAGCCTTATCAATGCCCAAGCCATGCAAGGTTTCGGCAATAACCGTCTTGATTTGCTCACCAAACTGGTAAGCCACCGTACTATCCAAGGCTATTTGCAGTCCATCTTCCTCGGAAGGAGCAATCTGAATAAAAATATCCCCAGATTCCAGAGTACCTGCGGATGCTTTTGTCATTTGGTTCTTCTCTTTTGAATCACCTGTTTTCATTTCCATGTTAATGTGTTTTTATGGTAAATTTCGTTAAACATATATATTATAGTGCAAAGATAGTAAATCTATTCCAATAAAAAAACATTTTGACGAAAATCTATAAATTTTCATTTTTTATGTACGTTTTTCATCTATATATTTCCAACAACTTATCCGATTTCATAAAAATAGCAAATATCAACACAAAATTTGTGAGTTTCAACTCTTTGAATTACCTTTGCACAAGTTATGAGAATACGACACAGAAGGTTTGTTGCATGGTTGTTGCTTTCGGTTTTCATACCGATGATGGCACTTTCCATTCTTCATCATCACCATGAGGTGGTGAATGATGATGTGGAATGTGTTCAATGCGCCCATCATCTACCTCATAGCGGTCACATCTCTTGGCATTCGGTTTCATTGGATAATTGTGTGCTTTGTCAATTCAACCATGTGCCATACGATTATTCCCAAGCAGAAACGTTGTCGTGTTTCATAACGCCAATACATTATTTCGTTCCAGTATGCCAATTGGATATTCCTTTGGCAACCATTTCATGTCATCTTCTTCGAGCACCTCCTTACCTTATTTAATTATAGCATACATATTATATTACTATCATTAAATAAGGAATAACATGAAATACTTATCAATAATTTTATTCTTGATTTGGATTCCAATATCAGGAATAGCTAAGTCATTCATGGGAACAACTGAAGAAAAAGACACTCTTCCCGTGGATATTTGGCGAACAAAAACCATTAGCGAGGTGGTTGTTACTGGGGTGACAGGTCTCTCGCTCATCAAGGAAACGCCCCTTCCTTTTACATATATATCAAAGGGCGAAATACAATCAACATCATCTACCAACATCATTGATGCCATTGCTCACCAACCAGGATTGGCACAAATCACGACGGGAAGCGGCATTTCCAAGCCCGTTATTCGTGGTTTGGGTTTCAATCGAGTAACTGTAGTGAACGACGGCATTCGACAAGAAGGTCAACAATGGGGAGATGAGCATGGCATAGAGATAGACGGACAAGGTGTAAGTTCGGTGGAAATTCTGAAAGGACCTGCCAGTTTGATGTATGGTTCTGACGCAATGGCTGGTGTCATCATCTTCCATAACGACCCCACTTTACCACAAGGAAAGATGGAGGCAAATGTTTCCACAGGTTATCAAACCAACAATGGACAGATAGACTGTTCATTAAATTTTGCGGGAAACAAACAATCTATAATGTGGAACTTGCGTTATTCTAAACGAATGGCTCATGCTTATAAAAACAAATATGACGGATATGTCGTCAATTCGCAATTCCACGAACGAGCATTGTCTGGTTTACTGGGAACATACCGCAATTGGGGAAAGTCGCAATTCATCTTTAGCTATTACCATCTCACACCTGGAATCATCGAAGGAGAGAGGGAAGCAAATGGTGAATTGGCACTTCCCTATGAGGGTTATAACGTGAAAACCTATAGTAAAGCATTGCCTTTTCAACAAATCTACCATTACAAAGCCGTATCTGAAAATACGTTATATATGGGTGAAGGTAACATGAAATTAATTGTGGGTTATCAACAAAATCATCGTCAAGAACATGAAGAGAGTGTGGATGAAGCCGATCTTGATCTCAAACTTCACACCATCAACTATGATTTGCGCTATACTTCTCCTGAAAAGAATCATTTGAAGTTTGCCGTGGGAATGAATGGAATGTATCAGAAATCCGTAAACGCAGGCGAAGAGTTTCTGATTCCCGACTATAACCTCTTTGATTGGGGCGTGTTTTCTACCGCAAGTTGGTCGTATAACAGATGGACGGTGAGTGGTGGTGTTCGTTTTGATATACGAAACTTGCATGGTAAGGCATTGGAAGAGCGGTTTATCGACTTCACCAAGAATTTCCAAGGAGTGACGGGAAGCGTGGGAACCACATATTGTGTTTCCGATAAATTGCATTTACGCATGAATATATCGCGAGGATTCAGAGGACCTAACATAAGCGAATTGGCTTCCAACGGTGTTCATGAAGGAAGTATCAGATATGAATTGGGCAACACAAACCTTTCTCCGGAATATAGTTGGCAAGCAGATGCAGGACTTGATTTCACTTCGAAGATGGTTTCAGCCTCTCTTTCTCTCTTTGCCAACCACATTGAAAACTATATTTTCACGCAACGTTTGCCTGGTATCATAACCGATGGACGAAACACTTATCAATATACTTCTGGCAATGCTCGGTTGTGGGGAGGTGAAGTAAGCATAGAAATCCATCCTATAGAAAGGTTGCATTTCCTTAATACGTTCTCCTACGTTGACTCCCGACAATTACATCAACCAGAAGAAAGCAGGTATTTGCCATTTATTCCCGCACCAAGATGGACATCTGGCTTGAAGTTTGATATCCCAACCGCAAACTTACCATTCAATAACGCTTACGCATCTATAGGGTTGGAATGTTATTTGAAACAAAGCCATTATTATAAACACGATGATACCGAGACGGAAACGCCATCTTACTCCTTGGTAAACCTATCGTTGGGAACAGACATCTCATATCATAAGAAAAAGATAGCCACCCTTCACATCATCGCTAACAATATCTTTGATCGTGCTTATCAGAATCATCTCAGCCGACTGAAATATGCTGACGTGAATCCCATTACAGGAAGACAAGGCGTATTCGACATGGGTAGGAACATTTGTATGAAGCTTTTAATTCCCATAGCATTATGAAACTATTTCACCCCCTTCACACCAACATAGAGAAACCGAATGAGATGAACAATCCATTTGATTATGAGCCACATCCTCTTTGTATGTTGGCGGTGGAAAAACTCTTGCCTCTCATCCCTCAAAACGATGAGGGCAAGATGTTTGGGGTGTTAGTAGTGGAGAACCAAGAAGGGGAATTGGGGTATTTAGCGGCTTATTCAGGGCAGATAAATGGAATGGATGATGACGAGATTTTCGTGCCTGCCATCTTCGACTACTTGCAACCCGATGGTTATTTCAAGACTCATGAGGCGGAAATCACGAATATCAACCATTCCATTCATGCGTTGGAAAACGACGAACGGTTCTTGAATGCGGAGAAAAAACTGAACGAACTCAAGGAAAAGCGTGAAAAAACGGTTGACGAATACAAACTTTTGATGCAGAAAAGCAAGGCTCTACGCGATGAGAGACGTAAGAAAGGAAACGTGTCGAAGGAGGAAGACGAAGCCATGATTAAGGAAAGCCAATTCCAAAAGGCAGAGTTAAGGCGCATAAAGAGTATGTTTAGCCAACCTATAGATACTCTTTACGGTCACTATACACTATATTTACAAGAGGTAGAGGAATTGAAGCATTTGCGCAAGCAATTATCCGATGCTTTGCAAAGTTGGCTTTTCTCGCAATTCAACATTCTCAACCTACATGGTGAAAGCAAGAATCTTTTGGAGATTTTTGCCGATACGGTTCAGAAAATCCCACCTTCTGGGGCAGGCGAATGTTGTGAACCCAAACTATTACAATATGCTTTCCTCCATCATTTGAAACCCATTAGTATGGCGATGTTTTGGTTTGGTCCTTCTCCAAAACAAGAGATACGACATCATTTGCATTATTATCCTGCATGTAGGGGGAAATGTTTGCCTATTCTAACATGGATGTTGGATTTAGGAAATACCGCTTCCCTACCCTCACAAGTAAATGACAAAGACGGAAACATGCTAAACGACCGTATTATCTATGAAGATGACGACTTGATTGTGGTAGATAAACCAGCGGGAATGTTGAGTGTACCAGGGAAAACAAATGAGATTTCGGTTTACGACATTATGCACGAACGTTGTCAAGATGCCGAATGTCTTCAAATGGTGCATCGTTTAGACCAAGCAACGAGTGGTTTGCTCGTAATTGCGAAAAACAAGAAGACACACAAACATTTGCAATCGCAATTTGCCAACCATCTTATCCAAAAGAAATACGTGGCTTTACTTTCGCATCCCATGACTTCAACGCAACGAGAAGGTACAATTACCCTGCCCATGCGACCTGACCCACTCAACAGACCTTATCAAATCATCGACGAAAAACATGGGAAAACGGCAATTACGGAATACAAGATGATGGATGAATATAGGATTTGGCTTTTTCCGCATACCGGTCGTACTCACCAATTGCGTGTTCATTGCGCCCATCAATTAGGTTTGAACAACCCCATCAAAGGAGATGCTCTCTACGGAATGAAAGACGAGCGTCTTTTTCTTCACGCAGAGAGCATTCAATTCATTCACCCTTCAACAAACGAAATGGTATATTTCGAAGCTAAAGTTCCATTTTGATGTTTACAAAGCAGGTGTTTGTTATTTTACAACCACTTTCTTGCCGTTTTGAATGTAAATTCCATGAGGCAAAGAAACATTGTTTTTCACCTTCATACCTTGTATATTATACATCTGACTCTTCTGTTGAGCATCATTCAACACACGATTCACAGATGTTAACTGGTTGGTCAAATCATTCACTTTGTTCTTTCCACCATCTGTTTCGTTAGATATTTCGAAATAAGCATCTTGCTTTACGTCGTTAATATCTATGGTTTGCGGACTTCCAGAGTTTGTACTGAAAACGAAATTCACGCAATCATCCAAGCTATTGATAGTATATGATGAACGATACCAATTCTTTCCGCCAATCGACACAGTCGTTGTCACGGCATCTCCAGGCCAATTGCCATTTTTGGGAGCATGACTACCATCTCCACCCCATGTCCAGAAGTTCACTCGATTCCATCCCACCTTATCGGTATTTACATACACATTAATGGTATAGGGATTGAAAGGAATCTCCTCTGTTACTTCGTATTGACGAGAAACAATTCCACTAACCACGCCACCAATCAACAATCCCACTTTCAATGTAGTGGTTCCGATAGGAATCGTGATGGTTGACCCAGAGGAAACCTTTGCACTATTGGCTGTAGGATTGGTTCCGTCAAGTGTATAAACCAATTGTGCATTAGCTGACTCGCTGATAGCCGACAATCTTGCGGTTTGTTCACCTTCATAATTGCCAGAACTTAAATCCACCCAAGCCGTTTCCATAGATGGGGAAAGATAATATGCATACTTGTAACCACTGAGCACCTGAACCCATTGGCCATTAGGAACATAACTTTGTGCGCCAGGACCAACCACGCAAAGCAACTGTCCTTTGGTTCCCGACGTACGAACGGCATAGTAAGTAGAGGTACTGGCAAAGTTGAGTGTTGCACTTTCATTGTGAATGCCAGCCAACTTACGAACTTCTATCATGGATTTAATAGCTTGCTTATAGGCTTGCCAATGCGTCAAGAAAACACAGGGAGTTCCTGGCATTGCCAAAAGATAAGCATTAGCCGCCAAAGTATCTTTGCGGATAGGGTCTTGATCTGCATTACTACGCTTTTCAGTATCGTGATTCTCAACGAAAGTCACCGCATATTGACGATAACTACCATTTGCAACACTTGTACTAATCAATGGCCAGTTGCCATCATTCTGCTTTCCTAAATAACTCCAGTCGTTCCTGTTAATAGCGTTGCGCACGGTGTAACGGAATTGGAAGTCGAAAGCAGCAGATGTCTTGCTCGTAGCATCAATCCAATTCTTGATAGTGTTCGTTCCATCCCAACACTCACCTACTGAATATGTCGGTTTTGATGATTCATTATACATCTTCGTATATGAACCACTATATCCCTTCACCATATCATAGCGGAAGCCAACGTATCCTAAATCATTGAGCAACATATCCAAGTATGCCTTGACGTTAGTTTGCACATTGGCACTTGTATGATCAAGGTCGCGCATTCCGCTCCATCCTTCTCCTGTGTCTTTATTGGATGAAAGAGAATAACCGTTTTGCCTTGCCCAATTCAGCGTAGCACCACCATCATCATCAGAACAAATATCAGTAGATTTCAACTCGTAAGTAACGCCCTTATAGGTTTCACGAGGGAAATCCACCCAATTGGAAACGTTCTTACGGTGATTGATGACTACATCGGCAATCGTTCCGATACCATTAGCCTTGAATGCTTGGATTAATGAACGCAATTCTGCCTCTGTTCCGAAAGAACTGTTGTAATTGGAAAACCAATACAAATCATCATATCCCATGGAAGTACCACCACAATTAGCACTTTGTGGCAACCAAACGAGATCGAAGAATTGTCCCAATTCAGGTGCTTGTTTCTGGAGATTCGTCCATTTGGTAGCATCGAAGGAATCCCAGTAAAAACCTTGCAACATTACTCCGCCATATTGTGATGGCCATCCGTCATTGGCACATGCCGTAAATGGAACAAACGAGAATGCCAATAGAAATGTGTAAATTTGTTTCATCTTCATTATATGATTTCGTTGATAGTTCATAGACTTTGTTTTCATCGGCGAAATTATGAAAAAAACAACAAATACCAATCAAACACCTTATAATAATATATGAATGTGTGCGCAATCGGTTGCACACGCATTGCTTTTCGTTATTAACAAATAGAAGGATGCACTTTTTGGTGCACCCTTCTATGAATGAAACTATTACTTGATTGACTTACTCAATCGTGCAATAAATCTTTTCAGATGTCTTGCGAGTTGGATAGAGTTTGATAGTCTTACCTGTAACGGAGATATTATCACCATTGGCAACAAGATTATTGATGTCGCCACCCAGGTTGATATCCCATGCGTTGTTGATAGTAAACTTCCATCCATTGCTCGTAACGCCAGCATTGGTAATCACGTAGCAGTAGTTAGCTGCATCCCATGTCATTTGCTGAGCATCGTCACCAGGATTCCAACCATTGAAGTCACCTACAAGGTTCATGTTGTTAACCTTAATACCGTTCAAGATATTGTTGCTCAAGTCGAGTGTTACATAGTAAACTCCTTCTCCAGCAGCTGCCTTGATATTGCTACCGTCACCTTTCTCAAAGCCAGTAACACTTGTAAAGGTATTATAGTTGATCTCATTATCCCAAGAACCAGCTACACGTTGGAACTTGAATTCATTACCCCAACCATTGGGATCAGCACAATAGATATAACCCGTATATAAACCTTCATCGTTCACGAGAGCAAGTTTCTGCTCTGCATTTGCCCATCCGTCGGTAGCACCAATGAAGTAAACGAATGGCTCAAATGAGATGGCGGTATACGACCAAGTGAGATCTAACATATTGAAGGTCAAATCATAATACTTAGCACCAGGAATGGCCTCAATAACGAGGTTACCACCAGCATTATTGTATACGAAAGTACCTTGTTCCTCTCCACCTGCCAAACAACCAGACCAATCACCGTCAAGACCTGACTCTGGAGTCATCTTGAACTCAACATTAGAGCCATCCTCTGGAGCAGGAATACGCAATGTGAATGTAGGATTAGTGTATGGGTCAGAACCATCGTTTGTAAGTTTGTAGGTATTGTCATTGTTATTCCAACCATTGATACTACCTGTCAAGTAGTAAGCAGTCTCTATCAGAGGTGCTGCAGGCATAACATTTACCCCTGCGCCACTTGCCACATTCTTAATACTTTGTCCACCCACTGATGTCAGACAAGTCACAACCATACCAACTTGGCGTTTTTCGGGACGTGCGCCAAAGAGTTCAACAACCGCAGCCTGCAAATCTTCAACCGAAACATAACCTTGAGCGTCAGTTGTTAGAACAACACTCTTGCTCTGTCCTTGCACATAAGGAGGTTGGAAGAGTTCAACGGTAAAACTGCTGACAGCCTCATCACTCGCTACTACCGTAGGAACAAAAAGCTGAACAGAGTCGGCAACAATCTCACCGAGGTCAATGTCGGGTACTGCGCCAACACTCATCTCCACAGTCTTGGCTTTCTCCTCAGGATTAGTCTGAGGAGATGCCCAATCTGTATAATCATCTGAACATGATGCCATAACGGCAATCAATGTCAGTCCATATAAAAACTTCTTTAACATAATCGTTTCTGTTTTAATGTGAATGAAACCCATTTACTTATTTGGCAATAAGGGAGTAAGATCCGTCAATATCATTGAAGATAAACAACCACTTGCCTTCAGGAACAACGAGGTTTCCATCTCCATCTCTCTCTCCAGCATAGCCATCCTTGTAGCCCCAGTTGGTGCCCCAATCATCTGGTAATTTCACTTTCAACTTCCAGCCACCTTCCACTTCATAAGACCAAATGTGGTTTTCGGCACCTTCGAAGCTGAATACAGGAGTCAAGTCGCTATCGCTCCAATCATTGAAGCTACCTGCAATACAGAGTTTAGGATAAACCTTCACAGCCTCTTCATACTTCTCAATGCTGCAAGTAACGTCTTTCGTATTGATAGTAATCATATAGTATCCACCCTCAGCAATCTTGATGTTACCTGTATCATCACCGCCATTGCGGAGAGAAGTACCCATATCTTCACCATTACCGCAGAATACATAGTGATCCCAATCACCTGGAGTCTTCACAATCTTGAACTCAGCATTGTCGGGGAAGTAACCGATGTATTGGATTTCGCCAGTACCCGTCTTCTTGTCGTATTCTACGCCTTGAATGATGTTCATAGGCATCAAACTGGTTCCGATAGCATCAGCATTGTTGCTCCACTTACCATCAGCGATACATCCACCTACGAGATACCAGATTTCTACAGGTGCATCTTTCAGTTCTACATAGTAAGGAGATACCAAGAATGATACCACGTTGGAGTAGATTGTATCATTGGCAAAGTCAGAAGTCAAACGAGCATAAACGGTAACGGTTTCAGGAACGTTATCCTCATCCCAACCAGCCAATTGTTCAAGTCCTTTTGCCAATGAAGAAGCATTTACCGTACCCTGACAACTATTATATATCTGGTCAAGCATCACATAATCAGCAATCGTCTTGCCACTCTCGTCAGCCTCAGCTTGTGCCACAGAGGTAGTAAAGCTGTTTTTGAGCGAGAACTGCATTTGGTATTGTGCTGCTACGGGGAAACCACCATAATTTGGTTGTGACCAAGTAAAGGGCAGTTCGGTAGAAGAAGCCAGATCAGTATTTGCCTGTGCATAAGCTGGTGTATTCAGGTGGAATGTCGTCGGGATAACCAGCGTAGGATTGGAGTCATTGTCATCTTCACAAGCCGTGAAGAGGCACACGCTGCACAGGAGCAGCAATGTTGACTTAAGTATCTTTTTCATATAATTGTCCTTTCTCTTATTAATTAATAACCAGGATTTTGAACACTGTCATAAGCGGGCAATTGTGCTGCAGGAATAGCATAGATATTGCGATTCTTGTCAAAGTTACGACCAGCATAGGTTCCGCCTTTCCATTGCCAAATATAATCGGTGTCACCACCAAACTTACCAAAACGAATCAGGTCAACACGACGACGACCTTCAAAGTAGAACTCACGGCTCCACTCATCAAGAATCTCATTAAGAGAATAACCTGACTTTTGAGATGCATGAGCACGAGCACGAAGGGCATTGATAGCTGCAACACCATCTGGTGTAAGTGTTCCGCCATTCTGACGAGCAACAGCCTCTGCGTATGTCAAGTAAGCCTCTGCTACACGGAAGAAGAAGTAATCTCCATCTACGAACGTTGCATCGTGACCACCAGAACCATCAGTCTTGAAGTTTGTAAACTTAGCCACTCCATAGCCATGCTTGAAGTCTGAACGGGTGAGGTTATTGATTTCACGCCCAATACCGTCAAAGAGAGCACGGTCATCCCCGGCAACAGCAGTCATTTCGTAACATGCAACTTGTGGAGCATCCAAATTGGGGAAGAATTTCTGGATTAAGCTTGGACGGGCACGATTACCACCCCACACCTGACCAGAAGTACCATTAGTAGCATTCAAGTCATTGGGATTAGCATGCATGTCACTATCGAAGCAAGCAGCTGTCAAGAACAATGAGGTTCCCCAAGATGTTGTGGTCAGACCATCTTGCAGGATGGGGAAGATAGCCTCATAAGCGGCATTTGTCTCACCATTGTCTCCCATGAACAACATCTGATAAGCACTCCATCCATTCACGCCCTGAGTATTCAAACGATAGTCTGAATCCATGATTTTCTTAGCATATTCAGCAGCTTTTGCCCATTGTGGAGTACCAACATAAACCTCAGCATTCAAATAGAGGCGAGCAAGCAACATCCAAGCAGCAGCCTTGTCAACACGACCATAGCCAGCGTCAGAAGACTTTTTAGCTTTGGCATTGGAAAGATTGGGTTCTACATTTTCCACCAATTCCTTTTCCAACCACTCATACATTTGTTGACGAGTATAGATAGCAGGATTGCCAAGAGACTCTGCGAAAGGCACTCTTCCAAAAGCATCCATTAACAGATAATAGTTCAAGGCACGGATGAAACGGATTTCAGCTGTCATCGTTGCATCATTACCACCAGCAACTGCCAGATACTCATTGCAATAGGTAATACCCGTTGTCAAACGAGCGAAATAGCCATTAAGCATTGGATGTGATTCATCGTATGTATTAAAGCAAGACTGCTCAATACCGTCGTCACCCCATCCACAGATAGCCTCATCGGTAGGCAACTCATTGGCATTCCACATCTGGCGCACATATCCTGACGTACCACCGTCAATACCGTCGATGTCACAATCGCCATTAGCACCACCATTACCAGCCATGGCAATGTTGGCATAACACTTGTTGAATAAGCCTTCCGCACTAACTTCAGTGGACATATTGGGATCCAGTGGATCTACATCCAAGTCTTTGACACATGAGGTCATGCTAAAAGCAAATGCAAGCGATGCGACAGGAATCAGATTTTTAAATATTTGTTTCATGACTTATATTGCATTTTAAAGTTATACATGATGAATTAGAAATTCAGGTTCAAACCAACAATCACAGAGAATGGACGTGGGTACATGTTACTGTCAAATCCACTGCCAACCTCGGGATCCAATCCATCATACTTGGTAATGGTAAACACGTTTGATGCCGTAGCATAAACACGTCCGCCAAGTTTGTTGAAGAGATTAGAGAAGCTATAACCCAACGTGATGTTGTCACACTTCAAGAACGAAGCATTATGAACATAGAAGTCAGAGAGTTGAGAGGTAATCTGATAGGTCTGCCAGTTGCGCTCAATTGCCTCATACGTATAGTTGTTCATGTAGAGGAGTGAACTCTTCCAAACCTCGGTTGGATTGACATTAGCCATACCTTGCTCATTATTATTATATACATAGTTGCCTATGCTTGCGCGGAGTGAGAAACCGAAGTCCCAATTCTTGTATTCCAAACGAGATGCCAATCCCATGGTAATGGGAGCGGAAGGACTCTTATAGAAATACTTGTCTGCTTGAGTGATTTGTCCATCGCCATTGCGATCAACCACAGCATTCTCAACTGGCTTGCCATTCTTGTCGTATGCCTGCTGGAATACCAAGAACGAATTGATAGGATGTCCAACTTGTTGGTATTGCAAATAGCGGTCCGTACCAATCTTAATACCAGTATTGGGTACAGGAGAACCGTCGGAAGAAACACCATTCAAGTCAGTAATCTCATTCTTGTTGTAAGTGAAGTTATAGTCAAGAGTCCAATACCAATCTTTAGCACGAATAACTTTCCAACTCAAGGTTGCCTCGACACCCGTATTTACCAAAGAACCGATGTTCTGCCAGCTTTGGTTACGATATGCAGACAATGGCAATGAAGGAGCATAGTTCAAAAGGTCGGTGGTCTTACGATAATACCAGTCAACTGTACCCGTGAGTCGTTGGTCAAAGATACCCCAGTCTATACCTATATTATATGTAGTAGTAGTTTCCCACTTCAAATTTGGCGTATAGTTGTCTGGACGATATAGTGAACCATCACCGACAAGTGGATAGTAACCATTGGTACCGGTATTGCGTGAATAGGTAGCAATCCATCCATAATCAGGAACAGCACCTGCCTGCTGACCAGTCATACCCCAACCTAAACGGAGCTTCAAGTCGGAGAGCCAGTTGATATCACGGAACTTGTTTTCATCCTTTACTTTCCATGCAAACGCAAATGAGGGGAACCATGCCCAGTGCTTCTTGAAACGAGAAGAACCATCATCACGCACGGTAGCTGTTACATAATAACGATCCATCAACGACCAGTTTGCACGACCGAAGAATGAAATCAAGTAGCTATCTGTACGGAAATGATATGGAGTGTGTGGACGCTCATTGACGGTTGGGTCTGCGGGATTAGCCACATACTTAGGACTTGTTGAAGGATAATATCCAATATAGTCATTCTTTTGGTCACGCCAGAAGTGTTGCCATTCATAACCAGCCATGATATCAAAGTGATTCTTGGCAGCATCGTTGAAATCATGGTAATACTGACCGTAAGCAGAAAGCTGGAGATTACGTTTCAAGATTTTCTCGTTTCCCCAACTACCATAATACATAGAACCTGTGTACCAAGGTTGGTTGTTAGTATATTGCTTACCTTCAGAAATATCAGCACCTAAAGTCAAGTGAAGACGCAAGTCTTCGAAACCATGAACCTTATAGTCAACGTCGGCACTTCCGACAAATGCACGGCTCTTGGCATATTCATCACGTCCATAGAGCACAGAAAGAGGATTAGGCATATTGGAAACGCTTCTATATGTATACGGCCATGTCGGGTCACCATCCCAATCAGCGTCAACTGGCCATTGGAAATAACCCCCGAAGTTCTTCAATGTCTGCTCAAGGCTACCGCCTAACAAACTCTTATGATATGCAGAGGTATAGCTGTAAGGATCTTGCGTTGGATCCATATACACGGCGGCACTCACGGCTTGCGTGTCTGCATACTTTGTCTTGGCATACATACCCTTTCCATTGAGATTCAAGGTTAAGTGATTGTCAAAGAAAGACGGATTCAAGTTGATGGCTGCGGTAACACGCTTGAAGTCAGAAGTTTTCAAGATACCCTGTTGGTCGGTATAACCTACTGACAAACGATAAGGCAAGCTCTTTACTGCTCCAGAGAGAGTCACGTTGTGGTCATGACTGATAGCCGTGCGATAAATCTCCTTTTGCCAATCGGTGTTGGCTGTACCCAATGCTTGAACTGGGATACTGTTTGCATCGTACATTTTGTTAATAAAGCTGCGATACTCATCACCATTCATCACCTTAAGCGATTTCTGACGCATACTTACAGTTGCACTACCCGAATAAGAAATAGAGGGTTTCATACCTTGACGACCTTTCTTGGTGGTGATGATAATCACACCGTTTGAACCACGGCTACCGTAGATAGCTGTGGCAGAAGCGTCTTTCAATACGTTGAACGACTCAATGTCTTGTGGATTAATCATTGAGAGTGGGTTTGACAAACCTTTCACACCCTCATTATCCATAGCCAAACCGTCAATCACGATCAATGGGTCGTTTGACGCATTTAACGAAGATCCACCACGAATACGGATTTGTGCGCCAGTACCAGGAGCACCGTCATTACTTGTGATGTTCACACCAGCTACTTTACCAGCGAGCATGTCTTGTGGATTCACTACGACACCTTTGTTCTTAGCATCAGGCTTCAAGGCTGCCACAGAACCAGTCAAGTCACTCTTCTTGGCAACACCATAACCAATAACTACCACTTCGTTAAGTGAATTGGCCACATCATCCTCAAGAGTGATAACGACATCAGACGCTGTGGAAACCTCCTGTGTCGCATAACCAATGTATGACACTGAAAGCGTAGCGCCAGGATTGGCATTCAAAGTGAAGTTACCGTCGATATCGCTCACCGTTCCACCTTCCACGCCTACCACGCGGATAGTAGCACCGATGATGGGTTCGCCAGTAGCATCCTTCACATGGCCTTTCACAGTAATCTGCTGTGCAAAGGCACTAACCGTTAGGAATAGCCCACATATTAAAGCGAGCATCCTTAGAGGCATTGTAAACTTTACCTGCTTCATCATTACTACATTTTTTAAGTTAAATATATTTGTTTATTGAATGTCATTATTAGGTTGACGCAAACAGCCTATTTAGCACTTATTGCTTGTTTGCAAAGCGCTGGAGACTATTTTCACGTTGCAAAAGTAAGTTTATTATAATAAAAATGTAATTTTTGGTTGTTAAAATCGTTCATTTATATATGCAAACGTTTGCATAGCGAAATAACAATAATCAATCAATGAATGATAACAACATTTGACAATAATTTATATTTTTGCAAATGTATAGAAAATGCCTGAAGCCATGTCCATGACCATGAAAGATATTGCACGGGAATTAGGAGTATCTGTAGCTACGGTTTCGCGTGCATTGAAAAACAGTCCTCGCATCAGTGCTGAGCAACGAGAGAGAATCAACAAGTTCGCTCGTGAGCATGATTTCGTGCCTAATATCATTGCGGAAAGTTTGCGAAACAGCAGAACGAAACCTCAAAAGATTATTGGTGTTATCATTCCGCAATTCGCTCATTTCTACTTTTCGTCTATTCTCAGTGGTATAGAACAAGAGGCTTCTTCTCGGGGATACAACATCTTGGTGTCGCAAAGCGGCGAGCGATACGACCGTGAGGTTCGCATCTGCAGGTCATTCTATGAAAACAAGGTATGTGGCATTATCGTCTCGCAAGCAAAGGACACACACAAATACGACCATTTCAAATGGTTGCAAGATTATGGAGTTCCCTTGGTGTTCTACGACCGTATTTGTACGGGAGTAAATGCCAGTCGTGTGGTGGTTGACGATTACACGGGCGCATACAATGCTGTCACTCATCTCATTGAAACAGGATGTAGGCGAATAGCATTTTATGGTTCTCCCATGTCGTTGGAAATTTCGAAGAATCGTTATAATGGTTATTGCGATGCTTTGTTGAAAAACAAATTGAAACCCGACGAGCGATTTGTGCGTGTTTGCGACAACAGGGCAGACGCAGAGGCTATCACTCCGCAAATCATGAGTCAGGAAGAGATTCCCGATGCATTCTTCGCCGTCAACGACGACACCGCCATCGGTATTCTCTACACCGTAAAACGAATGGGTTATCGAGTGCCCGAAGACATCAGCATTTGCGGTTTTACCAATGGTCAACGCGCCATTTCATGCGACCCGATGCTGACTACGGTAGAGCAACGCGGCGTTGCTGTTGGCGAAGAGGCTGCTAATATTCTCATCGGCCATGTGGAAGGCATCATCCCGTTAGATAAAGTAGAAAAAAGAATTGTAAGGACCCGCCTTATCGTAAGAGGGACTACTAGATAATCTAGAAAATCTAGATAATCTAGACATACTAGATATACTAGAAAATCTAGAAATTCTAGAAATCCTAGAAAAAAAGAATTATCAACAATAACAATAGAATCATGAAACATAAACCAAACCTATCCTTCTGGAAGCTCTGGAATTTGAGCTTTGGATTTTTCGGCGTTCAAATCGCATACGCCTTGCAAAGCGGAAACATATCTCGTATCTTCCGCACATTGGGTGCAGATCCCCATTCATTGAGTTTTTTCTGGATACTGCCTCCGTTGATGGGCATTCTCGTACAACCAATTATCGGCACTCTTTCAGATAAGACATGGTGCCGATTCGGTAGACGTATACCTTATTTATTTATTGGAGCCACCGTGGCCGTAGCCGTGATGTGCCTTTTACCAAACGCTGGTTCTTTAGGATTGGGCATCTCTGCCGTCATGATATTCGGTTTGCTCATGCTCATGCTTCTTGACACCAGTATCAATATGGCGATGCAACCATTTAAGATGCTTGTTGGAGATATGGTGAACGAAGAACAAAAGGCAAAGGCATATTCCATCCAATCTTTCCTTTGCAATGCGGGTAGTGTCGTGGGATTCTTGTTCCCGTTTATCCTTACTTGGATAGGTATCAAGAACGTAGCCCCAGAAGGCGTTGTTCCTGATTCAGTCATTTGGTCGTTCTACATCGGAGCTGCCATTCTTATCCTTTGCGTCATTTATACGACATCGAAAGTAAAGGAATGGGATCCGCAAGAGTATGAGGAATACAATGGTGCTGGTGAAGACAAGCAGGATAAAGCCGATTGGATTTCACTATTGAAGAACGCTCCATCCACTTTCTGGAAGGTGGGATTGGTACAATTCTTCTGTTGGGCAGCCCTTCTATATATGTGGACTTACGTGGTTGATGCCGTTGCCGAAACAGTTTGGAACACAACGGATTCCACATCAGAGGAATATCAGGTGGCAGGAAACTGGACAGGTGTTCTCTATGCTATTCAAGCCATGGGAAGCGTAGTATGGGCAACCATCCTCCCACGATTCAAAAACACCAAAATGGCTTACGCTTGCAGTCTTTTCCTTGGTGGTTTGGGCTTTGCGTTGATACCTTTCGTTCCCAACCAATATGCGCAAATCGTTCCGTTCTTGCTTATAGGATGTGCATGGGCAGCCATGTTGGCTATGCCTTTCACCTTCGTAACGAATGCCTTGCAAGGTTATGGACACATGGGAGCATATTTGGGATTGTTCAATGGTACCATCTGCTTGCCCCAAATCATTGCAGCCATCTGTGGCGGAAGCATTCTGCATATCGTTGGCGGTCATTCATCCACGATGATGATTGTGTCGGGTGTATTGCTCGTCATCGGTTCATGTTGCGTTTCGCTCATTAAGAAATGAAATGAACATTAGACTTCATATTTGCATGTGGCTATGTCTTTGTTGCGTCACGATTACGGCGCAACAAAGACATAGCGACGTTTTGGACGATATTCTTCAATATGTTCCTACGGCGACATCATTTACTTTGCGAGCAACGGGCATGCAAAGCAATATTCCTTTTAAAGAGGCGTTGATTGGCAAGTGCTTCACGGCAGCTACCGTGGGAGGAACGGCTTATATCTTGAAACACACCGTCAAAGAATGGAGACCAGACCATAGCGACCGTCGATCGTTTCCTTCTGGCCATACTGCCGTCGTGTTTGCTGGTGCTACTTCCTTACACAAGGAATATGGTAAGCATAGCTTATGGATTAGCGTTGGCGGATACACTCTCGCCACTTTTGTCGCTATTGACCGCATTGCCAAAGACCGTCATCACTGGTATGATGTGGCAGCAGGTGCGGCCATCGGTACATTAGGAACAGAACTTTCCTATTATCTCGCACATCTATTGATGCGAAAGAACAATCTTCATGCAAGCATTTCTTTCAACCAGATTTACCTCTGCTATAATCTTTAATTCATGTCCCGAAAGTTTTAGAAGTTAAAGGACAATAGTTTTCGGAATCTAAAGAACATAAACATATTCAATATTTATGAAAAAGCTCTTACGCTATATGGCCATTGTGGTGGTCCTTGCCTTTCTGGGGGGATGTGTTTACCTGAACACTCTACTACCTATCATTACTGGCTATGCTGCAAAGAATCTGGCTTCGGCGGTTTTCGTATCGGGCCGTGAGGCGAAGGATGTAGAAGCGATTGACCTGAACTTTTCGCTCATCCGCTACACAAGTAACACCGTGGACTATGAGAACAAGACGGTAACCAGCCGCCTCCTCTGGGGTAAATCCACAGCTATCTATCGTGAGGGATGCGGCGTGACATTACTGTGCGGAACCTCTGCCGATGAGTTGAGAGGGCAGCGCTTCCCGATGGGTGTACTTTCAGAAGTGCAGTCGGAACAGGATTCAATCGTCAAGGCTCAACTGCAGGTGGGCGACTCCATCGTCGCAGAACGCCTTGCTCCTATCGCGAAGGCTTTCGTCAACGAGCGTGCCTATAAGGGCCATCCCTTTGCTTTCGTGGTAGTACACAAAGGGGGCGTGGTGGCGGAATGCTATGACAAGGGCATCAAACCCGACACAAAACTCCTAAGTTGGAGTATGGCGAAGAGTTTTGCCAATGCGCTCATCGGCATCATGGTGAAAGACAGTCTGCTTGACATTTATGCGCCGATGAACATCCCTGAGTGGCAGGACGACGGACGCAAAGCCATCACCCTCCATGACCTGATGCAGATGCAAAGCGGACTGGAATGGAACGAGGATTACGGCGCTCGTTCCGATGTCAACATCATGCTCCATTGCGAAAGCGACATGGGTCTCTATGCCCTCATGAAACCACTCGAATACGAACCTGGCACACACTGGCAATACTCCAGCGGCACTACAAACATTGTGATGCGTTATCTGCGCAGCCGCTTCCCTACTGACGAGGCATTCCTTCGCTATATGCACTCGCGGCTCTTTGCTCCGCTCGACATTGTCAATCCCGTCTTCGAGCAGGACATGAGCGGTACGCCTGTAGGCTCATCGTATCTTTACGCCACGGCAAGGGATTTCGCACGCTTCGGACAAATGTACCTCGACGACGGCTGTGTTGGTAACGAGCGAATCCTGCCCGAAGGATGGGTTGACTATACACGCAAGCCAGCTGCCGCCAGTGACGGGCGCTATGGCGCCTTCTTTTGGTTGAACCAGTGCGGCAAGTTTCCCGACGTGCCGAAGGACATGTACTATTGCGACGGCCACGACGGGCAAGACATATTTATCTTCCCTTCCCACCAACTGGTAGTGGTTGTCTTGGGTTTCTCTCCAAAGCCAGACAACGTGATTGACTTCAATGCGCTCCTGAGAGACATCCTTAGCCAAGCATCGCACTAACGGTCTGAGGAACCAATACCGCATCTTCAATTACAAAGCGAATGAACAGTACAAGGCTTTACTCTTTCTTATATGAAATTTCAGAAAATGAGCATTTTTCTATTTTTCATCAAGACCTCCCGTCGTTTTTCCTAAACGACTAATTATTAAGGCGTTGTGAATTCAATAAGCTTGAAAGACCTCCCATAAGACCTCATGAATTTTTAATTCACAATTCACAAATATCAATTCACAATTGAGAAAATTGAAGGTAATCTCTCAACACTAAACACTCAACACTAAACATTATTTAGAGTGGGAGGTCTTACGGGAGGTGTTCCGTTTTTCAATTTATTGATACAAAGAGTATTAACAGAAATATGGTGAGGTCTTTTCATAAAAGAAAAAACTCAAAAAAATGGGGAAATGACTTGTATAATTCAAGTGTTTTCACGTACTTTGCAAAAAAAATAGCATTATTCATTGTAGTTTTCCATCATCTTGTTGCGACTTATGAATAGAAGAACGAAGAAAAAGAACGAACATGAACGCATTAGAATCTGAATTTACACGTACCGTCAGAGAACATCGCAGCACCATCTACACCGTCTGCTATATGTTTTCAAAAGACCAAGACGAGGTGGCCGACTTGTTTCAAGAGGTATTGATTAACCTTTGGAAAAGTTTCAGTTCCTATGAAGGTCGCGCCGACGTACGTTCATGGATTTACAGGGTGTCGCTGAACGTCTGCATTTCCATTGACCGTAAGAAAAAACGCCACAAAACCATTCCATTGACGATGGACATCAATCCATTTGAGGAAACGGAAACCAACAACAATTCCCGTCAGATGGATATGTTACGTCAGCGCATCGCCAAATTACCTCAATTCGACCGTGCCATCATCCTACTCTGGTTGGAAAACATGAGTTACGAGGAAATCGGAATGATTGTCGGCATTTCGGCAAAAAATGTTTCTGTTCGTCTTTTTCGTATCAAGGAACAACTCAAGCAAATGTCTAATGAATAAAAACATTATCACGATGGAAACAAATCAAGTGAATACAGAATTGGAAATGCTCAAAGAGCAACTGGCAGAATTCAAGGGAAGGCTCAACAAGCAAGAAATCATCAACGAACGACTGATTCGCCAAGCGATGAAATCACATGTTTCTTGGATTAAGAACATGAATTATTGGATGAGTGTAGTAGGATGTATTATCTTACCTATCATTATTGTCTTCTTTTCGAAACTCCATGTATCATGGTTTTGCAATGCTTTCATCGCCCTCTTAATCATCGGCGAAATTATTTTCAACATTTATAACGTCCATACAATCAACGACAAATTGATGTCGGAAGAAAATATCGTTACCGTAAGACAAAAACTTTTGGCGTACAAGAAACGCGAGAAATGGCAAATCATTATTGAGACACCATTAGTTATCATCTGGATAATCTTGTTTCTTTACGACATTAGTGCCTTTCATTCTACCACCGATCCAGCCATTGGTTGCATCATGGGTGGATTAATAGGTATGGGTGTCATGTCTTTCATATACTTCCGTGAAATGCGCTCTTTGAATCGTGCCATTCAAGTAGGAGAAGACTTTACAAATGAACAAGAACAATAAAACACCTCAAAGACAGGAAACAAGTAGTCAACAATGCAAACGTTTGCATAGCTAAAACGCCCTTTTGATTGTTCATAGGCTATCATAGTTTAGTATTTCTTGCTAATTTTGACGCAAAATTTAAAACTATTACAGCCTATGAATATTTATTTTCATATTAATTATAGAACCAACTACGGAGAAGAACTCGTCTTAAACCTCGTAACGACAGATGTCAACAATGACCAACAAGTTGCACAATACCGTATGTCCACGTTTGATGGAGAGCAATGGAGTTGTCAATTGAAACTCTCTTCCACCATTCTCTCTATACATTATTATTATAGTGTAGATTGTGAAGGACGTGAAAAGCGTCACGAATGGCTGACGGAAGCCCATTTCGTGGAACTCAATGCCAACGAAAATACCGACTTTGATATTTACGACAAGTGGATTGACATTCCAGAAGACTCATATCTATATAGTTCCGCATTTACCGATTGCATCAATTTCAGGGGCATCAGAATATCCAAGGGAGCACAACGTCCTATGCCAAACGCCCTGAAACTGATAGTACGTGCGCCACAACTGCATAGAAACCAACAATTAGCCATTGTTGGAGAAGACAAATACTTGGGAGCATGGGACCCAACGAGAGCGATTCCCATGACAGAGCATTGCTTTAACGAATGGACTATCACTCTTGACGCTACGCGATTCGCACCGAAAAAGGGAGCATCTGAATTCAAGTTCGTGGTGATAGACAATGGCAAGCGAAAGAAAGTGTTATGGGAAGTGGGAGAAAACCGTAAGATGCCCCTACCCTCCATCAATAGTATCCGTTCTATCGTAACGGTTCATCATCTTGAACAAGCCTTCTTTGAAATTAGCAACACGAAAGTTGCAGGTACATTGGTACCCGTGTTCTCGTTGAGAACGAAGGGTAGCTTTGGCGTAGGCGACTTTGGCGACCTCAAGAAGATGGTAGAATGGGTAGCATCTACCAAACAACGATTGTTGCAGGTGCTTCCTATCAACGATACAACAACCACCCACACATGGACAGATTCATATCCCTATAGTTGTATTTCCATTTTTGCATTACATCCACAATACGTAGACCTGAGAAGATTGCCTGCCATTGAGGACGAAAATGAAATGAAGAAGTTTGAGGAATTGCGCAAGGAACTCAACGCACTTCCGCAAATTGACTATGAACGGGTGAACAATGCCAAGAACGAATACTTGAAGTTAATCTACCAACAAGAAGGTAGCAAGATGTTGAAGACCAGCGACTTCAAGACATTCTTCAGGGAGTCTGAATCATGGCTTGTTCCATACGCGCAATATTGTTCTCTGCGCGATAAATATGGTACGGTTGACTTCAAGCAATGGAATGGACATCTCACTTGGAATGAAGACGACCGCAAGACGTTAACCAACGTTCGCACGAAAGCCTATCAGGAAGTGGCTTTCTATTACTTCGTGCAATATATCCTCTACACCCAGATGAAGGACGTACACGATTTCGCCAAGTCGAAAGGCGTGATTCTCAAGGGCGACATTCCCATTGGCGTGAGTCGTTATGGTTGTGACGTATGGTCAGAACCGCGTTACTTCAACATGAACGGACAAGCTGGAGCACCGCCAGACGATTTCTCCGAGAACGGACAGAACTGGGGATTCCCCACATACAATTGGGATGAGATGTTGAAAGACGATTGTATCTGGTGGGTTCGTCGCTTCCAAAACATGTCAAACTTCTTCGATGCTTATCGCATTGACCATGTATTGGGATTCTTCCGCATCTGGGAAATCCCCATCGAAAGCGTTCATGGCTTGCTCGGACAATTCTCGCCGTCATTGGGATTGTCTCGCGAAGAGATAGAGGCATACGGATTGAACTTCCAAGAAGAGCTATTCACACGCCCATTCATTGCCAACTGGACTTTGGAAAGACTGTTTGGAGAACGTGCCGATGAAATCAAGCAGAAGTACCTCAATCATTCACACGACGATATTTGGGATTTGAAGCCCGAATACGACACGCAAAGGAAGATTGAAAACGCCGTTGATGACAAGGATTTACGCGAATTGTTGTATAAATTGGTAAGCAACGTACTCTTCGTTCGTGATAGGGAAGACAAGAATAAGTTCCACCCACGCATCTCAGCGCAAAAAGACTTCATGTACGAGGCATTGTACGACATAGACAAGTCGGCTTTCAACAGGCTTTACAACGATTATTACTATCGTCGCAACAATCAATTCTGGTATCGGGAAGCCATGAAGAAATTGCCAAAGTTAGTTCAGGCAACCCGTATGTTGGTTTGTGCGGAAGACTTGGGAATGGTTCCAGATTGCGTTCAATGGGTAATGAACGAGTTGCGCATTCTTTCTCTCGAATTGCAGAGTATGCCGAAAGACCCGAAAGTGCAATTCGGTTATCTCTCGCGCAATCCCTATCGCTCCGTCTGCACCATTTCATCGCACGACACCCCTACCCTACGCATGTGGTGGGACGAAAACCCAGAAAGAACACAGGTATATTTCAACATGATGTTGCAACGTGGCGGCAATGCTCCTCATCCTCTGCCAGCATGGTTGGCACGTGAAATCATCAAGGAACACCTCGATTGTCCTTCCATGGTGTGTGTTATCGCCCTTCAAGATTGGCTTGCCATCGACGAACACCTTCGTTTGGAAGATGCCAACGCCGAACGCGTGAACATTCCAGCCAATCCTAAGCATTACTGGAGATACCGTATGCACCTGAATATCGAGGACTTACTGGAATGCGAAGGGTTCATGAAGAACATCCAAGACCTCATTGAGCAAACGGAGAGGTAAGGATACGAAGCGTAAACATATCATTTAGCCTACGTAAACATATCATTTAGCATGCGTAAACACTATGTTTATCCCTTGCAAACCATATATTTATCAAATGCAAAGCATATCATTACAAATAACAACAAAATACGAATAGCATGAGAAGCATCAAACGATTAGGATTAACCTTGATTTCATTATTGCTCATGAATCAAGTACTGACAGCACAAACCATCTCGTCTCCGAACGGAAACGTAGAGATGACCTTCAAGATTGAGAGTAAGGGAATTCCCACATACTCAGTCAACTACAAGAAAAAGCCAGTTGTTCTTCCTTCTCGCTTAGGTTTAGAATTGGCAAAGGATAAACACGCATCTAAAGGATTCAATGAAACCGACTTGCTCGAGGGATTTAGCGTAACGAATACGCAAACTTCCACGTTTGACGAGACATGGGAACCCGTTTGGGGTGAAACATCTACCATTCGCAATCATTATAACGAACTCGCCGTAACGTTGACGCAAGCCAAGGAAAAACGGAACATCATCATTCGTTTCCGCGTATATGATGATGGTGTAGGATTCCGTTATGAGTTTCCGCAACAAAAGGAACTTAACTATTTCTTGATTAAAGAGGAACGTACCGAATTTGCCATGGCGGGAGATCACACAGCTTGGTGGTTGCCAGGTGATTACGATACTCAGGAGCAAGAAACCCAACAAACAAAACTTTCGGGAATTCGAGAGCGCATGAAACAGGCAGTTAATTGGGGAAATTCTTCTGTTGCCGTATTCTCAGAGACGGGTGTACAAACCTCTTTGCAGATGAAGACAGATGATGGTCTTTACATCAATATCCACGAAGCGGCATGTTTAGATTATGCTACGATGCACTTGGAATTGGTTGACAAAGAGACAACACATCTTGCAGATAAGTTAGGTGGCGGTAGTAATCAATACACGCCAAATCCTCAACCAAGTAATTATCCTCTTCCTGCACCATATACTTTTATAAGTCATCTTACTCCAGATGCAACTGGTCTTAAGGGTTGCATGCAGACACCATGTAACACACCTTGGCGTACGGTTATGGTGTCTGACGATGCTCGCGACATGTTGTCTTCCAACTTAATCTTGAATCTCAACGAACCATGTAAGATAGAGGATACTTCATGGATTCATCCAACCAAATACTGTGGTGTATGGTGGGAGATGATTGTTGGTAAGAGCAACTGGCATTATACGGATGACTTCCCGTCTATATATATAGATAAGGTGGATTGGAAGAGTGTGAAACCACATGGTCGACATGCTGCTAACAACGAAAAGGTACGTAGATACATTGACTTTGCCGCTGAAAACGGTCTTGACCAGATATTGGTTGAAGGATGGAACATAGGATGGGAAGACTGGGCAAACATGTGGAAACGTGACGTTTTCGACTTTGTAACGCCATATCCTGATTTTGATATTAAGGCTCTTAATGACTATGCCCATTCGAAAGGAGTAAAGTTGATGATGCACCACGAAACTTCTTCTTCTACACAGAATTACGAACGCCATATCAAAGAGGCTTATGAGTTGATGAACAAATATGGATATGATGCCGTAAAGACGGGATATGTAGGCGATATTATCCCCCGAGGAGACCATCACTATAGCCAATCGATGAATAATCATTATATGTACGTCATCAAAGAGGCCGCCAAACATCACATCATGGTGAACGGACATGAAGCGGTACGTCCCACGGGAATATGTCGTACTTACCCGAACTTAGTTGGAAACGAGAGCGCTCGTGGTACTGAATATGAGGCATTCGGTGGTTCTCGTCCAGATCATACGGTCATTTTGCCATTCACTCGCTTACAAGGAGGCCCTATGGATTATACACCAGGTATTTTGGAAACACAACTCAAGACTTGGAGTGATAATCCTAACTACGTACATACCACGCTCGTAGGACAATTAGCGCTTTATGTAACTATGTATTCACCTTTGCAAATGGCCGCTGACTTACCAGAAAACTATGCGAAATTCATGGACGCTTTCCAATTTATTAAGGATGTGGCTTGTGATTGGAGCGAATCTATTTATTTGGAAGCCGAACCTGCTGATTATATTACGGTGGCTCGAAAGGCAAAAGGTACCGACAATTGGTTTATCGGTGGAAAATGCGACGAGAATGGTCACAAATCAGTCATAAAGCTTGACTTCCTCGATAAAGGACGCAAGTACGAGTGCACCATCTATGCAGATGCGAAAGATGCCGACTACGAGAAGAATCCCAAGGCGTATACTATCACCAAGAAAACCGTGAAAGCTGGTCAAACATTGAAATTGACAGAAGCTCGCGGAGGTGGTTTTGCCATTTCGCTCATTGCCAAATAAGAAGTGAAAACCATGGAAAACTTACGTGTAGGAATCATTGGAGCTGGTTGGATTGCCGAAAAGGCAGCCATCACGCTGAAGAATTTGGAAGGCGCGAGTTGTTATGCGATTGCTTCTCGCTCATTGGAAAAGGCACAAGTATTTGCCGAGAAGTGGCAAGTGTCTTGCGCCTATGGCTCTTATTCTGAACTGATTGCCGATGAAAACGTTGATTTAGTGTATGTGGCAACTCCACATTCCCATCATTATGACGTAACTAAGGAAGCTTTGGAAAACGGCAAACCATGTTTGGTGGAGAAGGCATTTATGGCTAATCATCGTCAGGCTGCAGATATAGTTAGGATTTCACGAGAACGGAAAGTGTTTTTGGCAGAAGCCATTTGGACGCGCTATCAACCAGCCGTGCAAATCGTTCGACAACTTATCAGTAATGGTCAGATTGGAACTCCGCGTCTAATTACTGCCACGCTCGGTTATAGTATGGGCAATAAACCTCGTATCATGCGTCCCGACCTTTGCGGTGGAGCATTGTTAGACCTCGGTGTTTATGCCATCAATTTTGTTCGTATGTTCTGTGACTCCCCCATCGAGAAGATGGAATCGCAATGCGTGAAGTCAGATACGGGAATGGATTTGACAAATGCGATTAGCTTTACGTTTGCCAATGGAATGCTTGCCAACGTGCAATCTTCTGCTTGTTGTGTAGGAGACAATATTGGCGTAATTGCTGGAACAGAAGGAAATATTATCATTGACAACATCAACAACCCACAACGTATTAGAATCAACAAGAGAGATAGGGTGTTCGTGAAAGACATCAACGTACCCAAGCAGATTACGGGATATGAATATCAGTTCATTGCTTGTAAGCAAGCATTGGAAGAAGGCCTCATCGAACCGCCACAAATGCCGTTGGAAGAAACACTCTACATCATGAAGATGATGGATGAATTGCGTTTTAAGTGGGGTGTACTTTATCCTATGGACGAGGAACAATAAGATTTAACAGTATGAATATCAAACAAATATCTCTTTCCATCGTGGCGGCAACTGCCCTCTCTACATCTTTCGCACAAACAAAGGTGGCAATTCCTTCGACCGAAGTATTCAACTTTGACGAAGTAACATATTCTCCCAAGCAAACAACATTTAAATTGTTTGCCCCATACGGTGGTACGGCTTTCCCAAAAGTGCAATTATATCTTTATAAAGATGCTAATTCGCCCAAGCCATACAAGACCATCAAGATGCCTTATCCAAAGAATACAACGGGCGAAGTATGGTCGGCAACCGTAAAAGGCGACTTGAAAGGTTGTTTCTATACTTTTCGGGTAAACAATTTACGAAAGAAATATTTAGAAGAGACGCCTGGAGTTTTTGCGAAAGCGGTTAGTATCAACGGGAAGCGTGGTGCTATCATCGACTTGAAAGACACAAATCCCGAGGGATGGGAAAACGATAAAAGACCTATCGTTAAATCTCCCGCTGATCTCGTTATATACGAAATGCACCATCGTGACTTTTCCATTGATGCCTCATCTGGTTTACGAAACAAGGGAAAATTCCTTGCATTAACGGAACCGAAAGCCATCAATCACCTGAAGGAATTAGGCGTAAATGCCATTCATATCTTACCAAGTTACGACTTTGGTTCCATCGACGAGACGAGACTTCAAGACAACAAGTACAATTGGGGATATGATCCCGTGAACTATAATGTGCCAGAAGGATCATACTCAACAAATCCTTCAGACCCAACATGCAGAATCAAGGAGTTTAAGCAAATGGTGCAAGCCTTGCACAATGCTGGCATTGGCGTGATTCTTGACGTGGTTTACAACCACACTTACGACATTGAACATAGTAATTTCCAAAAGACTTATCCTGATTATTACTATCGCAAGACCAACAAAGGAGAGTATTCCAATGGTTCTGGATGTGGCAATGAAACTGCATCAAATCAACCGATGATGCGACGATTCATGATTGAATCGGTGAAATACTGGATTAACGAATACCATATTGACGGCTTCCGTTTCGACTTAATGGGCGTTCACGATATTGAGACAATGAACATCATTCGTGAGGAAGTCAACAAAATCGACCCCACCATATTTATTTATGGAGAAGGTTGGAGTGCAGGCGAATGTGCCTATCCACAAGAAAAGCTTGCCGTAAAAGCCAACACCAAACAACTCAATGGCATTGCAGCATTTAGCGATGACATGAGAGATGCGTTAAGAGGACCATTTTCCGATGACACGAAAGGAGCGTTTCTTGCAGGTATCGCTGGTGAAGAGGAGAGTTTGAAATTTGGTATTGTTGGAGCCATTGACCATCCTCAAGTGGACATGAAGAAAGTTAATTACTCCAAAGCATCGTGGGCAAACGAGCCAACGCAACAAATATCGTATGTGAGTTGTCATGATGACATGTGTCTTGTTGACCGCTTAAAGACGGAGTTACCAGGCATTTCCACCGACGAACTCATTCGTCTTGACTTATTGGCACAAACGGCGGTATTTACCAGTCAGGGTGTTCCATTTATGTTAAGTGGCGAAGAAATGTTGCGCGACAAGAAGGGTGTTCACAATTCCTTTGAGTCTCCCGATGACGTCAATCACCTCGATTGGAACAATCTCAATCGTTATCCACATGTTTTCCAGTATTACAAGAATCTCATCCAATTGCGAAAGAATCATCCCGCATTCCGTTTAGGAAAAGCAGAACTTGTCCGCAAGCACTTGCAATTCCTTCCTTCAGAACCTTGTCTCGTTGGTTTTATGCTCAAGAATCATGCAGGAGGTGATACGTGGAAAGACATTATCGTCATTTTCAATGGCAATCGTGAAGAGAAAAAAGTCAACATTCCAGATGGCAAATATACTATTGTTTGCCAAGATGGAAAGATTGAAGAGAGAGGATTAGGTGAGATGGTTGGAGGCGAAATCATTATACGCCCACAATCCGCATTGATTATTCACGACTAATCACTATGAGAAAGATTGCGCTAACATTCTGTCTAACAATATTTCTTACATCATTCGCCCAAGACCGTCCTAAAGTAGGATTAGTCTTGGGCGGTGGTGGTGCTAAAGGAGCAGCAGAGATTGGCGTACTCAAATATATAGAAGAAGCAGGAGTACATATCGACTATATCGTAGGCACAAGTATCGGTTCCATTATTGGAGGCCTCTATTCAGTAGGCTATCGTTCACAACAACTCGACTCTCTCTTCGTCAATACGGATTGGGAAAACATTTTCTCTGAATCCATCGCTGGTACGCAACAAATATCCAACGTATTTTCCGATTTGTTGAATCTCCCCGACTCCGTAGATTTCGATAGTTTGCCTATCCCATATCGTTGTGTTGCCACAGACATCATCAATACGGAAGAAGTGATATTGCAACGTGGCAATTTGGCAAGAGCCATGCGAGCCAGCATGAGTATTCCGGGGGCTTTTAAACCCGTGAAATGGGAAGGAAAACTATTGGTTGACGGAGGTATGTTGAATAATCTCCCCGTTGACATAGCAAAAAAAATGGGCGCAGACATCATTATTGCCATCGACCTTGCGCAACGTAAACACGAAAATCGCGATTTTTCCTTGAAAGAGGAATATGGTATTGGAGGCGTATTGGATTGGCTCATCTCTCGTCCTGATTGGAAAAAGCACAACGAGAATCGTCAAATGGCAGACATATACATCAATCCTAATCTAAAGGACTATGATGCAGCCAGCTTCTCACGAGATGATATCCGACAAATGATTCTCATCGGTGAGGAAGCTGGGAAAAAAGCCTTGAAAGAATTAAGGAAGTTAGCAACTTCACATTGATTGTTCCTTGTACATGTGTTGCCACCATTCCGGTTCATCTTTCAACCATTTCGCAAACCATGCAAAGATGGTATTTTGCCATTTCATGCGCTTGCTATAATTCTGAATCCAATGGTTCTCGCCCTCAACGGCAACAAATGCCGTTTCACGCCCCAACAACTTCAAGGCATTAAACATTTGAATACTTTCTCCAACGGGTACGTTTGTATCAGCCACTCCATGCAAGAACAGTATCGGCGTATGAATCTTATCTGCATTAAATAACGGACTTTGGTCTACATACAATTTCTTGTCTGACCAAGGATAACTATCCGCCATAGAAACCTCACTATAACTATAGCCCCAATATCCTTCACCCCAATAAGAAGTATGGTCACTAATACCAGCATGAGAGATAGCAACGGCAAAGATATCGGTTTTCGTTTGTAAATATTGCGTCATAAAACCACCATAACTTGCTCCGATACACCCAATCTTCTTTTCATTTACGAAAGGATGTTGCTTAGCAAAGAGTTTTGTTCCCTCGATAATATCCTCGGCAACGCCCTCTCCTGCCGTATTGACGTGTCTCGAAGAGAATTCTTGTCCAAATCCCGCAGCACCGCTTGGATTAATTACGTAAACAACATATCCCATCGACGCATATACGTTCATCGGATAACGTGTGGCGAAATGACGAGCCGTAGGAGTACAACCACCATAATAATAAACAATGAGTGGATATTTCTTGGAAGCATCGAAATGAGGAGGCAAATAAAAACGACCATTAATCGTATCGCCTCTTGAACTGACAAAATCCCATGCCTCACACGTTCCCAACTCCACATCCTTTAAGAATTTAGCGCTGAAATCCTCCAATAATGTTGATTTACCCGTACGGGTATTCATGATATATGAACGAGCAGCATTACTGGCACTTTCGCCAGACCATGCACAAACTGGTGCATCTTTTGCCATCGAACAAGAAGAGACCACATCTTCCGAGATGGGCAATTGTTGGATTTTTCCAGAAACAGGATCTGCCTTAAACAGATGAATGCAATCACGGTCGTCAGCTGTAAAATAAATCTTTCCATCATATTTTGCCCATTGAACAGAACCAACGGATGGATTGAAATCTCGCGTCAAAGCCTTCGCTTTCTTCGTTGACAAATCAATCGTATACAACTGATAATCGTACGCACTTGGGATTCGTCCTTCAGGCACATTTTTGCCGATTCCATCGAGACTTTCAGGAGATCCAACTACTGCTATACACTTATCATCGGGTGAGTATTTAGCATCTCCAACAAACCCATCATCTACCACGATGGAATCGCCTTTCATGGTCTGTAAATCCAATTGGATAATAGTATTAAGGGTTGTTGGTCGTTTCGTTAGTCGTCTCTTGCTTGTCATCAGTAAAGCAAATCGTCCATTATGTGAAATATCCAATAAAGAAACTGAATGATGACCAAACGTTAATGGTTGAGAGACACCAGTCTTGATGTCATATTTCACCAAACTATTACGGTCGCGCCAACCAGGTTGTCTATCATCAGGTTCCACAATCTCGTAGACCTCACTATCTTTCTTTGGTCCTGTATTGCGATGATTGAAAATGAGAAACTCTTCTGTCGGAGAAATCGCAAAAGACTCATCAGGCAAACCATCAGCAAGCACTTGACTTTGCATATTCTCCGCATTCACGACTATTATTCTCCTGCCTTTCTCGCTCTTTTCCATGAAATAATAACGATTGGTAGAAGGCATCCAACGAATGGCCGTTGAAGATTCCGTTACTATCTTTCCCGTCTTCAATTCCGTTAATTGGTATTTCCAAGATGTTGTTCCCCCTGGTAGAATCTCACTATATCGAGTGATGAGAAAACGTCCGTCGTGAGACAAACTAACACCCGATAATCGTTCTCCTTCAAGTACTTCTTTCATGGAAAAAAGACGTTTTGTACCAGTAGACAACAAGATTGATTCTTCTGATACACCAGATAGATTCACTTTAACCTTCTCTTGTCTGCCTCCTTTCGACAAATATTTAATGTCGAAAACATGAGAACCAGGAATTAATTCTACGTTTTTTCCGTCCGACTTTTTCCCATCTATAAACAATTGATAATCAGCTAATCCAGAAACATTAACTTTAGCCTTCGCAAACGATATGTTTTGGGCATTGAAACGTAGTATATACAAGGCATAACCCATATTTATACCTGGCGCGATGCTATCATCCAGTATTTTACCATGAGCAGTTAAATTGAAATCAACGGATGTTTCTAACAAATCCTTATCCGTAAAAGATTTCTGATTCAAGTTTATACTATCCAATTCAAGCGGTTTAAACACGGGAAAAGGACCTGCACATTGGAACTTTATCACTGGAATATCCTTGGCGGAAATAGCCGATACTGTAAACATGGCACATACACACACAAGCAAGGTTTTTGTCAAAAAAGTTTTCATGATTTCCATATCTATATCAATTATTTCTGCAAAAATACACATTTTATCGATTTAAACACATTAATGAAAAAAAAATTTAGTAATTTTGCAGCCAAATTGAACAAAACGTATGATTTCAAACGATTTATTTCAAGCTTATCGTACTTTTTTTGGTAAAGGTGATGCTCTTTACCAATTGTTTTCACCCTATCGTATCTGTCCTTTAGGCGCACACGTAGACCACCAACACGGTTTGGTTTCAGGGTTTGCGTTTGATAGTGGTATTGATTTCCTTTTTTCGGAAACCGAATCAGGAAAAGTAGAAATGTGCTCTCTCTCCTTTGAGGGATTGATGACATTCAACGTACAACGACCCGTAGATGAGAAGCAAAACAACTGGGGCGACTATCTTCGCGGTGCCGTATGGGCATTGCAGCAAGATTTTCAGTTGCGTAGAGGAATCAGAGGCGTCGTAAAAGGTTCCATGCCTATCGGAGGTCTGTCTTCATCAGCTGCATTACTTTGTGGATTTGTCATGGCATTAGGAAAGATTAACAACCTATATCTTGACAAAATGCAAGTAATTCACTATGCATCAAGAGCTGAGCGTGAATACGTGGGATTGAACAATGGTATTCTTGACCAAGCATGTGTAGTTCTTTGCGAATCAGATAAATTGCTTTATTTGGACACACGCACATCTGAATATGTTTTATTGCCATTCGGAGGCGAAGAGAATCAAAAGGAATTACCGTTTGAACTTGGCATTTTCTTCTCTGGAGTAACCCGTAAACTCACGGGAACCGATTACAACTTGCGTGTTTCTGAATGCAAAACGGCAGCTTGGATTATGGAAGCCTATGAAAACGTACCTCTGAAAGAATTGCAAGCCACTCGACTTCGTGATGTTGATGAGGATATTTTCAAGAAGTATGAGAACAAGATGCCCGAACGTTTTGCCAAACGTGCCCGCCACTTCTATACGGAGTGCGATCGCGTGGAAGCTGGTGTGGAAGCATGGAAGAAAGGTGACATCAAGGCCTTCGGTCAGTTAATCTTCGAGAGTTGTGAAAGTTCGATGAACAATTACGAATGTGGTTCGCCCGAATTGATTGCCCTTTACAAGATCATGCGTCGCACGGAAGGAATCTATGGAGGTCGTTTCAGTGGTGCCGGTTTCAAGGGAGCCTGTATCGCCCTCGTTGATCCTACGAAAAAAGAGAGTATTCGCGAATATATAACAGCAGAATACTTGAAGGAATTCCCACAATACAAGGACACCTTTGAGATGTTTTTCTGTAAGCCAGCCAATGGCGTAGAATTTTTGTAACATGAAAAATATCGTGATTGCAGCAGGGTATGCCACTCGCCTCTACCCTCTTACACAGAATTTTCCCAAGCCATTGCTTAAGATAGGGAAGCGAACCATTCTCGATAGGATGCTTGATGACCTTGACAATATTCAAGACATTGATTCACATATCATTGTTAGCAACCACAAATTTGCCCCCATCTTTCAAGAATGGGCAAAGAAAAGGATGGAAGAAGGTGAACATAGGAAACCGATTACCATCATAGATGACGGTACTTCGACAAACGAAACTCGCTTAGGAGCCGTACGCGACTTATTACTCGCCATCAACACCATCGAAAACACTCAAGAGCCAATGGTTATTGCTCAACGGTCAGTAGTTAATAACAAATGGCCCGATGACATCATGGTTGTGGCTGCTGACAACATCTTGAATTTCTCATTCCAGGGTTTTGTTGACTTCTTTAAAGCAAAGAACTCTTCTGTCATCATGTGTCATCATGAACCAGAATTGAGAAAATTGCAACGAACAGGTGTGATTGCCGTAGACGAGAACATGAAAGTATTGGAAATGCAGGAAAAACCAGAAAAGCCAGTATCTAATTGGGCTGTTCCACCTTTCTATATTTATAAAAAAGAAGACCTACTCTTGATTCGTGATTGCATGAATCATGGTTGTGGTTTTGACGCTCCTGGTAATTTAGCTCACTATTTGGTAGACGTAACGACCATCCATGCTTGGCAAATGCCAGGAACTCGTTATGACATTGGTTCTTTGGATAGCTATGAAGAAGCTCAACATATTTTTTCAGAATAACCTATAGATTACACATTATTTATATATGAAGATACTTGTTACTGGCGCGGCTGGTTTTATTGGTTCTAAACTCATGTTCATGTTGGCTAAACGCGGTGACATCGTAGTGGGCATTGACAACATCAATGATTATTACGACCCACGTTTGAAATATGGGCGATTGCGTGAGTGCGGAATAACCCAGCCAAACGATGAATTTACTTTTGGGAAAGAAGTGGTTAGCTCTACCCTACCCGATTGCCGTTTCATCCGTATGGCTCTTGAAGATAAACCCAGCATTGATGCCCTCTTCGAAAAAGAACAATTTGATAAGGTGATGAATTTGGCTGCTCAAGCTGGCGTGAGATATTCAATTACCAATCCATATTCATATTTGCAAAGCAATATCGTTGGCTTTTTGAATATCTTGGAAGCATGTAGGAACTATCATGTGAAGCATTTGATTTACGCCTCTTCGAGTTCAGTATATGGATTAAATACGAAAGTTCCTTATAGTGAAGACGACAAGGTGGATCATCCCGTAAGTCTTTATGCTGCCAGCAAGAAATCAAACGAATTGATGGCTCATGCTTATAGCAAATTGTATGGATTCGCAACTACAGGTTTGAGATTCTTTACCGTTTACGGTCCTTGGGGAAGACCAGACATGTCGCCTATGCTATTTGCTGGAGCTATTCAACGAGGAGAACCAATTAAGGTATTCAACAATGGAGACATGATTCGCGATTTCACCTATATTGATGACATCGTAGAAGGAACTATCCATGTTATTGACCGTCAACCAAAAGCGGAAGAATGTCCCAACAATGTACCGTATAAAGTATATAACATCGGTTGTAGCAATCCCGTGAAATTGATGGACTTCATTTCAGAGATTGAAAATGCATACGGGAAACCCGCGGAAAAGATTTTCCTGCCCATGCAACCAGGTGATGTATACCAGACAAATGCTGACACGAGTCATTTGGAACAAGAATGTGACTATAAGCCACATTGGTCTTTACACGATGGAATCAAGGAATTTATGACTTGGTATAAGAGTGACAAGAACCCATTATTATAGTAAAAATCCTTAAGGTCCTTAAAGTCCCTAAGGACCTTAAAGACTTTAACAAGAAAAGAATAATCATGAAAAAAATAGCCATTGCAGGTACAGGATATGTAGGATTGTCTATCGCAACTCTATTGTCACAACATCACCAAGTGACGGCGGTTGACATAATCCCCGAGAAAGTAGATTTAATCAACAACAGGAAATCTCCCATCATCGACAAGGAAATTGAGGAGTTTCTCGCAACAAAGGAATTGAATCTTCGAGCAACACTAAATGCAGAAGAAGCATATACAGATGCTGATTATGTGGTGATTGCCGCTCCCACGAATTATGATTCAAAGAAAAATTTCTTTGACACATCGGCAGTTGAGAGTGTCATTCAACTCGTGATGAAATACAATCCCAATGCCATTATGGTGATAAAATCTACGATTCCCGTTGGCTTTACCGAAAGTATTCGTAAAAAGACTGGTTCTAAAAACATACTCTTCTCTCCCGAATTTCTACGAGAGAGTCGTGCGCTTTACGACAATCTTTATCCCAGTAGAATCATCGTAGGAACCGATATGAACGATCCTCGTTTAGTGGAAGCCGCCCATACGTTTGCAGGTTTATTGCAAGAAGGTGCCATCAAGCAGGACATAGAAACTCTTTTCATGGGTTTAACAGAAGCAGAAGCAGTAAAACTTTTCGCCAACACCTATTTGGCTCTTCGTGTCAGTTATTTCAACGAACTCGATACGTATGCAGAAATGAAAGGCCTTGACACTCAAGCCATTATCAATGGCGTATGTCTCGACCCTCGCATCGGAACTCACTACAACAACCCATCATTTGGTTATGGTGGATATTGCCTTCCCAAAGACACGAAACAATTGTTAGCGAATTATGCCGATGTCCCAGAGAATCTGATAGAGGCTATCGTTGAGAGTAACCGAACCCGTAAGGATTTCATCGCCGACCGCGTGTTAACTATGGCTGGATACTATGAAGCAAACAGCTCTTGGGACGTAAACCGCGAAAAGGACTGTACCATCGGCGTATTCCGTTTGACAATGAAGTCAAATAGCGACAATTTCCGCCAATCCTCTATTCAAGGCATCATGAAACGCATTAAAGCAAAAGGAGCTGAGGTTATCATCTACGAGCCCACACTTCAAGATGGCAGCAAATTCTTTGGCAGTCGTATAGTCAATGATTTAGAAACATTCAAGAAACAAAGCCATGCCATCATCGCCAACCGCTACGACTCATGCCTTGACGATGTGAAAGACAAGGTATATACGCGTGATATATTTAGGAGAGATTAATAATATGAACAAAGCAATAGGAGGATACTTCTCTTTGGAACTTCCTTTACATGAGGAATATCACAAAAGAGCCATAAAACTCAACACTGGTCGTAATTGTTTAGAGTATATATTACGCTATCGTCAATGTAAAAAAATATATATTCCATTTTACACTTGTGAATCTGTATTAGAACCAATTCATAAATTAGGTGTTGATTATGAGTTTTACCATATCAATAAAAATTTCGAATTAGAAAAAATCATTGATTTAGGAAAAGATGAAGTTCTCCTTTATACCAATTATTATGGTTTAAAACAAGAACATGTAGAATTTCTCACACGGCATTATGGAGAAAAACTTATAATTGATAACACCCAAGCCTTTTTTGCAGTTCCCATAACAAGTATTGACACATTTTATTCTTGTCGCAAATTTTTTGGTGTGCCAGATGGGGCATATTTATATACAAATGGGCATGTAGACATACAATTAGAACAAGATTTCTCTTATAATCGAATGAACCACTTAATTAATAGTATTGATTATTCACAAGAGTATGCGTTTACCGCTTTCCACAAATCTGAGGAAAGCCTCAAAAATCAAGATACAAAAAAGATGTCAAAAACAACTCAACGCATCATGCAGTCGATTGATTATGAAGAAATTGCAAGAATTAGACAAGACAATTTTCTTTATTTACACAAACAATTAAGTAATAGCAATTTGTTAAATTTTAATATTACAAAAGGCACCACACCATTAATTTACCCTTATTATTCTGAAGACATAAAATTGAGAGAACACCTCATTAGGAATAGAATATATGTTGCGCAATATTGGCCTAATGTTTTGGAATGGACAGACACGGATTCCATAGAATATTCATTAGCGGAAAAAATGATACCATTGCCTATCGATCAAAGATACTCGGAAGAAGATATGAATTTCATTATAAAAACAATAAATCGATGAAAACTATTGCAGTTATTGGGGCTAACAAGCCTTTGGAACCTTTCTATCAACAGATTCATGGTAAATATCGTATCATTGGTATTGCATGGGAAGAAGGATCAATATGTAAAAAATATTGCGATGTTTTTTATCCAATTTCATTTACAGAAAAAGAAAGAGTTCTTGAAGTATGCAAAAAGGAAAAAATTGACGGCATCACCTCTTTCTCATTAGAATCAGCCCTTCCTACAGTTATTTATGTCGCGCAAAATATGAACTTAGTTAGTAACTCATTTGAGTGTCAAAAACTAACTGAAACAAAGTATTCACAACGTAATTGCTTCAGAGAGAATGGAATTCCCACTCCAAATTTTTATCTAATAAAAGAAAAAGAAGAATTAAAAAATATTGAAATTTCATTCCCTGTCATCATAAAACCAATTGATAATGGAGGAAGTCGTGGTATTAATTACGCTAATTCATTAAAAGAACTTGAATGTTTATATGATGACTCCATACAATACTCAAAATCTGGACAAGTCATCGTTGAAGAATATATTGACGGCAGAGAATTCTCCGTGGAATATATCTCATATCAAGGCATACATTATAATGTTCAAATAACAGATAAAGTTACTTCGGGCAAACCTCATTTTGTCGAATTAGAACACCACCAACCAGCAGACATCTCATTGTATGATGCCCAGCGAATTAAATGCATGGTTGAAAAAGCTTTAACTGCTCTTAAAATAGAAAATTCAGCGAGTCATACAGAAATTAAGCTCAACACAAAGGGGGAACTATTCATCATTGAAGTTGGAGCTCGCATGGGAGGCGATATGATAACATCAGATTTAGTTCGCCTTTCTACGGGATACGATTTTACACGTGGAGTTGTCGAATTAGCTTTTGGAAACTTTCAGCCACCTCATTTTTCATATACTAAATATGCTGGTATATTTTTTTATTGCATGTTGACTAAGAATGTAAAAGACTTTATTTTAGACAACAAAAGCAAAAGCAAAATAATAGAAAAACATATTGGTAATAATCCTTTAGAAGATACTATAAGCAATTTTCAACGAAATGGCTACTTTATTTACCAAAGTAATCACAAGTTCCTTCTATGAGAATTATTTTTTTGAATCTAAAGAATCGTTGTTTTTTAAAGTATTTAACACGTTTTTTATTTTGCCGTTTAAATTATTTCATTTTTCATAAGAAAATTCAAAAAAAAATAGCTACCTTTGCACGCAAAATAATACAAGCACTCAAATCTTTTGATGAGATGCGAGTGTAAACAAAAGATACTGCGAGTGTTACATCAAGAAATGGTTATATAAGTGAGAAAAACAAATTTAGTAATAATGAAGAAAAACTCACCAAAAACCACAAGAAATAAACAGTGTAACGAAATTTAACGTTTCGTTACATGTTTTTTTGTTGTTATATTACTTGAGAAACATTCATAAGCGGCGTTCACAACTATTTCTTTTACCCCATGTTTTTTCATGGGAGAGGAAAAGAAGTATATGAATGCCACATATATCTATACCACTCCCAATTATTCTTTACGCTAAGATATAACCTTAAAAACATTAAAAGATGGAAAAGCGTTACATCCTTAATTTTCATAGCAATGAATCCTTCATCCAATAAAAGAATACTTAAAAATACGATTTATTTGTACTTTAGGATGATCTTGACTATGGTCGTATCATTATATACATCCAGAGTCATACTAGATGTTCTTGGTGTTAGTGATTTCGGCATTTATAATGTAATTGGTGGAATTGTTATTTTAATCTCCATGTTAAATAACTCTATGTCAGCAGCTACTCAAAGATTTATCACCTATGAATTAGGCAAGCATGATGCCAAGAAAGTTTCTGATACATTTTCAATGAGCATGACAGCCCACTTATTTATTTGTTTCATCGTTCTTATTCTTGGCGAGACAATTGGTTTATATTATATTAATCATTTTTTAAACATTCCAGAAGGCAGGATGACGGCTGCATTATGGATATATCAATTTTCCTTATTAGCTGTAATTTTCAATATTGCTAGAATTCCTTATTCTGCGTCTATAATTGCATATGAGAGAATGGACTTTTATGCTGCCATTAGTATTATGGAGGTATTATTAAAACTTGCGATTGTTGTCATTTTGTTATATGTTGGATCCTTTGACAAACTAATTCTTTATGGTCTACTTGTTCTTATTACTACTATTATAATAAGTCTAATATATAAAGTATATTGTCAAATCAAATTTAAAACTTGTAATTACTATTGGTATATTGATAAAGGATATTTTAATAAGCTTCTGAATTTTTTTGGATGGAATTTTGTAGGAGGTGTAGCAAACACAGGAACCAAGCAAATTGGAAATTTAATCATAAACGCCTTTTGTGGAACAATTGCCAATGCAGCACATGGTGTTGGAGCGCAAGTTAATGGGGCTGTCTGCGGATTTGCCGAAAATTTCCAGATGGCTTATACACCACAAATAGTTAAATTATATTCTCAAGACAAAAAAGAGGATCTATTTCAATTGATGAATCGTTCTGCCTTACTTTCATATTATTTGCTTTTTATATTAGCAATGCCCCTTATATTGAATATTGATTTGGTTTTAGGAATATGGCTTAAAAAAGTTCCACTTTATGCTGGATTATTCTGTCAATGGTTAATCATATATAATCTCATTGACTCGCTACAAGCACCAATGTGGAAAGCAATAACAGCAACTGGCAACATCAAGGTTTATGAGATTTGGTTGAATCTTTTTTTAATGCTCAATATTCCTTTATCATATTATTGTTTAAAGATGGGAATGCCACCTTACACAGTTGTTATTGTTAGTGTTTTAATTAACTTTCTTACAGCTATTATACGGACATTTCATGTTAAAATACAAATCGGTTTTCCAATATTTAACTATTTGGTGGATGTTATATATAGGTCTGTCCTTGTTTCTACAATTTACCTTTCACTATGGTTTTTATTACATCCTTTTATTCAAATAAACTCTCTTTTTAGTTTTGTATTATTTTTCATTGGTAGTTGTTTATGTTGTATTTCTTTGATTTACGTGTTGGGTATTAATACTCAAGATAAACAATTAGTTAAGCAATTGGTGTTCAACAAATTTAAGAAATATTCAGCACATATTTAGGTTTACAACAAAATGAATGAGTTAATTTCCATAATTGTTCCAGTTTATAATACTGGTCTTTATTTAAGTGATTGTATAGAAAGTATCTTAGCTCAAGATTATCAGCATATAGAAATTATCATAATTGATGACGGATCAACAGATGATTACACTCTTAAAAAATGTGATGAATTATCAAAGAGATACGATCACGTGACATTGTTCCATAAAAAAAATGGAGGGTCGGCAAGTGCTAGAAATTTTGGAATTCAAGTCGCAAAGGGGAAATATGTTGGATTTGTTGATAGCGATGACACAATAGATTCCAAAATGTATACAACGTTATATTCACTTATTAAAAACGACAACGTGAATATTGCTATTTGTGGACTTGCTACCTATTTTAAGAATAAAAGAGACATTCTTTACAACGACAATTCATTGGAAACGCGTTGTTATGATAATGAAGAATTATTGCATCACTTTTTATTGGGTCACTGGCATAGCGCATGTACCAATTTATATTTGAAATCTCTCTTTAAAGAAATTTCTTTTCCTGAGAATGAAGTCAATGAAGACTACATGCTTAATTACTGGATATTTAAATCAGAAAAAAAGATAAGTTTTATCAATCAACCATTCTATCACTATATTCGACGGGAAGGAAGTAATACATCTTCTCCAAAAGGTCTGCGTTTTTTGGATTGGATAAAACACACAAGGCTGATTCTATCAGAAATGTCGAAAATCCCGTCATTAAAGATGGAAGCAGAATATCAATACTTATACTCAAATATTGTTTTAGGAAATAGCGCACTACTTACACTACGCAAGATAAAGTCAGAAGAGGCTGAGCAATTGTACAATATAGTCTCTGACAACTTAGCTTCTTCTAAAAAAATGTTGTATCGAAATAAGTATATTACTATAAAAAAGCGATTAATGGGAATTATGATGGCAAATTGCCATTCTCTATACAAAAAAAGCATACTTGGTACATACAAGGCAAAAGGAATTATATGGAAAGAGGATTAGTCTCTGTTGTAATGGGTGTTCACAACGAAAAAAAGGAACATCTAAAGTCGGCTTTTGAAAGTCTTTTTAGACAATCCTATCAGAATGTCGAATTGATAGTAATTGATGATGCTTCCAATGAATCTTGTAAATTGGTTTTAAAAGAACTGTGCGATAATAGGCCAAATGTTAAAATTGTTCACAATGATATCAACCAAGGGTTGACTAAATCGCTCAACATTGGACTTCAATTGGCTAAAGGGGAATTTATTGCCCGAATGGATGCAGATGATATTGCTACACCTGACCGCTTAGAAAAACAAGTTGATTTTCTAAATATTCATCAAGATATAGCCATTGTGGGAACAGGAGTTGTGTCGTTTGGTAATGAACACATTTTTATGAGTCCCGCTTTTGGGTTATCTGACCAAGAAGCAAAATGTTTGTTGTTTTTCTCAAGCACTCTTTGCCACCCTTCAGTAATGATACGCAAGTGTTTTCTTGAAAAAAACAATTTGTCATACGATGAGAATGTATTAAAAGCACAAGATTATGATCTTTGGGAACGTGCCAGCATATATGGGAAATTAGCGGTTTTGAGTGATGTTTTGTTGTACTATAGAGTACATGCAGCTCAAATTACATCACAAAAGAGGGACGAACAAAACAAAGCAGCAGATATCATTCGAAAAAGGAGACTGGCAAGATTGGGGATCATACCAACCGACAGGGAATACAGATACCATAAATTACTATCATGTGGTGTTGACACATCTGTTACAACCAAGGAGATGGAATCATGGGTAAAGAAGATTCTTAAAGGAAATGAAGAAAAGCATCTCGTTGAAAGTCAACACTTACGAAATAATTTAGAAATCAGACTTTTACTTTTCAAATTGAGAAACAAGAAAATGATAAGATGGAATGACTTTCCCAAACTTGTCACAATCATTATTTCGAGGATAAGAATTAAGGTAAAATTAATCGCACAAAACAAACGGTTTTTGAAAGAAATAGGAAATGAATAATAAATTAAAGAAAAAGATTTTAGACATCCTTGAATGGAAGGAATATTATAAGCGGCATTTTGTCAATCCAGAAAAATACGTACCTCGCATGTTTTACAATCGGATTGGCTACAAATTAAATTTAAAAAATCCCCAAACATTTAGTGAGAAACTCCAATGGATGAAACTATATGATCACAATCCACTCTATACTAAACTTGTTGATAAATATGAAGTAAAAAAATATATAGCTAATAAAATAGGTTCTCAATATATTATTCCGACATTAGAGGTGTGGGACAAAGTTGAAGACATTGACTTCAACAGTCTTCCTAATCAATTTGTCTTAAAATGCACTCATGACAGTGGAGGACTGGTGATATGTAAAGACAAATCAAAACTTAACATCAAAAAAGCAAAGAAAATCCTTCGAAAAAGCATGAGAAGAAATTTCTATTATATGGGATTTGAATGGCCTTACAAGGATATCAAGCCAAGAATCATTGCAGAAAAATATATGGAGGATACAAAGACTAAGGAATTACGTGACTACAAGTTCTTCTGTTTTAATGGTGAAGTTAAAGCTCTTTTTATTGCAACAGAAAGGCAAAAAGAAGGCGTGGATGTCAAATTTGATTTCTTTGATGTGGATTTCAATCATTTACCTTTCAAACAAGGACATGAAAATGCTCGTATTCTACCTGAGAAGCCACTACGTTTTAATGACATGAAACATCTTGCCGCAATTTTGTCTAAAGGATTACCTCAAGTAAGGGTTGATTTTTACGAGGTAGACGGAAATATCTATTTCGGAGAGATGACATTCTTTCATCATGGTGGATGGACAAGATTCGAGCCCAGCGAATGGGATACCATATTTGGAAAATGGATTACCCTACCTATCGAAGTAAGTAATCATTAACCATGAACATGGAGAAAAAAAAAATTTTCATTTCTATACACTACATGGAACTCGGTGGAGCAGAAATAAGTCTGATTGGTTTATTGCAGGCTATAGACTACTCCCATTATGACATAGATTTATTTATTCATTCACATCGAGGAGAATTATTAAATTATATTCCAAAAGAAGTAAATTTACTACCGGAAATCGTGGAATATACACAAATAGAATGCCCGATGAAAAGCACCCTCATTAATGGGTTTTGGAGAATACTGTATGGACGTATAAAGGCAAAATGGTTACATCATAAATTTCTTAAGAAAACAAAAAAACAAGAAAGTGCTGCAGGACTACTGTATATTGCTAAATGCGTTTCCCCCTATTTACCTTCACTATACCAATTTGGAGAATATGATCTGGCTATTAGTTTTCTAACCCCACACAATTTTGTTTTAGATAAAGTTCTGGCAAAGAAAAAAATATGTTGGATTCACACGGACTACTCAAAGATTAACATAAACGTAGACGAAGAACTTCCCATTTGGAACACATATGACAACATCATATCAATATCCCCTGATGTTACAAGGTCATTCCTTCATGTATTCCCCACTTTAAAGAAAAAAATTATAGAAATGGAGAATATTCTATCTCCTGATTTTGTACGCAATCGAGCAGAAGAATTTGATGCTCATTTGGAATTGGCATCAAAAGAAAAAGAATCTATTGTTCTTTTAAGTATAGGTAGGTTTTCTCGTCAAAAAAACTTTTCAAATATCCCCGACATCTGCCATCGAATAAACTCAATAATCAAAGTTCATAATTCAAAGTTAAACGTCCGCTGGTTTATCATTGGTTATGGTGGCGAAGAACAACTTATTCGCCGAAAAATTCAAGAATCTAAAATGGAAGACTACGTTTTCATTCTTGGTAAACGTTCGAACCCATATCCATATATAAATGCCTGCGACATATATGTACAGCCTTCTCTCTATGAAGGGAAATCTGTATCGGTGCGTGAAGCACAAATGCTATATAAACCCGTTGTGGTGACAGATTACCCTACAGCCAAATGTCAAATTAAAGATGGTAAAGATGGACTAATTGTTCCATTGGACAACGATGGCTGCGCTCGTGGTATTGTAGAATTTATTGCAAACATAAGTCTTCGGGAAAAAATCAAAAAGTATCTCCAAATCCATGACTATGGAAATGTTATGGAAATTGAAAAATTATATCAATTGATATGATCCCAAATATTATCCACTATTGTTGGTTTGGCAAGAACCCTCTTCCCAAAAAAGTTCGGAAATGTATATCTTCATGGAAAAAGTTTCTTCCTAATTATGAAATCAAGGAATGGAATGAGGATAATTTTGATGTAAACTGCATTACATATACTAAGGAAGCATATAAAGCAAAAAAATATGCTTTTGTTAGTGATTATGCACGTTATTGGATTCTATATAAATACGGAGGAATATACTTTGACACAGACGTTGAAATCATAAAACCTTTGGATGATATCATCACAAAAGGACCATTTATGGGAGTGGAAATTCCAAGCAGAAAAGGAAAAGTTCCGATGGTAGCTCCTGGATTGTGTCTTGGTGCAGAGGCGAACATGTCATTTTACAAACAAATATTAAATTATTATGCCAAACTCCATTTTTTCAATCAGGATGGAACATACAATCAAAAAACTATTGTTTATTACAATACAGAATTGTTAAAAGTACTTGGTCTACAAGCAAGCAATGATATTCAACACATAGAAGGTATTTGGATATATCCTCAAGACTATTTTAATCCATTAGATGATTTCACGGGAAAACTAAATATCACAGATAATACTCGGTCTATTCATTGGTATAGTAAGACATGGAGTGACGCGAATATTTTTAGAATAAAGATAAGTAGACTTTCACATAGGCTATTTGGATTAACTTTTCATTACATTAAAGAATATTTAAAGAAATAGAACTTAATGCATCCTAGCTTATATCACCCATTTTATCTCTTATTAGTTACACTAATTACATTCAGTGTAATGAAAGATTATGCGAAATGGAAATATAGATTTATCATCAAACATGATTTTTCTAAAAAAAATTATGCTATTTTGCTAGCACTTTTTTTTACTTTATTTATTGGTCTACGTCCTGTTGATGAGAGATATTTTGTAGACATGAATATGTACGATTATTCATATTATTTCACTTATTACGGTGCTAGATTTGTCTTTGACAGGCATGCTGACAATTTCATTTTCGATAATTTATTTGCATGGATGGGTTCACAAAAATATGAAAGTGGCGTATTTTTTTTCTTAATGTCTACAATTTATTTCATGTTCATGTTATGTGCTTGTTTGAAATTATTTCCAAAAGATTCTCTCTTAGCTTTTGTTGTTTATTTAGGGGCCTTTTCCACTTTTTCATTTGGCACGAATGGTATGAAGGCAGGAGCTGCAGCGTCACTTTTCCTGGTAGCATTAGCTTACTACAAAGACAATAAAATTATAACTATCTTGTTCTTATGGTTGTCTTTGGGCTTTCATCATTCAATGTTAGCACCTATCGTTGCATTTGTAATTGCTTATTTCTATAAAAATCCTAAGGTCTATTTATTCTGTTGGTTTTTCTGTCTTTTGTTGGCAGCATTACATATTACATTTTTCATGACATTTTTCGCAGGCTTTACTGATGAACATGGAGCTGGTTATTTAGAGGAAGAAACAGAAGATATGGTCAGAAATGTTTCTGGATTCCGACCTGATTTCATATTTTATAGTGCAGTACCTATTTTAATAGGATATTATTTAATAAGCGTTAAAAAAATCAAATCTGAAAAATATAATTTTCTTTGGTGCGTTTACACTCTAACCAATTGTGTGTTTTTATTATGTACATACGGTTCTTTTATTAACCGCATTGCCTATTTGAGTTGGCTTATGATACCCTTTGTACTTCTTTATCCATTCTTAAACAATAGATGGAGTATTCGACAAGACCAATATCTTAGATATGCAGTTTTAGGACATCTTGGGTTCACTTTGTTTATGAATATAATTTATTACCAAATATGAATCGAATTTCTGTTCTTATGGGCATATATAATTGTGCTAAAACATTAGGTGAAGCACTAGATTCGCTTTTTGCCCAAACATACCATGACTTCAAAATTATACTATGTGATGACGGATCAACAGATGGAACATACACTGTAGCAAAATCTTATGCTGATAAGCATGACAATATAGTTCTTATTAAGAACGAAAAGAACATGGGATTGAACTATACGCTCAATCATTGTTTGGAATATGCTGATACAGAATTTTGTGCTCGTATGGATGGTGATGATATTTCTTTACCTACACGTTTTGAAAAAGAAATCAACTTTCTTGATGAACATCCAGAATACGACATAGTTACGACTCCTATGAAATATTTTGACGAGAAAGGTATTTTCAAAATAGGAAAAGGTGGAAGAGAGCCAAAGTTAACAGACTTTCCCAAGTCTTCCCCTTTTTGCCATGCACCTTGTATGGTGAGGACTAAAGCCTACAAAGCCGTAGGTGGATATACAGTTGCAGAGAAATTGCTACGCGAAGAGGATTATCATTTATGGATAAAGATGTATGTAAAAGGATTTCGTGGCTACACACTTGAAGAACCATTATATATGATGCGAGATGATAGAAATGCAACAAGGAGACGAACTTTCAAAGTTCGAAAAAACGAAGCATACGTAAAACACCTTGCAGTAAAGATGTTGGGACTACCGTTTTACTACAATTTTTATTGCATTATACCATTGATTAAAGGTATCATGCCCAATTGGTTGTTTTACTACCTATATAAATTGAAATCATGACAAGAAAAAAGATTTGCTTTTGTACTACCATGGGAGGAACTATTAGGGCTTTTTTAGTAGATTTCTCTAAATATTTGGTGGAACATGAAAACTACGATGTTACATGGATAGCTAACGATGATGAGCGTTTGCATGAATATACCAACGAACATATCCATCTTATTCCACTGAAGATGAAGCGTGGAATGGCCTTTGAGATAAAAGTCATTTGGCAGATGTATCGCATTTTTAAACGAGAAAAGTTTGATATAGTTCAATATTCCACTAGGAATGCTGGCACATACGCCTCTATAGCCGCATGGATGGCTGGCATCAAAATAAGACTTTATTGTCAATGGGGAATGATGTTCATTGCCTTAAAAGGACTAAAACGAGCATTATTAAAATGGGACGAAATATTAGTAGTTTCTCTTTCTACAGTTGTAGAATCGGAGAGTTTTTCCATGTATGAAACAGCAATAAAGCATGGCATTTATAAACCAGAAAAAGCTTCTGTTATTTGGAACGGTAGTGCTTGTGGCGTAAACCTTGACCGATATATCATGATTAACAAACCCACATGGCGAGAGGAAGTTAGAAAAGAACTTGGGATTAGTAAAGATGCCAGAGTATTTGGTTATTGTGGTAGAATAACAAGAGATAAAGGCTTGAATGAACTCTTTGCAGCATTTAAGACGGTAGTTGAAGATAAAAATCGCAAGACAGATACATATCTTTTGATTATTGGAAGAAATGACCATGCGGAAACTATTAATCCTAAACTATTTGCATGGGCAAAGTCATCTCCTTCTGTCAAGTTTACGGGGTATACAACTAATGTACCAAAATATTATTCCGCACTTGACGTTTTTACTTCCCTCAGCTATCGAGAGGGATTTGGTTTAGTAGTCATTGAAGCTGCTGCCATGGGGGTACCTGGCATTGTTTCAGATGCATTAGGACAGCGTGATACAATTGAACACGGAAAGACAGGATATTCTGTTCGTACATATCATACTGAAGATGTTGTAGAAGCAATGAACTATTTTATAGAGCATCCTGAAAAAGCAATAGAAATGGGTATTAACGCCAGAAAAGTAGTAGAAGAGAAATATGAACAGAAAGAATTATTCAGGAGATTGGCTGAACATAGAAATCTGTTGATAGAACAAAATAACTCCAAATAAATTCATGGAAAGGATTCTCCTATTGGGTTCTGGCACACAAGCTTTGGCCATTGTCAAAGGACTTGCAAAAGCAGGCTACACAATTTACATGATTTTTGAGGAAGCCAATTATGCTGATACGTCACGGTATGTCAACAAACATTTTGTTTGCCATGTTTCACCAAAAAGTGATGAATATCTTGAAATAGTGGAGAAGATAATTATCAAGGAAGAAATAGACGTACTGATTCCGACAGGGGATAGATCAGCAGAGTTCATCAGTAGAAATAAAGCAAGATTGAACAAGATTACCAAATTTACAACACCAAACCACACAATTTTTATAAACGGCTATGACAAAAACAAACTAATGGCACTTTGTCAGAAGAATAATTATCCACACCCGCAGACAATAGATCTCACTGAGTTGAATGATCTATCTGTCAAGGAATTGAAAACGTTTTGTTATCCAGCTATGTTAAAGCCAAACTACACAACTGGGGGGCGAGGCATGGTTGTTGTGAATAGCCATCAGGAATTACTAGAAAAATATCCCAAACTTCATCTTCAGTATGGCGATTACCATCTCCAGCGATTTATTCGTGAAGGAGGAAGGCAGGTTAAAATTCAATTGTTCGTGAATTCAGATGGTCAATTAATAGCACATTCTGCAATGGAAAAAGTAAGATGGTACCCAATAAAAGCGGGATCAAGTTGCTGCTCCGTTAGTATCATTGAAGAGAAAGCAACGGAAATCTGCCTACAGATATTACGGGATTTACATTGGGAAGGGTTTGCCGATTTCGACTTAATAGAAGATCCTGATACAAGAGAACTGCTTATCATGGAAATTAACCCACGACTTCCTGCTTGTCTTGGAACAGCAATTCATGCAGGCATAGATTGGGGACAAATAATAGTTGACGAGGCTTTAGGTCATGAATCAAAAAGCTATGAATATAAAACAGGTGTCGCGTTGCGTCATTTGGGTTTTGATGTGCTTTGGTTTTTGAAATCACCAAGAAGGTTTACCTCAGAACCGTCTTGGTTCCGTTTTTTCGGGAAGAACGTATTTTATCAGGATATGGACGGATGGAGAGATTTGAAACCTTTCTTTAGTGGCACTTATCATAACATCAAAAAATTATTCGACCCATCATTTAAGAAAGCAAAATCTATATGACAAGAGAACGTTTCGACTATATTGACATCGCAAAAGGTATTGGAATATTAATGGTGGTATGGGCTCATATCATGATTGTAGGATGGACACATAGAGTCATTTATGCTTTCCACATGCCTTTGTTTTTCTTTTTATCTGGAATGTTATTCCAAAGGGATAAGTATCCGTCGTTTGAAAAATTTGTTTCTAAACGAACAAAAAGATTGCTGATCCCTTACGTTATTTATTCCATAGTGACATGGGCGTTTTGGGCAATATTCAAATACATACGGCATGAGGAGGTTGACAGCTACATGATGCCGTTGCTGCAAACCGTCATTTCGCAAGGTAGCGGTGCCTTTATGGTACATAATTCCGCTTTGTGGTTCGTTCCGTGTTTATTTTTAGTCGAGATTTTGTATTTTCACCTCTGCAAATTAGGAAAATGGTGGTGTCTATTGGGATGTTTCGGTTGTTCATTTCTAAGTTTCTTCCTTGGAAGGACATATGGAGAGAGTTGGTGGTTCTCGCCACCATGGAATGCTGATGCTGCCCTGATAGCACTTCCATTCTACGGCATTGGTAATGTACTTGCTAAAGAGGTTGGACATAGTAGGTTGACATCCACTGCCAAAGATCATTTGGGGATATGTTTTATTATCTTCACATTGTTAACTATACCCCTCTTTTGGAGTGCCATGAATTATGGCGAATGTAGCATGGGCTCAAGTTCCTATCAGTGTCAAGGATGGGTATTTATAACAAGAGCATTCCTCGGTTGTAGCTGGATAATATGTTTATCGCTTCTTATTGGTGCTGTTGACGTTAGTAACGGTATTTTTTCTGCTCCCAAAAATTATCTTAAATGGGCAGGTATAAATAGCCTCGATATTATGTGCCTCCACATCCCAATAAAAGGAGTATGCATGATAGGTGTTGCGATGTTGATAGATATTACCGTTAATGATGTGGGTAGTAGTATTTTCTTTTCTTTTATATCTTTCATCCCGACTATGTTGATAGTGTGGTTAGTGATAAAACTATTTCCACTTAGTAAGATAATACAAAAATATCCATTTTAGTCATATATTGAGATTTATGAACATCCTTACATTCGACATAGAGGAATGGTACATAGAAAAAGCATTTCATGGTGCCAGAAAAGAGAAATTTGAAATCTTTGACAGATATCTTGCTCAAATTCTTGATATTTTGGACGAGAGGGGATTAAATGCCACATTCTTCTGTTTAGGAAAAATGGCATCGGATTATCCTGATATTATTAAGAAGATTGCAGGAAAGGGCCATGAGATTGCATGTCATTCTGATAAACATGTTTGGCTTAACAAAATGTCATACAAAGAAGTAGATGAAGATACTCATATTGCCATTGATTCCCTGGAACAATTGTTGGGGAATAAAATAAAAGGATATCGTGCCCCTGCTTTTTCTATTGGCGAAAGCAACAAATGGGCTTTTGAAATCTTCCACAAATACGGTATTGAGTATGACGCTTCCATTTTCCCCGCCGCCAGAGATTTTGGAGGTTTTCCCTCGTTTGGACACAACAGACCAGTTTTGGTATCTTACCAAGGTATAGAAATCAAGGAATTTCCTATTTGCATGACAAAATTATTTGGCAAAGAAATTGCATATTCAGGAGGAGGATATTTTAGATTGTATCCTCTTTGGTATGTCTCAAAGACTATCAAAAATAGTGATTACGTCATGACGTATTTCCATATAGGAGATTTGCTACCGGGCAATAAAAAAGTAATGAGTCGCAAAGACTATGAAACATATTTCAAAGAGAAAGGCACCATTTTCAATAGATACAAACGATTCGTAAAGTCCAACTTAGGCAGAAATAATGCCTTTGAGAAAATGTCAGAATTGATCTCCCAAACAAAGATGATAAATATAGACCAAGCGATTCATCAAATCCAATGGGAAAAAACAGATAAAGTTTTTCTATAACAAAAAGGACGCTACCATTACCATATAAAAATTGTCAGCATTCGGCAAATATCTTAAAACATTTCTGGTTTACAACAAAAACAAATAAACAAAAGCATCTTTTACTTGGCTCGTGAGAAATAAATTCGTAAATTTGCATGATTTTTCACGAATAAAAGACAACATGTAAAACTCACAAAGAGAAATAGAATAGAATGTACAAACATTTCTTTAAACGATTCTTCGATTTTTGGATTGCATTTATAGCTCTTATTTGCCTATCTCCTATCCTATTGATTGTAACCATTTGGTTGCATTTCGCCAATAAAGGAGCTGGTGTCTTTTTTCTGCAAGAACGACCAGGATTGAATAATAAATTATTCAAAATTATCAAATTCAAATCTATGAACGACGATAGAGATGCAGAAGGTAATTTACTTCCTAACGATAAACGAATAACCAAAATTGGTAAATTCATTCGTAAGACATCACTTGATGAATTACCTCAATTGTTCAACGTTTTGAAGGGCGACATGGCTATTATCGGTCCACGTCCACTTATGCCCAGATATTTAAAGCTCTATAATAAAGAGCAAATAAGAAGACATGATGTAAGACCTGGCATAACTGGTTGGGCACAAGTAAATGGACGAAACAATATAACATGGACAAAGAAATTTGAGCTGGACGTTTGGTACGTTGACCATATTTCACTGTACTTAGATGTCAAAATTTTATGGATGACTTTTGTCAAAGTACTGAACAGATCAGACATTGAATATGGAGGTACAAGTGTAAACTCAGAAGGATTCAATGGTCATAACTAAAGAAAGTCTTTATTATTTAATTATTAAATTCAAATATTACGGGAACGAAAATTATGATTCTGGCTGGTGGTAATGACCAAGCCGCTTTGATGAAAGAATTGAAACGCTATTTCAATGGCGAAGTAGAACTTATTTTGTTGGACATGGCTAAAAACGTTAAGGCATTGCCATACGCAGACCGCTTCTTACAAATTAGTACAATGGATCAACAAGCAGTTTTAAAAGCAGCAAAAGAAGAAAAAATTGACTATATTTTAACTGCTTGCGGTGACCAACCATTGTCAACAATGGCTTACGTATCGACAAAAATGGGATTACCTTGTTATTTATCAGAAGAAGATGTTCGGTACTTAACCAACAAAATCTATATGAAACAGAAGATGGTAGATAATGATATACCTACAGCCAAATATCTGTTTGTCAATGAAAACCAAAAAGACATCAATATCGGTAACTTAAATTTTCCTCTTATTGTAAAACCTGTTGATAGCAATGGTTCAAAAGGTGTTAAAAAGGTAATGAATAATAAAGAATTGAAAACATTCCTTCAAGAAGCATTTGATTATTCGATTTCAAAAAAAGCCATTATTGAAGAGTACAAAGAAGGAACAGAACTTTCTGTTGATGTTTATGTGGAAAATGGCTTAGCCAAATTGCTTTCCATAACTACTTCAAACAAGATAGAGGAGAACAAAGATTCTTTTACCATTCTTCAAAGTGAGTTTCCACCAAAAATTAATTATTCAGAAAAACACGTAAGAGAAATCGTCCAACAGATAGTAGATGTTTTCGGATTAAAGAACACTCCACTATTGGTACAGATGATTGTTGGTGATGGAGAATACAATGTAATTGAGTTTAGTGCGAGAATGGGAGGAGGTTCAAAATACCATCTAATAAATGTACTTTCAGGCATTGACATTATGAAAATCTATGTGGAAATGGTAATGGGTGGAAAGCCACATGTGGAACCAAAGAAACAGTGGTCCAATGCACTTATGAATTATGTTTATTGCAAACCTGGAACTTTTGCCCATTTAAAGAATTTTGAGGAGTTAAAGAACGACAAGCTTATTCATAGCTATTTTACATATAAAATGCCAGGCTCAATAATTGAAAAATCGAATACTAGCAGTGATCGTGTGGCTGGCTTTCTTGTTGTTGGAAATAGTGAAGAAGAAACGAAAAAGAAACTTATGAAGGCAAATCGCCTGTTAGGTGTCTTAAATTTTTCTGGTGAAGACATTATGCGACACGATTTTTTTGAAATCTAATATCTTTAGTATTACATGAAAATAGCAATTATTGGAGCAGGTAATGGTGGCCAAACAATGGCTGGGCATCTTGCCATCATGGGTTATAAGGTGAGCCTTTATGACATTGACGTACCGAAGATGGAAACCTTAAAGAAATTGGGGGGTATCCAACTGGAAGGCCGTTTGAAAGGTTTTGGAAAAATCTGTTGTATTGCAACCAGTATAGCAGAAACTATCCGTGATGCCGAGATTATCATGGTGACAACTGTAGCTAATGCCCATCGGGCAGTTGCGACTTCAATAGCGCCATATTTGGAAGATGGTCAGGTTGTAGTATTGAATCCTGGCCGCACTTGTGGAGCTTTGGTGTTTAAGCAGGCTTTAAGAAATGCCGGATGTCAAGCGAGAATCTATTTAGGTGAGGCACAAACGCTAGTGTATGCCTGTCGCGTCATTGAGAACGGACATGTGAATGTGATTGGCATTAAGGACGAAGTTCTCTTAGCTGGAATACCAGCTTATGACACTGATTATATACTATCAAAGTTGAATCCGATATTTCCTTGCTTCATGAAGGCTGACAATATCCTAAGGACAAGTCTGGAGAATATTGGAGCCATGTTCCATCCTTGCGTGTTGCTTTTTAATGCTGCTACGATAGAGAGAAATGACGTCTTCTGGTTTTATCGTGACATGACGGAGCAAGTGTCGGAATTTATAGAGAAATTTGATGCTGAACGTTTGGCCGTTGGCAAGACATACGGGGTGGATTTATTAAGTGTCCGTGACTGGATTAAGTTTGCCTATAAAGACACAGTGGGAGAAACATTGTGCGAACGAATGAGAAATAATCCAGCATATCACGACATCAAGTCTCCATCAACAATTTTCACTCGTCAGTTGACAGAAGACATTCCTACTGGTGTATTACCTATTATGCAATTAGGCAAAGCTGCTGGGGTGCAAACTCCGTTGTTGGAGTCAATGGTAAATATTTGTGAGGCACTCCTCAACATGGACTTGCACGTTCATGGAAGAACCCTGAAAAATTTAGGATTAGAGGGTATGAATAAGGAGGAAATTTTACATTTCGTCACAAATGGAAACTAATATATTTCAGAACGACATTTTCGGATTCATAAAACCTTTAGTGGATGTTCACACTATGGGCATTTTCACCATATCCAATCTTCTACGCGATTGTGGATATAAAACATTGATTGCAGAGGATGATGTGGCAGAAGCCGTGGAAAACATTCATAAACTAAACAACTACAGTCTTGTTAAAAAATGGATTTTAGACAATCACATTAACAGATTGGGGTTTAGTTATCGCCTTGATCCAAAGGAAGGTTGTGACTATTTCATGTCACTCTATGAACATTTAAAGGGCGATAGAATGATGAGAGAAGATGGAGGACCTTTAAAAGAAATATCGTTTGCCGGGCTTCCTGACACTTGTGAAATGATAAGTGCCAAGACCAACAAAGAGGTACTTATTTTTAAAGGAAACGAAACACCCGTGGAATCACTCCGAAAGTACAAAGTTCCAGAAAACATTCTTCCACCATCATTGATAAATGACAATCCCTACGACAACATGCGTTGGGATTTTGCAAAGCAATTAATTGCATCTGAACGATATAAATTAGAACTTCCACTTGATCATTTGGGCTATCCTGAATGTGGAAAAGATAATGACTCGTTTGTAGCACGTTTAGAATACGCAATAAAAAAGCATACACTACCTATAATACGCACACATTCAGGACCATATAATCCAAATAGATTAGAAGCTCTAAAGGAATACAACTCATGGTGTCGGACATTAGCACAAAGCCAATTATTGGATGTTCTCTCAATTGGTAGTTCACAGTTAACACAAGCTCACTTCGGTGAAAATTGGGACGGATTACCCAACGGCGGTGGTGTGCCAGTCAATTCAGAAATGGAATATCGCATCATTAAGGAAAACGCAAAACCTATGTTAGTCAGGACTTATTCTGGGACAAAGGACGTACCAACATTGGCTAGAATACACGAAAAAGCCTTAAATATCTCATGGCACGCGTTATCTTTTTGGTGGTTTGATGAATTAGATGGACGCGGACATAATTCTTTGCTTGAAAATTTAAGAGAACACTTTGACGCCATACGTTATATAGTCACTACAGGAAAACCTGTCGAACCAAATGTACCACATCATTTTGCATTCCGTGGTTCTGATGATATTTCCTATATTATCTCGGGCTATCTTGCTGCAAAAGCTTGTAAAAAACTGGGGGTAAAACATTTGATTTTGCAGAACATGTTGAATACTCCAAAATACACTTGGGGAGTTCAAGATTTAGCAAAAGGAAGAACTTTGCTAAAACTTGTTCGAGGATTGGAAGATAAAAATTTTAAAGTTAGTCTTCAGTCACGAGCAGGACTAGATTACTTTGCACCAGATTTAGAATATGCTAAGGTACAATTGGCAGCAGTCACATGCCTTATGGATGACATTGAGCCAGAAAACTATGACAGTCCTGAAATTATTCATGTCGTAAATTATTGTGAAGCCGTACGTTTAGCCACACCTCCCATAATTAAAGAGAGTATTCAAATTACCCTTAATGCACTAAAGGAATATCGCATTGCTCGTGCAATGGGTAAAGTTCCCAACATGAAGTACGATAGAGATGTAATGGAAAGAACTGATGTCCTATACTCAGAAGCACAAAGCGCAATAGAATTGTTAGAGCGGAACATACCAAATCTTTATACTCCAGAGGGATTCTACAAAGTATTCAATGAGGGTTTTTTACCCGTTCCATATCTAATGGATCAAAATAGGAAGTTCAAAAAGGCTACTCAATATCATACAGCCATCAAAAACGGCGGTATAAGTGTAATTGATGAAAATGGAGATATTTTCAATACTATAAAAAGATACAAGAGTATTATCTCAAAAATGAATTGAATCCACTTATTTATTAATATCACATGAACAGAATTTATTTATGTCTCGCTCACATGAGCGAAAAAGGACTTGAGCAAAAGTATATACAAGAGGCATTTGATACTAACTGGGTGGTGCCACTTGGTCCTAATGTAAACGGTTTTGAAAAGGACTTGGAAGTATTTGTAAGCCTCACCACTAACCCCTCTCCAAAGGGCGAGGGGAACATTAACAAGCGAGTTGTTGCACTGTCATCGGGAACAGCGGCAGTTCATTTAGGACTTATTGCAGTTGGGGTAAAGGCAGGTGATGAAGTAATTGTGCAGAGTTTTACTTTCTGTGCATCTACCCACCCAATCACATACTTAGGTGCAAAACCAATCTTGGTTGATTCTGAACCAGAAACATGGAACATGGATCCTATACTTTTAGAGAAAGCCATCAAAGACAGAATTGAAAAAACAGGTAAGAAGCCAGCTGCAATCGTTCCTGTATATTTGTATGGAATGCCAGCCAAAATCGATGAAATCATGACTATTGCCAATAAGTATAAGATACCAGTAGTAGAAGACGCAGCAGAAGGAATGGGGTCCAAGTACAAGGGACAAGTATGTGGAACATTTGGCGAATATGGCGTATTGTCCTTTAATGGAAACAAAATGATTACGACATCAGGTGGTGGTGCTTTGATTTGTCCAAATGAAGAAAAATGGCGTAGGGTCATGTTCTTTGCAACACAGGCTCGTGAATCTTATCCCTATTATCAGCATGAGGAAATTGGTTACAACTATCGCTTGTCTAATGTCTGTGCCGGAATTGGTAGAGGACAAATGACTATCGTTCATGATCATATTGCGCATCATCGTCACATTGCAAAAATGTACAAACAGGCATTTGCTGATGTTCAGGGTATTGATTTCCACGATGAATTGGAGGGAATGGAATCCAACTTCTGGCTGTCAACCATCACCCTTGATGAAAACTTACATGTGAAAGGTGAAGAAAATGCCTATACGCAAACAATCAAAGGAGCAGTTGGAGGAGCAGCTGGAGTTGTACACGCAAGCGACAACGTCCATACGGATTGTGAGCCCAACAGAAATGTGGAAGCCATGCGTTTAGGACTTGACGCTTTGGGAATTGAGAGCCGTCCATTGTGGAAACCCATGCATAAGCAACCTGTTTATAAAAATGCTCCCGCATATATCAATGGTGTAAGTGAAAGTTTGTTTAAAGTAGGATTATGTTTACCAAGTGGTCCTTGTGTGACAGACGAACAAGTGAATTATATCATTGAAAGCATCAAGAGTTTGATAGAATAATCACGTAGAATGTCTATCAAGACACAAACATATTTAGAATTACTCAAGGTTTGTCTGCAAGACGAACCTAAAGTAACAGAAAGGTTGATAAATCTATCCAATGGTCATATCGATTGGATAGATTTATTAAATTTTGCAGCAAGACAAGGGGTGATTGGTGTCTATTGGCGTGGTATTGAATTGTTATTCCAATCTGCTATTCCTATCAACAAACCTACCGATGATGAGGTGATGGAATGGTGGGGAGAAGTGAATGATATTAGAAAATGCAATGAAGACTTATTCAAAAAGACTGCATTTGTTTCTGATACTTTCCGAAAAGAAGGATTTGAGAATTGCATCTTGAAAGGACAAGGGAATGCTTTGATGTATCCAGATCCTTATTTAAGAATACCTGGGGATATTGATATATGGTTAAAAGGTGAGAGAAAAGTTATCACCACCTATATACAAAAAATGTTTCCTGACGAAGAAGAAGGTAATTTGCATATTGTGTTCCCCGTGTTTAAAAATACTCTTGTCGAAGTTCACTACACCCCAAGTACTTTATCAAATCCTTTTGCTAATCAATACATTCAGAAATATTTTAAGGATAAGCAAGAAACACAAATACGCCATACAAGTTCACTACCCAATGGTATAACGTTCACAACTCCAACACTTGATTTCAATATCATTTTTCAGTTAGTTCACATCATGCGTCATTATTTATATGAAGGCATATCATTAAAACAATTAATTGATTATTTTTATGTATTAAAATTTTATCATCAATTGAAATCAGTTCATGACAGTCCCTCTCATAATTATGATATTCAACTCATATTAAAAAAGACTGGATTACTGAAATTTGCCAGGACTATCATGTTTATCATGCGAGAAGGATTAGGAATCAAACCAGAATATCTCTATATCAATGAAGATGAAAAGGGAGGAAAACTTATATTAGACAGCATACTCAACGAAAAGGAAGAACACGGTTTTGCACTACACAACATGCATGACCTAACACAATATAAAAACACCCAAGAACGTCAAATATTAAAATTATATCGAACTTTCAAATTATTTCCATACTTTCCAGGAGAAACGTTATGGGGGTTATGGGGACGTTTGAATAATGTGATATAATTCATTCAGCGAGTTATAAATATGAAATACTTTAGCAAACTAATCAATTGGTATTTTAAAAAAGCATCTTTACCATATTGGTGTGTCATCTTAATAGATTGTCTCATTGTTTATGGTTCAGCATTTGTTGTATATTGGATATTCCACAAAGGTTCCCAAACACAATTGCAATTTTATAGCATTACCTGTGTAATGCTATTGTATTTATTGATAAGCATCATTACCTTCAGAGTATTCCATACATATTCTGGCATTATTCGATACTCATCATTCGTTGATTTGATGAAAGTTGCTTACGCCAATGGAACCGCTTGTTTCATTGTATGGCTACTTCATTACTTTATCAACAACTTACCAGCTTCTCAATTTGCTCACCTACGTTCCATTGAAATTGTCGGAACATACGTTATAGCTACCGCAATCATGTGGATGGTCCGCGTTTTGGTGAAGAACATCTTTGACGTAGAATTCAGTACTAACAATGGCACTTGGGTATATATATATGGTGTAAAAGAGGGAGGAATGAGTATTGCTAAATACATTCGTAACCAAAAGCCTACACAATTCGTCTTGAAAGGTTTTATTTCTCATGAAAAAGACTACAGAGGAAAGAGGCTCATGGGAGTACGGGTTTACGCTGTTGATGATAAATTGCCAGAACATATAGATAACGATCGAATCGAAGCAGTTTTAGTTCCTAATGAACGAATGCCTCAATTCCGTAACGATGTACAACTTCAAAGTATTCTCACCGAATATAAGATTAAAATTTACGCTACTGAGGGTATTCATCATGCTGACCACGTCAATTCAACCAATAGCAAAGGTGTTACAACTATTAAAGGGCAGTCACTGAAAGAGGTTTCTATCGAAGACCTCCTACCACGAGATGAAATCAATGTAGATTTGAAAAAAGTGGGCGAAATGTTAACTGACAGACGAATCCTAGTTACTGGTTCAGCTGGTTCTATCGGTAGTGAGATGGTAAGACAAATCGCCTCTTTCCATCCTGCCGAGATGATGCTTATCGACCAAGCTGAAACGCCACAACATGACATTCGCCTTATGATGAAAAATTTATATCCATACGTCAAGGCTGAAACGGTAGTCACAAGCATTACGAATGAAAAACGAATGGATGATATTTTCAATAAGTTCCGTCCTGAGTATGTATTCCATGCTGCAGCCTACAAGCATGTACCTATGATGGAAGATAACCCCAGCGAGAGCGTTATCAACAATATCATGGGAACAAAGATATTGGCTGACTTATCCGTGAAATACAAGGTGAAGAAGTTCGTGATGATTTCCACTGATAAGGCTGTCAACCCGACTAATGTCATGGGATGCTCCAAACGTATTTGTGAGATTTACGTACAATCATTGAACCAAGATCTTTTATCTAAGAAAACTAAGAATCCCACGCAATTTGTCACTACTCGCTTCGGTAACGTATTGGGGTCTAATGGTTCCGTCATTCCTCTTTTCAAGAAACAAATACAACAAGGCGGACCTGTTACCGTGACCGATCCGAATATCATCCGTTTCTTCATGCTCATACCAGAGGCATGTAAATTAGTACTTGAAGCAGGAACAATGGGAAATGGTGGCGAAATATTTGTCTTCGACATGGGTAAACCTGTAAAAATAGCTGAATTGGCCGAACGTATGATACAATTGAGCAGAGCCAAGAATATTGAGATAAGATACACTGGGTTAAGACCTGGAGAAAAACTTTACGAAGAAGTTTTGTCCACAGAAGAAAACACCAAGCCCAGTTTCCATGAGAAAATTCGAATTGCCAACGTCAGGGAATATGATTATCATGAAGTGAATAAGGATATAGAAGAACTCATTAATATCAGTTTGAAATACAACGACATGGATACGGTGAAGAAGATGAAACAAATCGTTCCTGAATATAAGAGTAATAATTCTATTTATAAGAGATTAGATTAATAAACAAAACACAAACACAACATTCATATTATGTGCGGAATAGTAGGTTATATAGGAAAACAACAAGCCTTTGACATTCTTATCAAAGGTTTACATCGTCTTGAATACCGTGGTTACGACAGTTCTGGAGTAGCTCTCCTCACCAACTCATCAGAGAATCAAGATACACAATTGCATGTGTATAAAGCAAAAGGAAAAGTTGCAGATTTGGAATATGCCGCAAAAGACAAGGACATCTCTGGAACAATGGGTATTGCCCACACGAGATGGGCTACTCATGGCGAGCCATCTGTTACCAATGCTCACCCTCATCTTTCTCAATCAGGCAACTTGGCGATGGTGCATAATGGAATCATCGAGAATTATGCTGTCTTGCGTGACCAATTGAAAGAAAAAGGCTTTACGTTCAAGAGTGAAACCGATACGGAAGTGTTGGTACAACTCATTGAATACATGCAGCAGAAGCACAATTGCAATTTGGTGGATGCGGTTCGTTTGGCTCTCAAAAAATGTTTTGGAGCCTACGCTATCGTTATCATAGACCAACGCAATCCCAATCAAATCATTGCTGCCCGAAAAGCTTCACCGATGGTGATTGGAGTTGGTCAAGACAATCAAGAATTTTACATCGCCAGTGACGCTACACCTATTGCCGAATACACAAAAAAAGTATTGTATGTAGATGACGAACAAGTTGTTGTCATTGAGCGTGGAAAAGAATTAGAGATATTCGACTTAGACGCCACGCATGTGGATGTACAACTTAAGGAAATAGATGTTGATATCAACATGTTGGATAAGGGCGGATTTCCTCACTTTATGTTGAAGGAGATTTTCGACCAGCCACAATGTTTACGCGATTGTATGCGTGGACGCATTCTCGCACACAACAACAACTTGGTTCTGAGCGCCATTCGAGCACATAAAGAACGATTGATTCGCGCTCGTCGTTTTATTATCGTCGCTTGTGGAACATCATGGCATGCTGGATTGATTGGCAAGCAGATGATAGAGCAATTCTGTAGGATTCCCGTGGAAGTTGACTATGCCAGCGAGTTCCGTTACAGAAATCCTGTTATCTATCCCGATGATGTCGTCATTGCAATTTCACAAAGTGGTGAAACAGCAGACACCCTTGCAGCCATCGAATTGGCAAAAGAACGGGGTGCCATGATTTTTGGTATCGTGAATGCCGTTGGTTCGAGTATCGCAAGACAAACGGACACAGGCATTTACATCCACGTTGGTCCAGAAATCGGAGTCGCTTCTACTAAGGCATTTACGGGACAATTAACTTGTTTATACATGCTTGGCTTGGCATTGGGTATTGAAATAGGTTCTCTTGACATTCAGGATTATACGGAAATGATTCAAGAATTGGATTATATCCCTGGAAAAATCGAGATTGCCTTGAAGCAAAATGAACGCATTGAATGGATGGCTCGTGAGTTTACTTACGCTTCCAATTTCCTCTATCTTGGTAGAGGATGGAATTATCCCGTTGCTCTTGAAGGTGCCTTAAAACTAAAAGAAATCAGCTACATACATGCTGAAGGTTATCCCGCAGCAGAAATGAAACACGGTCCTATTGCTCTCGTTGATGAGAAGATGCCCGTTTTATTTGTTGCAACTCACCACAAAGGATACCAGAAAATCATATCAAATATGGAAGAGGTCAAGGCACGTGGCGGGAAAATCATCGCCATTATCACGGATGGTGATAAGGAGATTGAGAAGATTGCCGACGAAGTCATTCCCGTTCCCAAGACGTTACCCCAATTTGCCCCACTTCTTTCTGTTATTCCTTTGCAATTATTGGCTTACCACATTGCCGTGCAAAAGGGATTAAACGTGGATATGCCACGCAACTTGGCAAAATCTGTTACGGTGGAATAGATTCATCAAAACAATACAAAGCAACGGCTCCAAAAAGTTGAGAAATCACTTTTTGGAGCCGTTTTTTTATTGTCATTGCCTCATTAGAATGGGTCCGACAACGACTCACCATTATATTCACCCCAAATTCGGTCTAATGATATATTTGGGATTATTTACATTCATCTACACCATAAACATAGTTCTGCGCCCCACTGGAATAGTCGAAGATTTCTTCTGGACGGAAGAAGCGTGCCAATTCAATGGCTGCATTGGCAGTGGAGTCTGATGCATGAACGATATTCTGCTGATTGCTCATGGAATAGTCACCGCGAATGGTGCCAGGAGCAGCCTCGCGACCATTGGTAGAACCAGTCATGGTGCGAACTACCTGTACGGCATCAATGCCAGAGATTGCCAAAGCCACCACAGGCGAAGCCTTCATAGAGTCTGCCAATGTGGGAAAGAAGGGACGATCTGCCAAATGCGCATAATGCTCACGCAAGATTTGGTCGTCAAGTTGCATCATCTTCATGCCTGAAATGCGTAAGCCACGACGTTCAAAACGATTAACGATCTCACCAATCAGTTGACGTTGTACACAACTGGGTTTCAGTAATACGAGTGTTGTTTCCATTATAATTCGGTTTTTTGTTAATATTGTTGTAAATCATTTAGGCTGACTTAGAATCTTTTCCATGTCATTAATTTGCTACAAAGATAACACTATTTTCGTAAAATATCATACCTTCAGCCAAATAATTCTGAAAATGCAAATAAAAACAAGAGGGAGCCTTCGCTGCTACCTCTTGTTTCATACAGGTTTTCATTCAAATTGATGATTTCTTTAACTTTATCTAACTTCTAAAACCATTGTTCCGACACTTAACTTTCTACAAGTCGTCATGTAATACAAGACAAGTTCACTTCTTTTTCGGCAATCGGGAGAAATGCCATTGCAGGTGAAGCATCACGAACGACGGAACCATGTTGCGCCATGTCTCCACACGCCCTTGTGCATCAACTGTGCTATAGATATTAGAGAGTTGATTGAGAATGTCGAATCCCTCCAACTTTACCACAACCTTGTTTTTCCATAGCGATTTAGCGATAGAGGCGTTCCAAACAAAGTCATTGGTGTTCATGGAAGAGTCGCCATAACCACGTTTCACATACAGCACCATGTCTGTGGCTATTTGCAGTCCTCGCCCATCACTGCCCTGAAGGATGGGAATCTCATACTGGCCAGATAGTCCATATTGAATGGTAGTTGGTTGGAAGTGAGTTTCAGAACCACGTGAATGTACTATATACTTATTCCATGTCTTTGCATAGTTAAAGTTTCCGCTCACGGTGAGTTTGTTTAACCTATAGCGCAGTAAAGTACGTATTGGGAAGCTCCAACTCGTGACAACACTCTTGCCATTAGACTCTCCTAACAATGCCGAGATTCCCACATAATGGGTATAGCTTAATCCTGTACGTGTCTCAAACCACAATCGATTTTGTGCATCAAGCATACGTCCAAAACTTAATTGTCCCCATGAATCCCAATTACCTTTGACGTTAGCGTATTGATAGTAAGTGACTCCCGTTCGTGGATCGTAAGTCTGTCCTCTAACAATCTGGTTTTGATGAATATTCACTCCACCATCAAATCGAATGTATTGATTATGGCTTTTCTGTCCTATCTTATAGTTCACTACAAACCGATGCTTAAAACTATTTTTCAGATTACCGTTACCCATCTGAATGTTCAACGGATCATAATCGAAGAACGTATTGACCATGTTGAGCATCGTAGGCGTGAAATACTCTGTGTTATATGTGAAATAAAGGAAATTCAATGCGTATCTCTGGTGTAGGCAATACTATATGACGAGCGAATGTCGTGTCAGAACGATAGGCAATCTGTTGTTTTTCAATATGTAGAGGCACACTAAAACTGAACCAAGTACTTCGATGCTTCTTTTGATTGTCACGTTGATAGTAAATCATCGCCATAGGTGTAACACGTTTGCTGGTGAAGGTGTAGGTGTAACTATTACGGAGGTCAAGCCCACCCCCATCCCCTCCCCAAGGGAGGGGTGACTGATTCGTCAATGAAAAAGGAACAGCTACAAATGAAGCTTTATTATCCCCTTCCCTTAGGGGAAGGCTACGGGAGGGCGAGCTCTGCTCGGGATGGGGGTTAGGGATGGGTTTCAAATACCGCTCATTCTCTTCCTTGTTCCGCTTATAATAATACCCTACGGCAGCACGGTAGTTCCAATGGGAATGACTATGAACGGTATATTGTACGCCTGCCTCCCAATTGAGTTTCTTATTGTCATATACTAATTGTTTGTTGCGGCGGTCACTACTATAGCCTTCTGTCAACACTTGTTCGTTCTCTTTCTGCCGATGATTCTCGTGGAGGAATCTACCCCACAGGTCGATATCATCACCCCATACAAACTTGTAGCTCAGATTGGGCTTGTACTCCACAAACCAGTTAGTTTCACTACCAGTGTCATCATTGTTGCGCATGTTCACCAATACATTCATCAGTTCAGGACTATAGTGGAAAGCCGAATCAAGTACGATCTGTGGGTCGCCTATCCACGAAGGATTTTTTGTGAATCGGCCGTATCGCTGATAACCATGACTGGTATTGTGACCATAGTAAAAGCCAATGACATTGCGAAACCAAAAAGGTTTTCTTAATGTAAAGGTATTGCTGCCACCCATCTGGAAATCACGATAGTGTTGGTTGTTGATGTTGCGTGAGAATTCATTACCCTTTGACAGGAAATGTTCGGTGGATGTATGTTCCTCCTTGTGCTGACGGAGTCCTGCAACCTCCATGTTCATTTGTTCCGTCCAGCGTTTGTCTTTGTCGTTGATGGATAGGTTGACACCACCTGTCTTCATATTGAAAGTTCCATCACGTTGCGCCTTTGACGTACTCCAATCTCCTTTGTTATCTGGATTATCCAGTTCGTTGATATTGTTTCCGTTGAAGAAGACATTGAGACTTGAATGGTCGGTGTATCGTTGACCAAAAGCCTTTCCTACGTAACGTCCCTCAGTGCCACCACCAGCTTGCAGATTAGCCAAGTAACCTTTGCGGTATTCTCGTTTGAGAACTACATCCATCACGTAATCCTTCGGTGCTTCTTGCACCCCTAACCATTCGCTCTTCTCCGTCTGTTTCTCATACACCTCAATGTTCTTTACCGTATAGTAAGGCAAGTTTTCAAGCAATATCTTGTTCTTTCCCTTGAAAAAGTTTTCTCCATTGAGTGTCAAGAAGTCCACCTTACGCCCCTGCACGTAAATCTCTCCATTGGCTTTCAGTTCCACGCCAGGCATTTGTTTGATAATGGCATCAAGCATAGAACCTTAAGGCACGTTGAATGCATCGGCATTATAGACAAGCGTATCACCACGATAGACCATTTGTACCTTCGTGGCTTTCACCACCACTTCTCCTAAATCGCCTCCATTCAACTGAAGTGTCTTCTTCTGCATGAATGTATGCGGAACATCAAAGAAATCATTACGTGCCACATGTCGCAAAGAATACTCCACTGAAGTGGAATCGTAATCAGGATGTTCGGCAAGGAAACGATACTTTCGTGGTGCTACGGGAACCTCGAACCGATAGACGGCATCATCACGGTCATTGTTGGGTTGCCATGTTCGCGTAGTATCCAACACGACTCCATCTTCATTGATAAGGGAGATTTTTGCTCCTAATATACCATGTTTCGTAAACGAATCGCGTACGTGTCCCCACAAAGCAATGGTACGGTCGCGGTCAGGTAAATATTTCACGATGATGTCTTTGCCTTTTATTTTCACCTTAACGGGTTGTCCCTTACAAATCAATTCCACGGCATCGGGTATCGTCTGGTTTATGGCACGTAGTGTTACTTGCAAATGCTCTATGTCATTATGTACGAAAGTAATATTGTAGTCCTTCGTATAAGTCCTTAATGTATCAAGAGTTTTAGACAATGGTGCCTTCTTATAATCCAAACTTACTACATTCTCATCTTGTCCTTGCATGGAAACGACCATCAAACTAAGCACAAGCAGGAATAGCAAACGAAGTGGCACAAGTGTTATGAGATAGGAATGTTTGTTCATTGTTCACCCTCCCTCGTCTTTTTCTCTACGAAAATCGTATCATCAGTTACTACAAGCTGAAATCCGTCAAGCTCATTCATCACGTTAACCAATACTGACAATGGTAGTTGTGGCTGCCATGTGGTAGAGATACGCAAGTTTCTCGGTTGATCATCTCTGAAATAGAGCACCCGATGGTATTCCTTTGCAACTACCGAAAGCATACTATCAAGACGTACATTCTCAAAACGGATAACAGGTGACGTGTTTGTTTCCATTCCGTTTATTTCAGAAACAACATTTGTACTTGTCATTTCCGTGGTCGTAGATGATTTGCTCATGGCTTTATATAGTACCGCGTATGCCAATCCACTGATGACCAATAAAGCTATGCAAGCAGCAGCTATACGGATTCTCCTTTCCATCTTCACCACTTTATTTTCACCTTCATGGTGCATGGTTGCACCATATTGTTCCATCAATCGTTTCTCAAAATCATCGGAAAAGGTGGTTTGTTGAGCCTCCACGTCTATACTATGCAAAGCCTCTTTCAATGCTTGGTCATGTTCAGGATTATTCTGTTGAGATTGCATGTTGGTAGTAGGTTTATTGTTTTTCATCTTTTTCCATTTTTAAGATAATCAAACTGAGTTTTTTACGAATGCGATGAAGACGTTGCGCCAATTGGTTTTCCATTCGATGTGTATCGTTTTCAATCAAAGGCTTATTTGTATCAATGATAAAGGCTATATCACGCAAAGACCGTTGTTCGGTGTAATAGAGTTGCAATAGTAATTGTTCGTCGGCAGATAGAAGTTTGATGGCTCGTTGCAAATGGGCAATCCGATTCTCTGTCGTTTCCATGAGAATCTGGTCAGCCTCGTCATCGGAGACAAGTTGCAAGCAATCTTCCTCCTCATCTAATGAGACAAGCGATGGTTGTTTCTTACGGAAATACATTCGTATCTCATTGGTAGCAATACGCATAAGCCATGTCAGGAGCGAAGCACGTTCTGGTTTGTAATCATCAAGATGTCGGAAGGCATTCATAAACGTGTTTTGCACTACTTCCTCCGCATCTTCACGAGTACAGATAACACGACAGACATAGATTTTGATTTGCCTTTCGAAAGCACGAAAGATAAGTCGAAATCTATCAGGATTCCTACTGGCAATATGTTGTAATATGTCTACTTCGTTTTGTTTCATATCAGTCTTTTATTGAAAAGGACTCTATACAAATATATGCACCTCTGTTATCTTGATGACCAAAAGAATGGAAAAATTAAGAATAGTTAACCTTAATGCATTCGTGTAAATAAAAAAAGGCAATATAAATAGGCCGTTTCAATTTCGTACATTTGCCATGTACCATTCGTACATCAGCCATGTACGAATGGTACATGGCTGATGTACGAAATGAAACTAATTGAATGGTGATAAAGAAAATCCCTTTACGTGAAAAGCAATATCAGCAAAAATATAACAAAAAAAGATAAAAATCATTTTCTCTATTTCATTATTTTTTTCTATCTTTGTCAACATTAAAGCATCACAACTAACATAGCGAATCTAAATATCATATCTTTTTATGAAAAGAGTTATATGTGTATTCACATTTATATATATTATAATGATGGGAATGTCGGCGAAAATCACGCTCCGACATATCGGTCAACGGGCACAAATTGAAATCGACAATCAACCCATGCTCATCCTTGGCGCGGAATTAAGTAATTCTGCCGCTACTTCCGTTGCAGACATCAATGAGGTATTACCTCGCATGAAAGCCATAGGCATCAATACCGTACTTATACCAGCACAATGGGACTTAATAGAAGCCGTGGAGGGCAAGATGGATTTTTCGTTGATTGATGCAGCTATCATGAAAGCCCGTGAATGTGATTTAAGATTAATCTTCCTTTGGTTTGGCGCATGGAAAAACTCCATGTCATGCTATGCGCCCATGTGGTTCAAGGAAGACGTCAAGCGATTTCCAAGAGCCATTACCCAACAAGGAAAGCCATTGGAAATAGCATCTGCCTTTTCAGAGAACGTCTTCCAAGCCGACAATCGGGTGTTTTCTTCCTTGATGCAACATATCAAGGAGATAGACCAAGCAAATCAAACCGTTATCATGGTGCAAGTGGAAAACGAGATTGGAATGTTGGAAAGTGCGCGCGACCATTCCCCTGAGGCAGAGAAAGCCTATCGGTCTCCTATTCCAAAAGAAGTAAGGAAGGTTTTGAAGATAGACAAGGCAATCTCATGGAATGAGGCATTTGGCAAAGACTTATACGGGGAGGAAAAATTCATGGCGTATTACTATGCACGATATGTAGAACGATTGGCACAATCGGCTCGGAAGATTTACGACATTCCTCTCTACGTGAATGCAGCCATGAATAGTCGAGGCAGAAAACCTGGTGAATATCCATCGGCTGGTCCTTTGGCTCATTTGGCTGATATTTGGCAATTGGCAGCACCAAGTATAGACATATTGGCACCTGATATTTACGATACGGGGTTTAAAAGTTGGGCAAGGCAATACGATATGGGCGCAAAGAATCCATTATTTATCCCAGAGTCTCGTTGTTGTGAGAATAGTGGAGTTAGGGCACTTTATATTTTCGGAGAACACGAAGGCGTAGGATTCAGTCCTTTTGCCGTTGACCAATGTTCTGAAAAGGAGGCACGGGAATTAGCAAGAAGCTATACCATACTCCATGAATTGCAACCCATCTTATTGAAATATCGCGGAAAGAATGCCATTCGCGGATTACTTTTTGACCAAGAAGACAAGGAAACGTTGATTGAAGATGGCGATATGACCTTAACGTGCAGGCATTATTTCACTTTGCCATGGGATAGCAGGGCTACAGATGGTTCAACATGGCGTGAAGGTGGAGCTATCATTATCCGTTTGGCAAAGAATGACTATTTAGTGGCTGGTAGTGGTGTCGTTATTGTCTTTCAAAAAACTACGGAAAAGAAACAAGAAGAAACCAATGTTTTAGGTGAAGACGGATTTGTTGACAACGGAAACGGACAAAAGAACAATAGCACTCTATCACCCTTCAAGGGAAAGCGCATGGGAATTGGTACGGTTGACCAAGTAAGCATCAACTCAGATGGAACCTTGCAATATATCCGTCGTGAGAACGGAGACCAAGACCATCAAGGAAGACATGTGCGCATCTCTGTAGACGACTATAAAATCCTACATGTCAAGCTCTATGAATACGGGAATGATTGAACATAAACACCTAAAACGTAGAAAGCATCGTTACGAACGTAGAGAGTGTAGTTATGAGCGTGGGGAGCGTATTTACGAATGCCAAACATATTCTTTAGAAATGTAGCATGAATAGTTGGTGGTTGCTGTGTTTTTGGTTAATTGATGTTAATGGCATCTTGATTCCGAGATAAATATGTAATTTTGTGAAATTTAGCGAAGAAATTGATTATTAAAACACTTTTAAAAATATTAGTCGGCTTAATCATTACGATTATCGTATTGCTGGGAGCGGGCACCTTGTTGCTTAACACGAAGTATGTGCAAAACAAGTTGCTCGTCATAGCTACGAATCTTTTGTCGGAGAAACTGGAGACTCGCGTGAAGGCAGATAGCATCAGCGTGAACCTTTTCAGTCAAGACATTGCCCTTTATGGCCTTGACATTGACGACCAACAACAAAGGAAAATGTTGCAGGTAGGAAAACTCACGGCAACCTTGGGATTGGAAAGTCTGACTGACCGCAACATTATCGTAAAGGAAATAGAGACGGATGATGTGGAGGCAATCATACGAAAAGAGGCTAATACACCAGCTAACTACCAATTCCTGATTGAAGCATTTCGCAAGAAACCAGAGGATGACACCATAACGACGGAGAAGAAGAAGTTGAACCTGGACATCGAACAGGTGCGACTGAGAGATATTCACTTAACCTACAACAAAGGTGATACGTTGACAGACGTATCTTTCAACCAGTTGTATGTAGAAAAGGACGGGAAAGAACACTTGGTGAGCATCGATAGCTTGAGACTGAAGACCGACTATCACCGCACTCGAAAGAATACGGGAAAGCCTCATCGTGGATTTTTCGACGTAGGACACTTTGACGTAACAGCCAACATGAAGTGGACTATACATCTAATGGAGAAAGACAGTTTGAACGCTACGCTTACAGAAGCCAACTTCAAGGACCCTACAATGGGTATCAATCTCACCGACGTAAGGTTTGACATGGCTGCCAACCGCAAGGCGATTAGCTTGAGCGACATTACCATCCAACAAACCAATACGAAGTTGAACATCGGGCACGGCAACATCATCTTACCCGATAAGGAGACTGGGCGCAAATTCTCCTACTCCACTGGCAAAATCAAGGGACATGTAGTGCTCAAAGACATTTCGCGCACATTCGCACCTTGTTTAAAGAATTTCCATCTACCACTACAATTGCAGACGACAATGAGTGGAACGGATAATACCATCCATTTCCGCAACATACACGTAAGTACTAAGGACAAGAAATTGCAAATATCCGCCTATGGCAACATTACCAATCTCAAGGTAAAGAAGCAATACAAGATTCAATTCCAAGTAAAGAAGATGCACGCCAAAGGTGACATAAAGGAAAAAATCATCAACCAATTCATTGTGAAGAAATTGATGATGAAACAATTGCGCTTATTGGGCGACATCAATTATACGGGTAGTTTTACCGTAATACGAAAACACGAGGCGTTTCAAGGAAGGTTGGGCACGGCAGCTGGTTCAATGAACTTTAAGTTTGCTATTGACGATATCGACAAATACGTAAGTGGAGAGGTCAACTCATCAGCCTTCCACTTAGGAAAAGTGATGGACATGAAAGACATCGGCAACTTGTCGTGTAGCGCGGCATTCAAGATTGACATATCTAAAAAGCGCACGGGAGCCATACGACGAGCCAAGGGAGGAAAGTTGCCTATCGGTACCGTGAGTGCAACCGTTAATGATTGCAGTTATAAGAAGATACATGTCAAGAACTTATCGGCAAACATAGAGAGCGACGGAGCCATAGCCAACGGTGACATTCTCAAGCAAGGAAAGTTGCTCGACCTATTCACCAAGTTCTCGTTCACCGATACTGACCAAATGCAAAAAATAAAAATCATCAAGCCTGGCTTGCGGTTTCATAAAAAAGATGACAAGAAAAAGAAGAAGAAAGAGTAATGGTAAACCTCTCTCCGTCTCCCTAAATTTTTCTTAAATTTCTGCCATTATTGCAGTTATTCCAATTAAATTGTGTAATTTTGGCATTTCAATGAATACGACTCAATTACAAACCATCAAAAACCGGTATAATATCGTAGGAAACTGCGATAGTCTAAACCACGCATTAGATGTTGCACTACAAGTGGCACCTACAGACCTTAGCGTGCTTGTCGTGGGGGAAAGCGGTGTGGGTAAAGAGATTATTCCGCGCGTGATTCACGACACGTCACCACGTCGTAGGGAGAAGTATTTTGCCATCAACTGTGGTTCCATTCCAGAAGGAACCATCGATAGTGAGTTGTTCGGACATGAGAAAGGTTCGTTTACAGGTGCTATCGGTGAGAGCGAGGGGTATTTCGGCATTGCCAACAAGGGAACTATCTTCTTGGATGAAGTGGGAGAATTACCATTGGCAACGCAAGCCCGACTATTGCGCGTATTGGAAACGGGTGAGTATATTCGTGTGGGAGGAACGAAAATCATGAAGACCGACGTGCGCATCGTGGCTGCAACCAACGTCAACATGCGTAAAGCCATCAGCGAAGGAAGATTTCGCGAGGACTTATACTATCGTCTGAACACCATACCTATTCAAATGCCCGCGTTGAGAGAGCGTGGAAACGACATCCTCCTACTCTTTCGCTTGTTTGCTATGCAAATGGCAGAGAAATATCGATTGCCAAGAATCACGTTGACGGAAGACGCGAAAGCCATCATGTTGAAATACAAATGGCCAGGAAACGTGAGGCAGTTGAAGAACATCACGGAACAGATGTCGATATTGAGTCAAGAACGTGAAATCAATGCGGAGACGTTATTGCAGTTTATCCCGCAAGACCCAGAGAGTACTCAATTGGCTACGATATCGCAACCAGGTGCACACTCGTATGAAAGTGAACGTGAACTGTTGTATAAGATTCTATATGAATTGCGCGGTAACGTGAACGACCTGCGACGTGACATGAATGGACTGAGAAAGCAACTGGAAGAGGTGCGCGACACAAATGGCATTGGATATAGCATCCCATTGGCTTCGGTAGAGGCTATCGGTCATCCCGTGAAGGCAAGTGATGTGAATAAGATAGAAGATGCCGTAGCGGAAGAAATCAATGACATGAACGAGCCAGAAAACCTGAACCTTCGGGAAAGCAATAAGGAGAAAACCATCAAGGCATTGGAACGCACAGGCGGAAACAGGAAGAAAACCGCCAAGGAACTGGGTATATCCGACCGTACGCTATATAGATGGCTCAAAGAGTTTGGATTGGATAAGCAATTGTCTGCTGACACTACGGAGTGAAATGCCGTCTTCAAAAGAATTGAGAAATGAACATTAAGAATATCATACTTTGCCTGTGCATCCTTATGCTTACCTCATGTTCCGTGAACCTGGGACTGTTTACCGCAAGCTATAAGTTCAATGGGGCAAGTATCGACTATTCGAAGACGAAGACCATACAGATTGCCGACTTTCCCATTCGTTCCGCTTATGTATGGGGTCCCATGGCTCCCATGTTCAACAACGAACTGAAGGACAAGTTTGCCAATCAAACGAAACTGAGTTTGGTGAAACGAAACGGTGACTTGAAGATAGAGGGTGAAATTACGCAATACTCACAAAGGAACAAATCCGTATCAAGTGAGGGATACTCGGCACAAACGGAATTGTCGATGACGGTAAACGTAAGATTCACCAACACCGTCAAACACGATGAAGACTTCGAACGCTCGTTTACGGCTTCCGCGCCATACGAGACAACGCAGAGCTTGAGTGCCGTGCAAGATGAATTGGTAACGCAAATGGTAAAGGAAATCGTGGATCAAATCTTCAACGCTACGGTAGCCAACTGGTAAAGGAATATCAAACAAATATAACTGAAATGGAACTGACACAACTCATGCAACATCCTGAGCTAATGGATAAGGAGACGCTATACGACTTGAGAAGTTTGATAGCACTCTATCCATATTACCAGCCAGCACGGTTGCTGATGCTGCAAAATCTATATATATTACACGACCCCACGTTTGACGAAGAACTTAGACGGGCAGCCATCTATATCACTGACCGAAAAGTACTCTTCAATCTCGTGGAGGCTTCTCACTATAAAATCAGCAAGCCCAAGGAAACGACTCGTCACGATAAGGGAAAGAAAGAAACGGAAGGTAATCGTACCATCAGTCTGATTGACGAATTCCTGAATTCCATCCCAGAGCAAGAGGTAAGCGGTGCGGTTCAGAAAAGAAAGCCCACCCCTGCAGATGCAGCTGTGGATTACGTGTCGTATCTGCTTGACATCGAAAGTGAGGAGGAACAACGTGCTGAGGAAAACGTGCAATTGAAAGGCCAAAACTTGATAGATAATTTCATCAAAAACGAAGGCGGAAAAATCAAATTAAAGGAAAAACCCGAATTTGTACCTGAAATCGAAAATGAGACCGAATCGGAGGATTTTATGGGTGAAGAGGGCTATTTTACCGAGACTTTGGCTAAAATTTACATCAAACAGGGCAGATATTCCAAGGCACTTGAAATTATTAAGCGATTAAATTTGAATTATCCAAAAAAAAATGTTTACTTTGCAGACCAAATACGTTTTTTGGAAAAATTGATATTAAATAACGAAAAATAAATAGTTAAAAAAATGATTTACACATTATTCGTAGTACTGATCGTTGTGGCAGCAGTGATGATGATTATCATCGTGCTTATCCAAGAGTCAAAAGGTGGAGGTCTTGCTTCCAACTTTTCATCATCCAATCAAATTATGGGCGTTCGCAAGACAACCGACATCGTGGAGAAAACCACATGGGGGTTGGCTATCGCCATGGTATTTTTCAGCATTATCTGTGCCCATGTAGCTCCAAAAGCCTCTACTGAACAGAGCGTTTTGGAAAACATCGCTACCCAAACAGAGACCACAAACCCAACCAATACTCCTGGTTTCGGCGTTGGTCAGCAAGCTGCTCCTGCAGAAAAAGCTGCACCAGCAGCAAAAGAAGCTGCGCCCGCTCCTGCAAAGGAAGCCGCTCCTGCTGCTCCTGCAAAAAAATGAAAAAAACAAGGGAATTATTTGGTTATTCAAAATAATTCCCTTACCGCATTTTAGTGCTTAGCACATGGTGCCCGTAGTTCAGTTGGTTAGAGCGTCAGATTGTGGTTCTGAATGTCGTGGGTTCGAGTCCCACCGGGCACCCTTCAAGTTAAAGTCCTGTAATCCAAGAGATTACAGGACTTTATCTTTTTTACTACCATCTATTTTGATGGAACATTGATGGAACATTTTTAATTTGTTCCATCAAAAACATACATGAAACGTCAAAAAGATTCAAAAGAAATCATAGAATTTACCTATAACTGATACAAGAATTGTATAACGATTTAAATAAGTTCATATTTAGAAATTGAAAAATCTTCATCTATCTATTTTTTATTTCAAGATTTTTATCTATATTTGCAGACATATTTATTACAAATAACCTAATAACTGTTGGAGACAAGCCAACATCCCATCAATTATAAAATTCTGGCGTATGTTTAAGGTTTTCATATCAAACTCAATTTACGAAAGAATCATAATTTCAGAAGGGCAAAAAAACGTGTCTGCACGTTCCAATCTCTATAAACTATTAGTGCAACAACAGACACAGAAGCTTAGCGTTGCAGAGACATCATATCTAAAAACTCACCCAGAGGAAGTCTTAAAGAACCCTTCATCTCTATATATTCTCGAAATCACTCCATCAGAGGCTATGAACATACAAAAGTCATATGGTGTTATGTGCTTGAGAGGGGACCACCCAAACATTTCTCCACTGATTGATGTCAACGACATTCACATCTCCTACGAGAAAGAAAAGTTGGGAAAGGGATGGGACTCCGTTTTGGATAGTGTGGAGAAATTACCTTCAAATGCTTTACTACTCACCGACCGCTATCTCTTTGCCTTCCGTCGTCCTGATGCTGGTGATGGAATCGCCAATATCCGAGATATCCTCGACGATTTGTTACCTCATCATTTTATAGGAGGCGATTACCATGTTACCATTGTTTTTGATGACAAGAGTAAACATTACTCCTATACCTTCGATGAGATAGCCACAAAACTCAATCGCATCAAAATGCAAATACATCGCAACTATCCAATCATGATGGAAGTGCTTGGTGTTACCCCCGATTGCTCCATCTACAACAAGTTGCACAATCGCCTCATTGTCTCAAACTATTATCTCGTTGAAGCTGGCCACAAACTTGCAGCCTTCAATCACGACAAGGGTACCGCACGTCAAATGCTCATTCCCATGGCACTTTTTACAGAAGGGAGTCTCAATGGCACTTCCACTCCACCGCTGAAAGCAATTAATCAGACACTCACCACTCTTCGTGATTTCTCCAAATCCCTCAAAGGACTTTCCGACCACAACATCTATCTATATGCGGTGAATGGGAAGCGGATGGAGAAATGCATGGAGATTAGGAATAGGTTAATTAAATAGATGATATTATTATGAGAAGAAGAAAGATTTGGCTAAGCATTATCATCTTAATGATTATTGTAATCTGTTCTGCTGGGGTTGGTCTTGCACTGAAACCTGATAACACCACAGAATTGGTCGTTGCTGTTATTTCTTTGGCTGTTGCATTATTGGCACTTTATATCAGTCTTCGGACATTCTACTCTATTGATGAGGTGAATGCTATTAGTCGTATGGATGGAAACGTTATGGAGAATCCCCGTTATCGTCCAAACATCTTGAGAGCTGTATTTCGTTTCCCACAAATAGATTTTCAAGAAACCAGCGAAACTTTGATGTTATATCTGGAAAAACTATTTCATGATAAAAACAAACAAAGCGGAGCTCATCTTGCCGACAATGTCCAGGAAATGGCAAACATGTTGGTACTTATGCCTTTTTTTATTCAAACAAACAACCAAGATGCATCAGGCATTCACATTGAACGTATTTCTAAATTACTCTTGACAATCAGAACTCGTGTTGAAAATTTCAAGGAAATTTCCGATGGCTCATGTAAATTGCTTGAAGAAACTGTCAGTTTGATAGATTCCGTCTTTGCCTACCAGGAAAAGACTGCCATAGGAGAGTCTGATCCATCTAAATTTTTGGAAATTCGAGGTTCCATCTTTATCAATCCTGTTACTACAATTCTGTATAATAATTATCTCGGTTTGTATTTTCTCCAACGAGCCACTTCTTTACTCTGCACTCATCAAACAGGTCTCTCGTTGCGACAGATGATAGAATATGCAAAGAAAAGTTCTAACGACGACAAGTCTATGGCATTGGTATATGCAAGTAAGGCTTCAGAATCATTCAAACGGGCAAAAGCAAAAATCGGCGATGATATAATATGGACAGCATTTGTTTGTTTCAACATATCAAGAGCCGAATACATGAAACAACTTATAAACGAATCATTTGGCAACACTTCAAGCAATGAATGGGAGACATATATCAACGAGAGTATCCGCAGTTGGATAACATCCAATAAGATTATTGCAGAGCATTTTGCTTCGAAGTTATCACCAGGGCAAGTAACTTGGCTGCAACAAGCATTTATTAGTCAGGAAAACAAGGTTCGCTTGACCAAAGCTATTTTCCAGATGATGAAGCAACAGCCCTTAACCGATTACAATGGCAATAAATGGATAGAGCACTATAGCTACATCACAGAAACATCATTCTTCAAAACAATCCCAGAAAGGGATCCACAAAAGAGGACGGATAGTCTTGCTGATGATATTAGAAAAATATTAGATAAAAACAATAATTAAAACTATGAAATTATGGAAAAAGAAAACAAAAAAGGGGATAATGACACCCAAAATCAAAACAAAAGCACGCCACCGGCAAAAAAATTCATGCTTATCAACGAAAATCGAGGCAAACACATAGCAGGTACATATTTTGAGATGGCATTAGCCAATATGATTCGCACTATAGAACACGTATTCATAAGGGCACACGTTTACTCAATAGTTGGAAAATTACAAGAAGATACCATGGCTGACACTATAGAACATCTTGCCAAACAAAACCTGTCTGCCACACAGAAATCAACGCTCTCCCGTCTTATTTTCCGTCACATGCCTTTCTTTGGGCCATTGATGGCCGATGCCGTGGACACTGCGATATATCCATTAAGAAAAAAACTAAAAGAACTTGAAGAACGAAGGGACGAGATTAACAAAGAACTTCAAAATAAGAACAATAATAAAAGACAAGAACTTGAAGTAGAGAAACAAACACTCAAGAAAACAATTAAAGCAACGCGAAAAGCCCTCGAGCAACAAATTGTTGGATCTTCACCTCAATTAATGGTAGAATATCTGTCTACGATGTCGAGAATGATGGTCACGCTACGTAATTTTTATTCTCACAAAAATCCATATAGCAATAAAGAGGATTATGAGAAACAAAAATCAGATAGCAAGAAGTTGGCTCAATGGCTTGAAATTATTTTCAAGGGAGAACGAGGCATTCTTCTTGAACGTAAGACCCACTCACAAGAAGACACCAAGTTTCTTACCCAAGACGGTGTTCTCAATTATAACGTCAACAAGAACAATAAATCAACCCGAAATAATGATTTCTACTTCGGACCAGGCAAGAAAACAGACAAAGGATGGGAGTTGACAGACTTCGGCCGCTATTTCTTCGTATCTCTCTTTCTCCGTAAAGTTGATGCAGATCGTTTTGCAAAAGACGTTTGTCTTTACATAGATAGTCCGTTCCGACTGACAGTAGAGAAGAAACTTCAGCTTCAGCAAAAGGAAAACTTGAGAGCAATGAAAGAACAGTTTATTGCCGATGAGAATGGAGAAGATAGGATAGTCAATCCTCGAATCATCGGTGATACAGAATCATGCCAAAATAATATCATACGTGAAATGCTTGATATGCATCGCATACATATTCCACGTGAAAAGCGTATTGATGCAGAAATAACAGAAGGCATACTCGTCATGGATGCTTTAAACGAACTGCGAAAATGCCCCAAAGTCATACATGACACATTCAGCCCAAGCGACAAAGAAAACTTTATCACTAAAGGGGAAACTCCAAATGGCGAGATTGTGGAAAGCAAACTAGTTCGTCCTCAAGATCGGTTCGTCGATTTGGCTCTACGATGCATTGACCAAGAAGAAGTATTCACCGACATTCGCTTCCACTTGCGACTTGGCTTGTTCCGATACCGCTTCTATCCTAAAGAAACCATCGATGGTTCCTATGTTGAACCGATTAGAACAATACAAAAGGAAATTAACGGTTTCGGACGTATGAATGATGTTGAGAAATTGCGTGATGATAAATATAGAACAAGTTTCCAACTCCGAACAATTAACGAGGATGGCTTGGAGCAGCCAGTTCCGGACAGCAAGGATTCCCAACCATATATTACTGATTGGCGCACAACATACAACATACATGCCAACAGAATCGGTCTTGCTTGGGGACTACCTCAAATGACTGGAGGTTATTACCTGCCGGATTTGAATACAGACGAGGAGGACAACCAGAATCGAAAGGCCATTATTGATATGCCTTCCCCCATGTGCTATCTAAGCACATATGACTTACCTGCCCTGCTGTTCTACCGTCACATCTTCAATCTATATCATGGTACAAAATATAGCAAGGATGGTATTGTTGATGCACAAACTGTCATTAAGCAAAAATACGATGCTTTACATGATTTCTTTATTGCAGTCTCATCAAGTGAACTGAGTACAGAAGAACTTCTTGAGAAACAAAAAGAACTGAAAATAGCCGACGAGGATTTGCCAGACAAATTACGATGTTTTCTGGGTACAAAAAAATTATTCAACAAAAAAGGCAAACCCATTCTAAAGAAAACAGATAGTGGAGAAAAAGTACAAATAATAAAAGAATGGAGAGCTAATGACGAAAAGAAGAAACATGCTATAAACACACTACTGGAAGTAATTGAAGAAGACAAATTCCGTTTGGAAGCATTCGAAAAAAAGCATTCAAAAATCATTAAAGGTGGGCGTGATAATCGCTATGGGCGTAGAGGCCACGCAGATGTTCGACATGGTGCCATCGCACGTTATCTGGCAAAGAGTATGTTGCGTTGGCAACAAACAATAGCAGAAGCCGGAGGAGGGAAAATCACATCTTCAGACTTCCGGGTTCTCTCCGACTATTTGACTGGCTATGGTATTGGAGTAAGAGAAGAATTTGCCAGTGTTGCCCTCTACAATCTTAAAAATGTTTTAAAAAAAGCTAAGCTAATTGACAGTCAAAACGAACATCCGTTCTTAAAAGAAAAAGTATTGAGTAGCAGCCCTATGAACATAGAACAACTTTACACTACTTATCTACAAGAAGAAAAAACACACGCAGAAGAGTTAATAGCTAAGATAAACAATGACGACAAAGATATAGATCTTCCTCCGTTCACCCGTCCGAATGGACTTCGTTGGGAAACCTCTCTTAAAGAAGCTGCTTTACGTTATACGGAAACGCCTGCAGCACCATTCGACGAAACCGGTTCTTCACATAATGTCTCCATTTTGCTTCCCAATGGGTTGTTTACGCCACATATCATTAATTTATTAAAAACAGCATTGGCGGACAAGACAATTGATGAGCACAAGGCATTAGCCCCCATGAGCAAACTCTTGGAAAGCAACCCAAATACTTTTGGTGCTAGTTACATTATCCGTTACTGGTTTGACCATGTTGCGCAAGATGGGCCACAGGCTTTCTATAATAATGGTAGCCATCAATATAAAAGATATCATAGAGCCTTAAGTCTGCTTAATCCTCATCGTAAACCCAATAAACAACTCATTCCAGACTATTTCACTGAGGATGAAATTGCAGAAAGACTGAAATATGCTCGCCAGAAGAATAAAGAGGTTTTGAAAGACAAAGTTATCAAGGCTTTTAACCTAGACTCTAAAAAAACGGAAAAAATTGATGAGAAACTGAAGCAGATGCGCGAGATGCTTAACGAGGTAGCCGCTAAAGAACAAAGCATACGCCGTTATCGAGTGCAAGATATAACCCTTTTCTTGACCGTCAGAGATATGCTTTTAAAAATGTTAAGTAGCAAATATGATGAGAGGAAAAAAGAAAATATTCGAAAACAGACGATTAAGCGTATAAGCAAGATGCGTCTTCAAGATTTCGGATTCGGTTTTGATTTTAAATTATTTGCCGCGACAGACGACGATTCCTCATATACCTATGAGCATAAATCTGGCATCAAGATTAAAATGCCGATATTGTCACTCAACAATTATGGCAGTATATTCCGTATATTAAGTGAAGGTCAGCGGGTTGACAATCTTCTGTCAGGTCTTAAAGAACTTGGAATAACCGAGGTGTATTTTTCCGACTTGACTGCAGAAATAGCAGAGCACGACGAAAAGAGGAAAGAGTTCTTGAAGATTGCTCAAGACATTGAACAAAAGGCTTATGATCAGAACTATGACATTCTATCTAACGACCGTGACCCTGGTTTCTACAAAAAAGACATAATTTATGATGCAAATAACCCAGAGAGGATATTAAACCCATCTACTGATGCAAAGAGAAATCACTTCTCGGACTTAATTGGTTTTCTAAAGGAATTTTCTTCTTTCCTTTCTTTTAAATATGTGGACGAGAATGGTAAAGAAAAGAAAATAAACCTCTCTGAATTTGTCAAAGAACTCCGTAATGCTGCTGCTCATAATCGTTATCCTACAACATACGCTTTTAAAATGTTAAAGGAGCATACTAAGGGTAAAACCATAAAAGTGCAGAACATTATCAACATGATTCTGGAAATGGTAAATCAAGATATTGAGGAAATGAATAAAAAACAATGATGGAATCCGAATTATTCTCCCCAGAGGAACTACAGTTTCCCTATGATGCAATCTGTAGGTTTAGCTATACTCCACCCATATTCAGACAGTATGGCAGGAGTATGGCTACACCATGAGTAGAGCGAGAAAAGAACGGTAGAACTGTTCAACGGCAGTAATCGTTATGAAGATATAAAGACGGATAAATAAATGGATAGTAAAAATCGACTTGAATACAGAGAATAAATAGAGAATTAAAACAATTTATTATGGCAAATACTATATATTCACATGCATTTCTGGTGGGTTGTTTCAATGGGAAAATAAAGCCCTGGATGCTTGATAAAGACACAAAAAATTGGAAACAAGAGATTATTCCGAACTCTCCTCAAGAGAATGAAAAGAGATACGATGGAGATAAGGGATATGAAGGATTGTGCAATGTGTATTACAAGGCACATATAGACGCAATGATAAAAGCAAAATCACAAGTTCGCCCTAAATTCTTGAAGGATGTCAGTCATTATGTTCATACGATAGAGAATGAGAAGCAACTTATATCTCTATCACGCATTATGGTGAGAAAAGATGAAAAGGGAAAAAAGATAATAACAATAACGCACCTCGATGACTATTATCTTAAAATAGTTGCCCTGCATGTTTATTTTTTTCCATTAGATAGTGTTTTTTTCGCTATTGAGTTAGACGATTCAGGTTCTGATTTTAATTCACTAACAATGGGGCATTCGTGGCTAATGAATTGGATTTGGGAAGGAGATGTATGTTTTTGTAATAACACGAAAAAGACTTTCAAAGAGCTTTTTGCCCCTCTGATACCATATTTGAAGGATAAGACATTGTCAAATCTCATTGAGGGAGGCAATAAGTTGAAAATGTTTCAAATTGTTAAATATGGAAGAAACAAAATTGATGATAAACTACTTTATGAATTAGGAACTTCTTCACCAATTGGATGTGTTGGGGGAAATATGTGGTTAACTCCTTCTGATGATTATTACAACCAAATTAAAACAGAAAACGCAGTGTCTGCCTTTAAGAATTGGAAAGGACTTGCACTTGTTGACAGTTTTACAATGCTTGGCACTGTCAATAGTTTTAAACCCGTGGATTGTATATATATGTATTTCCCACTTATTTATTTGCGTTGCATTTTTGAAAAGTATTTTTGCTTCAGTAGAAATACTTGTTACAGAGAAGATAAGGTAAAAGGTAATCTTATGAGAGAAATTGCTCAAATGGAAAAATATTATTTCTACAATGATATATCACATAATTTTTTACCAAACCTACTTTATAAGGCTATGGCTAAAGGTCTATGTATAAATGAGGAGCGTGAAGAACTTGCAAAGCAGATAAAAGAAAAAGAAGAAAGGAACAGCAATTTATTACTTGGTGCAGTCTCCGTATTTGCTATTTTTTCTATCGTTTATGACTTCTATTCACTTATAAAAGCTTGGTGGGCAAAAGCAACGTTTTTCCAAATAAATAATAGTGATTTTGACTTGTATCCCATACTTAAAAGTGTTTCTAAGGAAGGTGGAGAACTGCCTCTATTCGCATATATTCTTTCAATACTTGCAGGCATAGCCACAATTTCTGTTATTTGGTATCTAAAATCACAAAGAAGAAGATGATAACTATAAGTATTTCCCCCGAAGTACGAGAGCATCTTGCTACGCACTTCAAACAAAATCTGCCAGGTTCTAAGTTCAACAGCGCATCGCCAGAGGACTTGCTTGAGGAAGCTATGAGGCTCTTCCCTGAGACATTTCGTGAGGCAAAGCCAGATGATGATGGGCGCATCCGTCTTTCGCTTACATTCCCAAAAGAAATTGGAATAAGCAATGTGGTGAGCGTTGATAAACTGACGGATGATGAAAAAGAGCTTATAGAGATTATTGACAGGAATGGGAAGAAGGTTCGCTCTGTCAAGACTGACAGTATCATTCCAACCCACGAATGTCAAATAATTCTTTCTCATGATTGGAATCTCATCACGATGTTCCCTGGTGCAATGGCTCCGCCATTACCAGACTCGCCAGATATTCACGATGACTATTGGGACAACCATGTGTTTATTGAACCCATAAACAAATAGTTATGCCCATCCAACTCAACACCCCATGCCAGATTCCCCGCCTTTACCTTGCTTGGAACACGGTAAAGGCGAAGGGGTCTGTTGGGGGGATTGACGGGATTACTATTATTGAGTTCGAGAAAGAGAAGCGAAAAGAACCAGTGAAAATTGCTGTCATCTGACAATCATATATAATATATATAATGTACGCGCGATCCTTGACTTGTTGATATACATTGTTCGTTAAAACATTTGCGAAAAAATGACTTTTGGTTAAATTGCTCATTTTGAGCTATATAACTATTTTGTGCGATTTTGATACAATTGATTTTTCTTCGCAAAAGAGAAAAATTGGCGAAATCTTTGATAGTCTTGCGAAAAATGATTAACTTTGCATACGGAGAAATGCGGGATTCAAGGGAGCATTTTTCGCAAGAGTCTTAATCATTGAAATCGAGCGAATCATTTGCGAACTTTTTGAAAGCAGGGAATCCATTGAATACAAGGAAGTTAAACAATTAACAAAGGCATAAAACCCAGCATTTGAGTATGAAAAAGCATGGCATTTGCGAAAATTCTTTCTGTGAGGCTGCTAAGTCTTGCGAAATCAATGCATTTGGGTTTAAAGAAACGTCATCTTACGGCCGAACGACTTCTTCAAAGTCCTTTATTCAGGACTGTTGTAGAAGCTTATCGTTTGGGTAAGTATGACAACTTCCAGTTGCGTAAACATTCAATCATTGTTTTTAAGTTGTAGAAGCTTATCGTTTGGGTAAGTATGACAACCTTTGATCATAAAATCCTGCGGGTTTTAACTCCAGTTGTAGAAGCTTATCGTTTGGGTAAGTATGACAACTTTCAACTTCACTTCTTTCGTGTAAGTCTTGGTGCCTGTTGTAGAAGCTTATCGTTTGGGTAAGTATGACAACTTTTTGGCGAAAATTATCAGCCACTTTGTAGTTGTGGGTTGTAGAAGCTTATCGTTTGGGTAAGTATGACAACATATACATAGATAAGATATGAGCCCTTACTGTTTTAGTTGTAGAAGCTTATCGTTTGGGTAAGTATGACAACTTGTTATTTTTGTTGCGGTTGCAACAACCGGTTGCGTTGTAGAAGCTTATCGTTTGGGTAAGTATGACAACGGAAAGCAGCATCACTGGTTTTAGTAACCGCAAAGTTGTAGAAGCTTATCGTTTGGGTAAGTATGACAACCTTGAATTCTTCAGCGGTGGTGCCGTATATGAGCAGTTGTAGAAGCTTATCGTTTGGGTAAGTATGACAACTTACCCTCTAGCATTAGAATTAGGAAAACAACGGTTGTAGAAGCTTATCGTTTGGGTAAGTATGACAACTTTGAAGATGCTTAAAGGAAATCTGAGCAAGACAATGTTGTAGAAGCTTATCGTTTGGGTAAGTATGACAACTTCAATTCATTTGCATCTTTTTGACTGAAAACTAAGTTGTAGAAGCTTATCGTTTGGGTAAGTATGACAACTTCATACTTGTTTTTTACTTCATCAATTTTGAAATGTTGTAGAAGCTTATCGTTTGGGTAAGTATGACAACTTAGCAGTACCGGCAGCACCGCCGGTTTCATTAGGTAGTTGTAGAAGCTTATCGTTTGGGTAAGTATGACAACTTGTGGATCGTCACCTCCTCCCCTCTCATTGTTATGTTGTAGAAGCTTATCGTTTGGGTAAGTATGACAACTTTACACATTATTTTTGAACGAAGGATTAAATAGGGTTGTAGAAGCTTATCGTTTGGGTAAGTATGACAACTTAAAAGAACATTTGATGTTGCTCATCATCAGTGTTGTAGAAGCTTATCGTTTGGGTAAGTATGACAACCTGACCAAATTAGAGCCTAAAGATGTTTCATGGTTGTAGAAGCTTATCGTTTGGGTAAGTATGACAACTTTTAAGTCTTCTTTCTCCCTGTTGGTTAGGGATGTTGTAGAAGCTTATCGTTTGGGTAAGTATGACAACCCTACAACAAATAGGTTTGGGGCGTAATACCCCTTGTTGTAGAAGCTTATCGTTTGGGTAAGTATGACAACTTGATTGTTGTGTTTGATGCTTTTGACCAAGGAGTTGTAGAAGCTTATCGTTTGGGTAAGTATGACAACTTCAGAATCTGTGGTTTTGGACTCATTTTTTTGGTTGTAGAAGCTTATCGTTTGGGTAAGTATGACAACTTGAAAACCTGCATTATAGCCGCCCTTTATCGAAGGGCTCAAAATGTAGAAGATTATCGACTGGTGGAGTGGCATAACAATTTGAGAACCTGCATTATAGCTATCTTTACCAAAGGATGATCAATGTAGGAAACAATCAGTTGGGGAAGAATGAACAACGTATATCTAACGATGAATTTGTACTGCATTTGAAGTATGGAAATTTCAGTATTATTTACAAAATGACAAGGCAAGACAAACTCACAAAAAAAGCCGCTGTCAACACCATTATTGACAGCGGCTTATGCTTCCTTCACCTCATGATTTAGCAAGTTATGACTCAGGAGAAAATCACAAAGGGAGGTTTCTTGTGGTATGTTGGAATGTGGCTTTGCATAGACAGTGCTAGAGCATTGCTTTACGATTGTAGAGCATTGAGTTATTACCGTGGAGCAATGCTCTACGAAAATGAATTAGCGAATTAGCATACAATGAAGGGTTTTGATTACTCTATAGAGCATAGTTTTTTAGTTGTGGCATCAAGATTGAGATAGAAAAGAAATGATTGACAAGCAAGAAAAACACCCTTTAAACCATTCCATCCCAACCACTATTTCTTGACAAATCTCAAAAAAGATTAAAAACACAATAGGCATAACGATTATTTGTGCACAATTCATTATATTTGCGTTTTAATCAGCAGCTATTGAAATGAAAGATTTATATGAGTTTTTGATTTGATAGCATCATTGATCGAATGCAAATAGAAGGAACTCATCACTGATTAGCACGAAAAAGAAATATGGCAAAGAAAACGATAAAAAGCGAGAAAGACGACAAATTGAATCTCGACGCGATACTATTTAAGTGCAGGGATATACTTAGGAATGCGAAAAATTCTGGGTCATTCTTTGAGAAACGTGATATGATGCTGACGCTCGTGTTTCTTCGGTTTATTGGAGAGAAATACGAGGACGGTGTGGCTAATCTTCGCCAGACACTTATCGACCAAGGATTAGACCCTGATGACGAGGAGATTCGGAAGGCTTTCTTTGACGATGCCACTTTTGCCGATGGCACTTTTGACCTTCCTATAGAATCACGATGGTCAACTATCATCAACACGCCTGCTCCACAACTGAATGTGGCTCTTGACACTGCACTCAGAAGCATTGGAGCAACCACCCCACAATTGAGGGGCTGTTTCGTGGAAGGTACATTTACCCAAAGAAACCTTGGTGCCAATGACATGAAGAAAATCATTGACGAGGTGAATAAAATCAGCCATAAGGCATTTGGCAAGGAAAAAGATTTGATAGGTCGTGTATATGAGTACTTCCTAAAGGAGTTTGCCGTGAATGCCACTAAAGAGGAAGGTGAATTCTACACTCCTCATGACGTAGTACAGTTGATTGCTACCGTCATTGAGCCTTTTGATGGTACGCTTTATGACCCATGTTGTGGTTCTGGTGGTATGTTCATCCAGAGCACGGAGCTGGTAAAAGCCAAACAGGGCGATATCAGTCGCATCAATGTGTATGGACAGGAGAAAGAGGCTGCCACCTATCGACTGGCAAAGATGAATCTGGCCCTGCGAGGTATCAGCCACAACCTTGGGTCGGAAAGTGATTCCACTTTCACCAACGACCTGCACAAAGGACTGTACTTCGATTTCATCATGGCCAACCCACCCTTCAACCTGAAACCTTGGTGGGATGACAACCTGAAGAATGATGCCAGATGGACAGATTACGGTATTCCGCCACAAAGCAATGCCAACTACGCTTGGATTCTGCACATGCTTTCCCACCTAAAGCCATTATCGGGCGTTGCGGGATTCCTTCTTGCCAATGGTGCTTTGGGCGATACTGATACCAATGCCTTTGAAATCCGCAAGAAACTGATTAAAAATGACAAGGTTGAGGCGATTATCATTCTGCCCAGAGAGTTGTTTTTCACCACAGATATCAGTGTCACTTTCTGGATTCTCAATCAGAACAAGAAGGGTGGCAAGCTTCGCGGACGAGAGTTGCGAAATCGTGAGCATGAAATCCTCTTCATGGACTTGCGACGTTGGACGGAAAATCCCGTGAAGGGTGAACAGAAAAAGAAAGTGCAACTCATCACAGAGCAGATTCAGCGTGTGGCAGACATCTATCATCAATGGCAAACGCCAAGTGCTGACGGAAAGAATTTCGCCGAACCAGAACTATATCGCAGTGTGGGCATTGAGGAGATAGAGCAAAACAATTGGACGTTGGTCCCCAGCAAGTACATCGAGTTTATCGACCATGATTTGGAGATAGACTATCCCAAGGAAATGGCTCGCATCCAGCAAGAAATGAAAGAGTTGATGAAACGCGAGAAAGAATCACAGCAAATGCTCGAAGAAGCTTTTAAAGGTATTGGATATGGGATTGACTAAGTATAAATTGAGGGAACTTATTGAGCCTTCACATGAGGTAAATTCGGATGGCATCTATGGTATAGATGTTGTCAGAGGAATAAACAATCTGAAAGAGATGATGAGGTCGAAAGCCGACTTGAATGGGCGTGACCTGACCAAGTTCCAGATAGTCAGACCTGGACATTTCGTATTTAATCATCGAACGTCTCGAAATGGAAGCAAGTTTAGCATAACATACAATTATGATTCAGAGCCCCGTATCTTTACCGAAGATTATGTCGTGTTTCACATTAAAGATGATTGCTCTAACATTCTGTTAAAAGAATGGTTGTACATTTACTTTTGTAGACCCGAATTTGACAGATACGTGATTACCAATTCATGGGGTAGTTCTACAGAGTTCTTTAATTGGGATGACATCTGTGATATAGATGTCACTCTCCCTTCCATCGAAGTACAGCGCAAATACGTTGATGTTTATCTTTCGCTTCAAAACAACCTCGCTGCCTATCAGAGCAAAGTGGATGAATTGAAACTTGTCTGTGATGGGTATTTGGATAAATTGAAGAAAGAGAATGAGAAAAAAACATTAGGCAATTATATAGAGCTAATTGATATAAGGAACGAAAAGGGGAAATTAGGTCTTGATAGTTTGAGGGGTATTTCCACAGAAAAGATATTTATCAATACAAAAGCAGATATGTTAGATGTAAGTCTTCATAATTATAAAGTTATAGAGCCAAATGCTTTTGTATATGTAGCAGACACTTCAAGACGAGGCGACAAGATTGCTCTTGCTTTTAATGATTCTAATAAAAGTTATATAGTATCGTCAATATATACAGCTTTCAAGGTTAAAGATGAAAATGACCTTGATCCGCATTATCTGAAAATGTTGGCGCAGATGAAAACTTCCGTGGAAACCTGAGGCATGCCTAACCGAAAAAATGGTGCAGATATGATACATAAAGAAAGTATATTCGTACCTTTGCAC
>OMWI01000045.1 GCA_900314715.1 uncultured Prevotellaceae bacterium | reverse complement strand
AATGGAAAAACTCAAGGTTAGTTGGATTTGCTGGAGCATCAGCGACAAGAACGAGTCATGTTCCATGCTCCTACCCCGTGCCAATTCTACAGGTCCTTGACCTGAAGATGTAATTAAACGATCAGGAAAACTAACGCGTGGATATTTGCAGAAATATAACAAATAACATAATCATCATTAGTTTTTCATGGTATCATTCAAAAAACTGGAACACGGATTATCCATGTTCCAGTAAAAAACTAAATTATTCTGGTTATATAAAGGAGATTATTGGATAGTCATCGTACAATTAGCAACCTCTCTACCATTCAATTTTTCGAGGTATTGAGCAAATTTGTTAACTGCAACGCCTTGGCTAAAAGACATATGTGCAGATGAATTTGAGGCTACATCTGAGAAGTCTTCGCTATTTCCAGAAATACGTTCTGAGCAAGCAAACATAGTAGGTACAACCATCGTCACTTTATCCGTAGGAGCGGCAAAGTCATTACGCACAGCTAACTTTGCCATATATGTAAACGTTTTACCAGAAGGAACAGTAAACTTAAAGTTGCGTACTATTACATCATCAAGTAAAGGTATTATTTCGGGCGAAGAGCGGTATGGGTCCGTTACATTCAAGTAGCCTCGTTTTCCCAAATCGCTAAAATTCTCACTGGCAGTGTCTTTCGTTATTTCTGCTGTGCCTTTCTTACCATTTGCATCCGTATATTCTACTTGAAGATTCAGATATGGTGCCGCACTGCGTGGCAAAACAGCACAAAGAGTCACCTCGTAAGTATTGGGGATTATTGATTCACTTCCACCACCTGATGATGAGCCATTATCGTCACCACCACAAGCGGTAAACACCATTGACAAAGAGCCGCAGAGAAGGATGGCGGCAAGCATCCACATAAGATTTCTTTTCATTGTTATTGATTTATAAAATATTTAAATTAGAAATAAAATAATTACATTGATGTCCTTAAATTGCCAAGCACTTGATAATTCTATCAGGTCAAACTCAGTAGCCTCATTGGGTAAACGAGGGAAGTAAGCTCAAAACGCATTCTCAATTATCTAAAATTTGAGGTGAGTGACCAAATGCTTCTTGCAAAGATAAGGGATTCAAATAGAATAAAAAAGGCAGAAACAAAAAAAGTCGAATGTTGTTGTAAGAAAATTGCGTTTTTGTAAGAAAACGACTATTTATTATGCCTTCCATCGTTTTTTTCTCTTTTTGCCGAAAAGGGTATGAGGGATTTTTCTTAATTTTGCATTGGCTTAAAATATAGATTAAGATATCATGGATAATCATTCGCTTAATGACATTGACAAAAACCACGACAAAACAATTGCCGAACAACGTTGCGTAAATCATGTAAAAAGTGGACAACCTCGTTGGCTGATTGAGATGGCATTTGTGTGTTTGATTTTACAAGGCATCACCACGTGGACTCCTATCCTTCATTGGTTCATGGAACACGCTCCTATCTTATTGGCCATCATCCAAACCTTTGGAGCAGTAGTGATGTTTTATGCGGTGATGCAAGGGATGAAATCCTTATATAAGCCATTTACGTATTTCTGGTGGATTGTCATTGCCTTGAATCTTGCTGGATTCGTCACCACAAGCATTCCTGTCATCAATGAAATCATCGGAATACCAATAGCCATCTCGTTAATGCTCGTATACATACCCCTCGGTTGCTCAATAGCCATTTTCTATCGTGGACGACTACAACAAGTGGGTATATGGATGGTACTATATATTCTTATATCAGCCATCATTCCCGTTGTATGGTTTCTATTCGCCAACGATTCAAGCCTCATGGACATATTGCTCGAATCATCAACAATAGGAGTTGTGTTTATATTTGCTTGGATGCTTCGCAGAGTGCTTATTGGCCTTGACGAAACTGAGAAGGAGTAAGCCCCAAGCGACTCTTCATCATTTCATGTAGCATCAGGCGATTGGAGAATCCTACTTCCCTGGAAACGGCTTCTATGGTCCATTGTGGCTCTTTGAGCAACAAGTGACAAGCCAATAGAAACCTTTTCTCATTTAGGTATTCCTTGATGTTCTTGTACTTCCCGTCATTCTTGAACACTTGCATTATTCGCTTTTGCGTCAGTCCAAGTTCACTGGCAATACTCTTTATGTTCAAGTTTGGATTCTTATACATTTGCGTTTCGTCCATGCGTTGGTCTATCCAAGCGCCCAGTTCCTCATCAGTCATTTCATTGACCATCTTGATGTCATTACTTCTATTTTTTGTTTTTTCCAAGAGTTGGGCCATATCATCATTCTCATCCAAGCGTCTTTTCAATTCCTTCAGTTCATCCAACAGCATTTCCATCTTTTTCATCTGAACGTTGATTTGTTCATCCTGATGGTTGAGCCTTTGTTTTTGGTAGCAAAGTAAGTCTTCTTGCGACTTGTTTTTTTCCAATAGCGACAAATGTGACTCTACCAATACCGAGTTAGTTTCTACCACCTTGTTAGTCTCTAAATTAACGTATATCATCGTTATCAAGAATGCTATGATAAGCACAACGATTATGGATATTATGATAACGCTTGTTCCTGTCATCGTGTAAAAGTATTAAGTCATCTCCTTTTTGAAAGAAAGTGCAAATATACATTTTTCTTGAAAGAAAAGCAAATTTTTCCATATTTTATGCACCATCGAGCAATAACGTTTTTCGATGTTTGATTGTTCATGGATAGTCTTTTTTCAAAATGAAGAACGAAAAAACCGCCCAAAAAGTTTGTTTCTTTCAATAAGAATCAGTAATTTTGCAACCGCTATTCATAGTTAGGGGCGTAGCCCAGTTGGTTTAGAGCGCTGCAGTCACATTGCAGAGGTCATCGGTTCGAGCCCGATCGTCCCTACCATAATCACCACCTTGATTCGTCAAAGTGGTGTTTTTTTATATGCCTACGATTGTTCAGCGAGATAACCTATATATTTACGACCGACAAACGATATGTTTGCAATCCCTAAACGATATGTTTACAACCCCTAAACGATATATATACATAATGCTTGGGTATCGAAAATGTTTCATTTGTTACAATGATACATTGTTACATTGTTTCAATAAAACAATGGTGCCCCATTGAATGAAGTCATAGTTTTGTCTTAGTATTAGTTTAACAAGGCATTGACGAGGATAGTGACGTCAGAGATATTAATGATGCCATTACTATCCATGTCCGCCACTTCGATGTCGTCAATGTTCGTTTCGCCAAGGATGATATTCACCAATGTTACAACATCCACGATGTCAACCTTTCCATTGCCGTCAATATCCCCCAATATGCGATTGTTTGTGTTAACCAAAGGCATGTCTATGGTTATGTTTAAATCGTCGCAAACATTTTGTCTCCCTTCCTGACCATACGCGCTGATATTCTGGAGCATACTGTTCAAGATGCTATCCATAAGATCCCAAGTAAGTCCCATTTGGGTAATCTTACCATTAATCGTTGCATTAGAAACCAATGAACGTTTACCGAAATTATACATGGTCAACATATTCTGGGCATCTCTTGAATTTTGCTCATTCGCTTCAGCATGAAGTACGAGTGAAACCGCTGCAATGTCAGCCAATAATTCATTGCTAACACGTGCATTGGCAATTTTCTTCAAACTGGCAAGGAGGCGGCTTCTTGCCGTTTCAGAAAACTGAGCATCATTCTTCAAAGCTGTCACTCGTCCCGAAGTAATAGTCAATTTGGATTTATTCTCATTGAGGCTCACCTCCCTGAAATCACACGGATAAGAAATGGTCGACCCCGTAGACACATCGTAAATATGCTCACTCAAGTCTTCATTATAGTCTTTTGCTATATCTGAAGAATGGAAATGCCCCGTAAAGATGACTCTTATGCCTGAATCAGCCAATCGATTGCGAATCTGCTCATAATCCTTGACAAAGGCACTGTTAACAATCTTTTCCACGCCGACGAAATGCGGCACTAAAGCATGATGCATCATGGCTATTACCTGTTTTCCTTGTTCTTTAGCTTTCTGCGCTTGTTGGCAAACCCAATTCAAGGTTGTTTCCGAGAGAGAGCCATTTGTACCAGAGTCAATACCAATCAATACCAAGCCCTTGATGGGTTCACAAGCATACGTCAATGACGTAGATTCACGTAGGGAATGTTCATCATAACCAAAATGAGCATACATTTGCGCAAACATCTCTGCATCAACCACTTCTGCCTTATAAGAAATATCGCCATCAAAAACCTTGGCATTATTATTACCCAAGTCGTGATTGCCAGGAATGACATACGTCTTTATTCCCGCTTGGCGCAACTTTTCCAATCCCTCTACCACATGTTGGTGGCTCAACAACTCGCCATCTTTCGTGAGGTCGCCTGTGATTAAAAGCAATTGGGGATTGCGTTGCATAACCGTATCCATCAACGCATCGAATATCTCTTGGCTATAATCCAAGAGTTTTCGTTCGTTTGAAAGTGCCGTTTGCCAAGCAGTACCATCTTTCACGATGAGTTTCTTGCTCATCACATGCGTATCTGACAGCACCATCATCTTAGTTTGTGCCACGGTGGGCAATGCCATGAAAGAGATGAGAGCCAGCATTCCCATCTTTAAAATTGTTTTCATTATCCTTTTCATTCTTTTTACTCTTATTAGGGGATTATGGGACTAATGGGGTTTATGGGGTTTATGGGCTTATATATAATTAGAAGCCAAACCACCTCTTTTTCTTCTTGGGCGGTTCCTCTACCGTTACTTGTTCCTTACTCTTATTGCGCACCTCGCGAAGAATGGCACGATAACTCAAGTTCTCGTGTATCATACGATAAACCAATTCCCAATCCCAAGGGCCTCCGATGTTGCAATCATCAATGAAAATATCCGCATGGAGCTTGCGAGAAGGCGCATGCTCACGATGGTCTTCGTAAATACTCTCGTTGATGGAAGCAAATTGCACTCCACGAGAAAGGCACCACTCAATGGCCTCATCCAACAATGGACCTTCGCGTACCGTCCATAAAATCAGTTTATGTCCATCTTCCATCAACTTGCGCAACACTTCCGTCGCATGTGGTCTCTCCTCTCCTATCTTCGGGTATTCGTGTTCAACCACCGTTCCATCAAAATCTACTGCAATAGTCATAAATATTATGTTTATACTTTATTATTTCTCAATAGTTGTACCATCAATCGGGCGGCATTGTCGGGTGCAACAGAATCGCCAAGCGCACGTCGCACCTCTTGATATTCATCCAACATCTTTTGTCGAGAGGGATTGCCTGGCAAAAGTTTCACCAATTCATCCTTGATAAGCGACACCTTAAACTTGTCTGCCAACAATTCCTTCACGATTTCCTTATCTGCAATCAAGTTCACCAATGATATATACTTCACCTTAATGATATGATTGAAGCAAAAACGAATCAAATGTGGCAATGGCGTTTCATAACAAACCACCTGTGGGACATTGAAAAGAGCCGTTTCCAATGTCGCTGTTCCACTCGTTACAAGTGCCGCCGTAGCATGTGAAAGCAAGGCAAACGTATCTTGGTGAACTAATCTCACCCGCGTGCCCTGTATGTATTTCGCATAGTAATCATCATCAATGGAAGGAGCGCCAGCCAATACCAATTGGTAATCCGACAAATCACTAACCGCCTCTATCATAGCAGGCAGATTGTCCTTTATCTCTTGTTTCCTACTACCAGCCAACAAAGCGATAATGGGTTTGTTTTCCAAATTGTTTCTCGTAACGAATTGTTCGAAAGTTTCATGGTACTCATCCTTAAACTGACGAACCTCATCAGCGGTGGGATTACCCACGTAATGGATGGGATAATGATGCTTTTCCTCAAAGAAAGGCACTTCGAACGGAAGAATGGAAAACAATTCATTCACGTTTCGCTTGATTTCCTTGATGCGCCATTCTTTCCAAGCCCATATCTTTGGCGAGATATAATAGTAAACGGGAATATTCGTTTGTTCGTGGACAAACTTAGCGATTTTAAGGTTAAAACCTGGATAATCAACGAGTATCACCACATCAGGTTGCCAATTCAATATGTCTTGTTTACACATCGACATATTCTTGAAAATCGTACGTAGATGCAACAATACGGGAACAAATCCCATATATGCCAATTCCCTGTAATGCTTCACGCACGTGCCACCTACAGCCGACATCATATCACCTCCAAAGAAGCGAAAGTCTGCTTGGACATCTTCTTTCCTCAAAGACGCCATCAAGTGCGACGCATGTAAGTCACCACTGGCTTCACCTACTATCAGATAATACTTCATTGTCAGGAATAATTCCTATAAATTCCAACCTTTAACTACATTCATGAACTCGTATGCGGTAACGTCTATCAACGTGGGAGTAATGGCGACGAAATTGTGATTGAGCGCCCATTGGTCAGTCTCTTCCGCATCAGGCTCATCGTTTTGGTAATTTCCCACCATCCAATAATAATCATACCCACGGGGATGACGCGCTTTCACCACTTCATTTACCCATCTGCCGAATGTCATTCTACAAACCTTTACGCCATCGAATTGCTCAGAAGCGGGAAAATTGACATTGAGGCAAATGCCTTTAGGCAATCCATCCGATAAAACACGTTGAACGATTGTCCGCACATACGGACGAAGAGGTTCCAAATTGGCATGAATGTCATAAAAACAACTGGAAAAGGCAATTGAAGGAATATATTTCAAACAACCTTCCAAAGCCACGCCAACCGTACCGGAATAATGATTGTTGACCGTAGAATTATCGCCATGATTGATTCCCCCTATCACCAAGTCGGGTTTTCTTCCATCGCAAAGTTGGTCAATCGCCAACTTCACGCAATCCACGGGAGTACCATTGCATGACCACACTTCCACATCATCGATATTCTCTTGTCTATTCAACACCAAGTATTTCGTTGCGGAAAATGCACAAGAGAATCCCGAGCGTCCAGAATCGGGTGCGCAAACCAATATGTCGGCAATATCTTTTATCATATCCACCAATATACGAATGCCGTTTGAGTCGTATCCGTCATCGTTGGAAATGAGAATGAATGGTCTATGTTGATTCATCAAAATTAAATATTTTCGTGCAAAAGTACGAAAAAAGGTTTAAAATACATCTTTCTCACATAAAATATGTAACTTTGCACTCTAATTTTTCACAATGGAACCCATTTCCATGTGATTTAAGGATAGAAAAAATGGCAAAAATCATTGCATTAGCTAATCAGAAAGGTGGCGTTGGAAAGACCACTACCACCATCAATTTGGCAGCTTCGTTGGCTACACTTGAGAAAACGGTGTTGGTTGTGGATGCAGATCCACAAGCAAACGCATCGAGTGGTTTGGGCGTAAACATCCAAGAGATTGATTGTTCACTTTATGAATGCATCATCGACAAGGCCGACGTTCGCGATGCCATCTATACAACAGACATCGAAGGTCTTGACATTATACCGAGTCATATCGACTTAGTAGGTGCCGAAATAGAAATGCTGAACTTGGAAAACCGCGAGAAAGTGGTAAAGAAGTTTCTCGAAACCATTTCATCTGAATACGACTACATACTCATCGATTGTAGTCCGTCGTTGGGATTGATTACGGTAAACGCTCTTACGGCCGCCGACTCAGTCATCATTCCCGTTCAATGCGAATACTTCGCGCTGGAAGGAATCAGCAAGTTGCTCAACACCATCAGAATCATCAAGAGCAAGTTGAATCCGAAACTCGAAATCGAAGGATTCCTCTTGACGATGTATGACAGTCGTTTACGTCTTGCAAACCAGATATATGACGAAGTTAAACGTCATTTCCAGGAACTCGTTTTCAAGACCGTGATTCAGCGTAACGTAAAACTCAGCGAGAGTCCCAGTCATGGATTGCCCGTTATCCTTTACGATACCGAATCCACAGGTGCGAAAAACCACCTTGCATTGGCAAAAGAGATTATCAATAAAAACAGTTGACACACATATAACCCATGGCAGTACACAAGAAATTCAACAAAAGCGCGTTAGGACGAGGACTTGACGACATTCAAGGAAAGGGCCTCGATGCACTGATAGACACCACGGGAGTCAATGCTCAAGGTAGTTCTACCATCAATGAGATTCCCATACATCTCATTGAGGCAAACCCAAACCAACCCCGAAGGGAGTTTGACCCAGAGGCATTGCAAGAATTGGCCATCAGCATTCGCCAGATAGGTATCATCCAACCCATTACCTTGCGACAGATAGCTGACAACCATTATCAGATTATAGCTGGCGAACGTCGTTGGCGTGCTTCTCAATTGGCTGGACTCACCGCCATTCCCGCTTACATTCGTACCATCAACGATGAGAATGTGATGGAGATGGCTTTGGTGGAGAATATCCAACGTGAAGACCTGAATGCGATAGAAATCGCGTTGGCTTACGAACACCTCTTACGCAATAGTGGTATGACACAAGAAAAAGTAAGCGAGCGCGTAGGAAAGAGCAGAACCGCCATTACCAACTACCTGCGATTGCTGAAACTTCCCGCACAAGTGCAGATGGCACTTCAAAAGAAGGAAATAGACATGGGACATGCGAGGGCATTGCTTGCCGTAGATAGTCCTTCATTGCAAATCAAGTTGTTCAAGGAAACGCAGAAGAACGGATACTCCGTGCGCAAGGTAGAGGAATTGGCGCAAAGGTTGAAGAACGGTGAGAACTTTGAGGAAAGCAAGAAAAACATGTCTAAGCCACACTTGCCCGAAGAGTTCAATATGTTGAGAAACCAACTTTCTGCCTTCTTTGACGCAAAGGTACAGATGACCTGTTCGCCTAAAGGCAAGGGAAAAATCACCATTCCCTTTGACAACGAAGAGGAATTGGAACACATCATGAACGTGTTTGACAAATTGAATACAAATAATCAGTGAGAAGAGTCTTTTCGAAAAGGATACGAATCTGCATGACTATCAGCTTATGGCTGATGTTTACGGCATATATCTTCGCAGAACCTTGTGATTCTGTAAAGACCACCTCGTTGAACGATACGATTCTACAAGTGGACGATTCGTTATTCCAAATCGAGAAAGGCTCACTTATTGATACCATCTCCTTCAGTCTCGTAGATACGCTACCCGTGAAGAAGCAGAAGCGCGACTGGAAAACATGGAGACCCAATCCCAAGAAAGCACTTTGGTTGGCTATCGTCATTCCTGGTGCAGGGCAGATATACAACCGAAAGTATTGGAAACTGCCCATCGTCTATGGTGGATTCGTGGGATGCGCGTATGCTATGCGTTGGAACAATATGATGTACAAAGACTATTCGCAAGCATATATCGACCTCACGGATGATGACCCGAATACGAAAAGTTACGAAAGGTTTCAGCAATTCAGCAATAGGATTACGGATGCTAACATCCAGCGCTACCAAGAATTATTCAAGAATCGCAAAAACCGCTTTCGCCGATGGCGCGACTTGAGTTTCTTCGTGATGTGTGGCGTTTATGCCATTTCTATCATCGACGCTTACGTGGACGCTTCATTATCGGAATTTGACATTTCAGATGACTTGACTATGCGCGTGGCTCCAACGATTATCAACAACAAGAACGTTGCAGAGCACAACCCGCTTAAATCCACAGCTATCGGCTTACAATGTAGTTTATTTTTTTAATCAATGACATAACATGAAGAAGATATATTTGTTCATAACGACAGCCTTATTCCTCCTGCCACAATCATTAATGGCACAAATCGACGAGAACATTGGAGAATTTGACGAAGACGAAGCCGTATTTGTGACCAATGATAAAGGGGAAAGAGAGGAAATAGACTTGCCCGAATCCATGACATACGAATTGGATAGTCTACTCTATGACTATCACCAAAAGACCTATCTTTTGCCAGATGAATCTTGCAACTTACCCGACGTTAACCCATCGTTCACGGATGAAGAAATCATCTCGCGATTGAAGAGGCTTCCCACCATCATGGAAATGCCATTCAATAAAATCGTTAGGAAATTCATCGACAAGTATAGCGAAGGAAGATTGCGCCGAACCATCAGTTTGATGCTTGGTACGGAAAACTTCTATATGCCTATCTTCGAGGAAGCATTGGAAAGTTATGGTTTGCCGCTTGAACTGAAATATCTTCCTATCGTGGAATCAGCATTGAACCCAAGAGCCGTATCAAGAGCTGGCGCTACTGGATTGTGGCAATTCATGTTGGTTACTGGAAAGACCTATGGATTGGAAGTAAATTCATTGGTAGACGAACGATGCGACCCTATCCTTTCCACGTATGCAGCAGCTCATTACTTGAGCGACCTTTATAGGATATTTGGTGATTGGAATTTGGTCATTGCGGCTTACAATTGCGGTCCAGAGAATATCAAGAAAGCTATTCACCGTGCTAACGGAGAACGTGATTATTGGCAAATATATCCTTATCTCCCACGAGAGACACGCGGATATGTGCCTTCGTTTATTGCCGTAAACTATATGATGAATTACTATTGCGACCATAATATCTGTCCTATTCGTGCGCAATTGCCCGAAAAGACCGATACCATCATGATTGATCGCGACGTACACATGGAACAAATATCCAACGTGTTGGGTATTGACATCGACCAAGTGAAAGAACTAAACCCACAATATCGCCATAATATCATCAACGGAAACAACAAATTGTCTGCTTTGCGTTTACCCGTTAGATACATTGACGCATTTATCGACAACCAAGACTCCATTTATGCCTATAATGCGAGCGAATTGTTAAATCGTCGCCTAATCGTAGACGTAAATGAGGAAGCTCCAGAAGTACGTACTTCAAGTAGAAGCAGATACAGCAATTACTCATCATCCAGATACTCATCCCGCCATTCGTATAGTTCTTCAAGAAGCAGTTCTTCCAAAAGCCGACACGGAAAGAGCAAGACTAAAGGTAAAGGTAAAAGTAAAGGTAGTAGTGACGTAACCGTCAAGAAAGGCGACACACTATCATCAATAGCCAAACGCAATGGAACTACAGTAGACAAGTTGAAGAAATTAAACAAGATGAAGGGAAATATGATTAAAAAAGGAGCGAAGATAAAGGTGAAATAATTTAATTAAGGAGAACATTATGGCTGACCTTGACAAAACTGACATGGCCAGAGAGGCCGAAGAAGACAAGTTGGTGACCGACGCGTTCCAACATTTATTGGATACTTACCTGAACTCACGCCATCGCAAGAAGGTGGATCTCATCACTAAGGCATTTAATTTCGCACGCCAGGCTCACAAAGGCGTACGAAGGTTATCTGGTGAGCCTTATATCATGCACCCTATTTCCGTTGCACAAATTGCTTGTGAGGAAATGGGACTTGGATCTACGAGCATTTGCTCTGCCTTGTTGCACGATGTCGTGGAAGACACTGACTATACCGTTGAAGACATTTCGAATATTTTCGGAAGTAAAATCGCGCAAATCGTAGATGGATTAACCAAGATTAGTGGAGGAATCTTTGGTGAACAGGCATCAGGACAAGCAGAGAATTTCAAGAAATTGCTGCTCACCATGAGCGATGACATTCGCGTTATCCTCATCAAGATTTGCGACCGTCTGCATAACATGCGAACCTTGGATTCGCAACCGCACAACAAGCAATACAAGATTGCTGGTGAGACATTATATATATATGCTCCTCTTGCCAATCGTTTGGGATTGAACAAGATTAAGACCGAACTTGAAAACTTGAGTTTCAAGTTTGAACATCCAGAGGAATATGAAAGCATCAGCCAGAAACTGACGTTTACCGAGGAACAACGCAATAAGTTGTTCGACAATTTCACCGCACCTATCCGAAAGACACTTGATAGCATGGGAATCACCTATGAAATCAAGGCGCGCGTAAAAAGTCCGTATTCCATTTGGTGCAAGATGCAAAATAAGCACGTCACTTTCGACGAGATTTACGATATTCTTGCCGTGCGTATCATTTTCACTCCCAAGCAACGGGATGAGGAAATCCAAGAATGTTTCAATATCTACGTGGCTATCAGTAAGATTTACAAGTCTCATCCCGACCGCTTGCGCGATTGGTTGAACCATCCCAAGACAAATGGTTACCAAGCCTTGCACGTCACCTTGATGTCTAAACAAGGTAGGTGGATTGAAGTGCAAATCAGAAGCGACCACATGGACGAGATTGCCGAACAGGGTTTTGCCGCTCATTGGAAGTACAAGGAAGGTGATAATGGCGACGATGCGGAATTAACGGAAGATGACGGGGAACTCAACGACTGGTTGCACACGATTAAGGAAATCTTGGATGATCCACAACCCGACGCGATGGATTTCCTTGATGCCATCAAGCTCAACTTATTTGCCAGCGAGATTTTCGTGTTCACTCCCAAAGGCGAAATCAAGACCATGCCTGCAGGTTGTACGGCATTGGACTTCGCTTTTCAAATCCACACTTTCATCGGAAGTCATTGCATCGGTGCTAAAGTAAATCACAAATTAGTGCCTCTAAGCCATCGTCTGCAAAGTGGAGACCAAGTGGAAATCCTTACCAGTAAATCCCAACATGTTCATCCCGATTGGATTAATTTCGTGTTTACCGCCAAGGCGAAAGGTAAGATTCAAGGCATTTTGCGAAAGGAAAGTCGCGAGATACAAAAGCAAGGCGAAACTATCCTTGTGGAATGGTTGAAGAAAAACGACATGGAATTAACCACGTCTGTTCTCGACAAACTTTGCGACATTCACGAAATCCAAAAGCACGAGAACCTACTCTTTGCATTGGGTAAGAAAAACATCGTGCTCAACGATAAGGACATTGATGAGATTCTCGGTAAAAAGCAAAACAAGAAGAAGGGATGGAGAAAGTTCGTTCCATTCGTCAAGAGCCAAGAGGAAGAGGAAAAAACGATTACCGTTGGTCCTGGTTTGATTACTGTCGGCAAGGGATTCAACAAGAAGATTCCATGCATCATTACCGAAGAGACGTTGGGCATGTATATCATGCGCGATTGTTGTCACCCGATTCCTGGAGACGATATTCTTGGCTACATCGACAATAAGAACCACATCGAATTGCATAAGCGTAAATGTCCAGTAGCCAATAGATTGAAGTCGAGTTTTGGCAATCGTATCCTTGACGCGAAATGGGAAATGCACAACCAATTGTTCTTTGATGCAACCATTGAGATTAGCGGAATTGACAGAAAGGGTATCTTGCACGATTTGGCAGACGTTCTCTCCGACCAAATGGACCTCAGCATCCATAAGATAACCATTACGAGTAATGACGGAATCTTTGAGGGAAGTTTGGAAATATTCGTTCACGATCGCGCAGAAATGAATGCCGTTATCGAACGACTCAAGAAAATCAAGGATATTCAAGAAGTAAAACACATTATTTAATATACAACCATCATTACCAGTCATGAAAAGAATACAGATACTCCTCTTGTTCGTTATGGCATTTTGCTCTACGAATGCAGCCAACAAATACGACAATCCCGACACGTTGTTTGTAGCGCGCGACGGGACGGCGGAATTTCGCAACATCGATGATGCCATTGAAGTTTGTCGTGCTTTCATGGATTATCACAAGGTAATCTTCGTCAAGAAAGGCATTTACAAGGAGAAACTCATCATTCCATCATGGCTTACGAATATTGAGATTTGCGGTGAAGACCGCGACCAAACCATCATCACGTATGATGACCATGCAAACATCAAACTTCCCACCAATGGGAAACCGATGGGTACTTTCCGCACCTATACGTTGAAAATTGAAGGTAACGATATTACCTTGAAGAACATTACGATTGAAAATAATTCCGCGAGATTAGGACAAGCCGTAGCTCTCCACACGGAAGGTGACCGTTTGCTTTTCATCAATTGCCGATTCCTCGGACATCAAGATACCATCTATACGGGTGTAGGTGGAACGCGCCTGTATTTCAAGGATTGCTATATTGAAGGAACCACGGATTTCATCTTCGGTCCTTCTATTGCATGGTTTGAGAATTGTATCATCAAGAGCAAGGCAAATTCATACGTAACGGCTGCCTCTACCCCAGCCGACCAAACCTACGGATACGTATTCAATCATTGCAAGTTGATTGCCGATGAGGGAATCGACAAGGTGTTTCTTGGAAGACCATGGCGACCTTACGCATACACATTATTCATGAATTGCGAGTTGGGCAAGCACATCCGTCCTGAAGGTTGGCACAACTGGGGAAAGAAAGAAAACGAACAAACGGCTCGATACTTGGAATACAATAACACGGGCGATGGTGCTGACAAAGCCAATCGTGTAGCTTGGAGTAAACAACTCACCAAGAAAGAAGCACAAAAGATTACACCTGAAGTGGTCTTCAATCAAGAAACAAAATGGATAGTTCCTCTTGTTGCACCTTGAACACAACAGATAGAACTTTCTTGTAAGCCAAAGGCTATCAATTAAATAGAAATCATCATCCTTTGTTTTTATGAGATTAAACTCCACAATAATAATCAGTTGGAGGCTCATAATACGACAAGGATGATGATTTTTAATTGTGAATTGTGAATTGTGAATTGTGAATTGCCAATTGTGAATTCTGAGCTTAATTTGTTGGTTAGGGTGATTTAAGGGTGACAGTTTATTAACCATTGAAAATCAAAGGGTTATAGTTACCATTTCCATTCTACACTCTCATTCGGTGATTTGTGAGGTAAAAAAGAAAGGCTTTATGAATCATTGAATGAAAAAAGTTGTATATTTGCAAAAGTAATTACAATCAATGCCTTAGACATCTTTAATAAGCAAATATATTTCCATAACTTAAACACACATTATTATGAAAAAATTGTTGATATTATTATCATTGCTGCTGTTACCAACATGGATGTGTGCAGATACCATCAATTACAATTTGAATGGTGTTTTATACAACTTATACACAGACAGCCGAAGTGCCAAACTAACTGGTTTATATAACAAGAATTTCCCAAAAACCGTGAACATTCCACAAGTGATTGATTACAAGGGGGTAGAATACACCGTGACGAGCATTGGGAACAATGCCTTCTATGAATGTTCTGCCTTGACAGACGTAACCATTCCTGAAACCGTAACGAGCATTGGGGAACGAGCTTTCTATAGATGTGAGGCGCTTGTCTCTGTTTCCCTTCCTTCATCTTTGAAGACTATTCCAGACGAAGCTTTTCGTTATTGCGATCATTTACCCACCCTCCAACTGCCTAATTCCTTGATTTCGATTGGAACCTATGCATTTGACGGGTGTTACCGTCTCTCATCTATTGAGATTCCCAATACGGTCAATACTATAGGTTTGGGAGCTTTTTCAAGCACAGGCATAGTCTCCATCACCCTACCATCATCATTGAAAACCATTGAAAAGTCGCTATTCAATTTTTGTTTGTCCTTAGAATCAGTTACGATTCCCAGTGGAGTAACAAAGATAGGTGATGGGGCGTTTTATGATTGTGATTATTTAAAATCCATAGAAATTCCAAACACGGTAACAGAGATTGGAAGTTATGCTTTCCAGTCTTGTAAGACAATAAAAAACTTGATTATTCCCAAGAATGTGAAGAGCATAGGAGAAAAAATTATTGGAGGATGCAAGTCAATAGAAAAAATAGTCGTGGAAAATGGCAACAAAATATATGACTCTCGTAACGATTGTAATGCCATTATAGAAAAGAAAACCAACAAACTCATAGCGGGTTGCCAAAATACGATTATCCCAAACACAGTGACAACTATTGGTGAAGAGGCTTTTTCTGGATGTACAGAATTGATTTCATTAAAGATTTCTAATAGTGTGAAAACCATTGAAGATTTTGCTTTTTTTGGTTGTAAAAAATTAACAATGATAGTATTTCCGGATTATTTGGAAAAAATAGGAAAAAGAGCATTCTGTTGGTGTAATGAATTGAAATCCTTAACTCTTCCTCCAACGTTAACTGAGATTGGTGATGAGGCATTTTATTGTTGTTCCGGATTGACAAATATCGATTTACCCAATACCGTGACTACCATTGGAAGTGAAGCTTTTTATCAGTGTTCTAACCTAAAATCATTAACCATTCCTAATTCCGTGGAACTAATAAAACACGATGCATTTCAGGGCTGTTCCAAATTGGAATCTTTGGTTATTCCATTTTCCATCAAAGAAATTGGCGGATATGCATTTGCACTCTGTACGAATTTGACCACCATTTACATTCCAAGTTCCTTGACTTTCATCAATGATGGATTGTTTTGGAAATGCGAGTCTTTGAAGGACATTTATTATTACTCAGAGGTAGTACCAAATACTTCGGTTAATGCATTTAAGAATTATAATTATAAAGATGCCACATTGCATGTGCCAGCACAATCCATCGGTAACTATCAATCGTCTTCTCCTTGGGGAGAATTCGGCAACATCGTGGCATTGACGGAAGAGGAAATCGCAATGGACGTGATAAACTTACCATTCGATGAAGTACGTGAAGTGGGACGATTCAGCCTTGACGGAAAACGTGTTACTCCATCTTACCAAGGATTGGTAGTTATCAAATACAACGATGGAACAACAAGGAAAGTCATTGTTCGATGATAATGCAAACAGTGTTTACCTTAGAAAAAGTTGACTCACATCATTGCCACAACTATGAATTTTTCAAAACATCTCAAGACCTCATATATTTTCTGATAAATCTCTATATATCAATGATTTGACGTTTTCAAGACCTCATGTAACACCTCATGTAAGACCTCACCTAACACCTCATGTAAGACCTCTGTTGAGGGTGTGTCAAAATAGACACATCCTCAACAGAGAATGTGAAGGAGGATGGTGGAATTCGGAAAGAGGAAGTAATGCGCTGCGCACAGTCTTTAGGTTTGATGTAGGAAGTACTTCATCCTTCACCACTTCCTTCTCGCCTTTGGCGACCACTTCCTCCGTCGTATTTCCTCCTTCATACATCAAAATTTACGTCAACGATTCAAGTTGTCTCTTCAACAGCTTCAATTGGTCGCGAACAGACATCAAGGTTTCCAATACGTCGTTGCTTCTGTCTAACCCTCCCCTATTCTCGTTCAAGTATTTACGGGCTGCAGCCAACTTAAAGCCACGCACTTTAACCAGATTATAGATGAGCCTAATCTGTTCAATGTCTTTCTCCGTGTATTGTCTGACATTGTTAGTACTGATAGTCTTTGGGCGCAAATGTGGGAACTCCTTTTCCCAATAGCGCAACAAACTCTCGTTGACGCCAATCATTCCCGCAACTTCCTTGATGGAATAATAAAGTTTCGTATTCTTGTCAGTATTCAATGCCATAAATCCTTGTTTTTGGGTACAAATTGTAATTGAACTGCAAATATAGTGTTTTTTTCGCTACTTCAACATGAATTTTGATATTTTTTTGGTAATTTTGCAACCACTTAAAAAGAAACAATTAAATACCAATAAATATGATGACAGCAAAAGAAATCCGCGACTCATTCAAGAATTACTTCGAGTCGAAAGGACACACTATCGTACCGTCAGCCCCTATGGTTATCAAAGACGACCCTACGCTGATGTTCACCAACGCAGGAATGAACCAATGGAAAGACATTATTCTCGGCACTCGTGAGCCAGAGCCACGCAGAAGAGCCGATACACAAAAATGCCTTCGCGTTAGCGGTAAGCACAACGACTTGGAAGAAGTGGGACACGATACTTATCACCACACCATGTTTGAGATGTTGGGCAACTGGAGTTTCGGCGACTATTTCAAGGAAGGTGCCATCGATATGGCTTGGGAATACTTGGTAGATGTGCTGCACCTCAATCCCGCCGACCTCTACGTAACGGTATTCGAAGGTTCACCAGAGGAAAATATCCCACGCGACGATGAGGCAGCCAGCTATTGGGCTAAGCATGTTCCTGCCGACCATATCATCAACGGAAACAAGCACGACAACTTCTGGGAAATGGGAGATACGGGACCTTGCGGACCTTGTTCTGAGATACACCTCGACTCTCGCACACCAGAGGAAAAGGCAAAAGTACCAGGAAGAGAACTCGTCAACAAGGACGACCCACAGGTAATCGAGATTTGGAACCTCGTGTTCATGCAATTCAATCGCAAGGCAGATGGTTCTTTGGAAAAACTTTCCATGAACGTGATTGATACAGGTATGGGATTTGAACGTCTCGTACGTTCCTTGCAAGGCAAGCATTCCAATTACGACACCGATATTTTCCAACCCATTATCAAGCAAGAAGAGAGCATTACGGGATTGAAATATGGTGAGAAGGAAGACATAGACGTGGCTATGCGCGTATGTGCAGACCACCTTCGTGCCGTGGCTTTCTCTATTGCCGACGGTCAATTGCCTTCCAATGCCAAGGCTGGATACGTGATTCGCCGTATCTTGCGCCGCGCCGTGAGATATGCATACACCTTCCTCGACCAAAAGGAAGCATTCATGTTTAAGTTGCTTCCCGTGCTTGTCCATGAAATGGGTGATGCTTTCCCAGAGTTGAAAGCACAACAGGAGTTGATTGGTCGCGTAATGAAAGAAGAGGAAGATTCTTTCCTTCGCACACTCGACCGTGGTATCAATCTCCTAAATGGAGCGATGGACGAACTGAAAGCTAAGAAGGAAACAGTGCTCGATGGCGTTTCCGCATTCCGTTTGTTTGACACATACGGTTTCCCACTCGACTTAACCGAACTCATCTGTCGCGAAAACGGCTATACGGTAAACGTGGAGCAATTCAACGAAGAGATGGAGAAGCAAAAGGCTCGCGCTCGTAATGCCGCACAAGTGGAAAACTCCGATTGGGTAGAATTAATGGCTGGCGAACAGAAATTCGTGGGTTATGATTATACGGAATACGAATGCCATATCCTACGTTATCGTAAGGTAAAGCAAAAGAAGAATGTATTCTATGAATTGGTATTCGACAACACTCCTTTCTATGGTGAGATGGGTGGACAGATGGGCGACCAAGGTGTTATCGTATCTGAAGACGAAACGGTGGAAATCATCGACACCAAGCGCGAAAACAACCAAAGCATTCATATCGTCAAGGAATTGCCAAAGAATCCAAACGCCGACTTCATGGCTTGCGTTGATACAGACAAGCGCGAGGCAAGTGCCGCTAATCATACGGCTACTCACCTACTCGACTATGCGTTAAAGCAAGTATTGGGAGACCATGTAGAACAAAAGGGTTCTTTAGTAAGTCCTAACACCTTGCGTTTCGACTTCTCTCACTTCCAAAAGGTAACAGATGAGGAAATGCGACAAGTAGAGCGAATCGTCAACGACATGATTCGACAAGACATCCCATTAGACGAACATCGTGAAATGCCGATGGAAGAAGCCAAGAAGATGGGAGCCATTGCCTTGTTTGGCGAGAAATATGGCGACAAAGTACGTGTTGTTCGTTTCGGTCCTTCATGTGAGTTCTGCGGTGGTATTCATGCCAAGTCTACGGGACGCATCGGTATGTTCAAGATTACCAGCGAAGGTTCCGTTGCAGCTGGCATTCGTCGTGTGGAAGCCATTACGGGAAAGAATTGCGAGGAAGCCATCTACCAATTGGAAGATACCCTTCGCGACATCAAGTCGTTCTTCAACAATGCCAAAGACTTACATGGCGTGATTGCCAAGTACATGGACGAGCACGAGAACATGAAGAAGGAAATAGAAAACTTCCAACAACAGGCATTGGAACGCTACTTGAAATTGCTGTTGGAACATGTGGAACATATCAATGGTTATACCGTTGTGAAAGCCACACTTCCCATTCAACCAGCGAGTGCTAAGGATTTGGTATTCAAGGTAAAGGCAGCCATACCGGAAAACTTGCTTTGCGTCATCGGTAGTACGGGCGGTAACAAACCGTTATTGAGCGTTATGCTGAGTGACGATATGGTAAAGAACAACAATTTACACGCTGGTCAGATAGTTCGCGAGGCTGCAAAACTCATTCAAGGTGGCGGTGGCGGACAACCTCATTACGCTTCAGCAGGTGGCAAGGACATCAGCAGAATCGGCGAAGCGGTTGAGAAGGTTGTACAACTGGCATGTTTATAACACACAAACAATAGGTTTAGCCTTGCTAAAGCATATATTTAGCAAGGCTAAATCATATATTTCAAATTTTCATCATTTTGTTTTGATAATTGCATAATTATCTTTATCTTTGCGAAAGTAAAAATCAAATTCTATTTATCATGAAAATAACTACGAAAATCCTGATGTTATTATTTGTCCTTATGGCAAGTACACAAGTTCAGGCAGCCAATATCAAATCGGGCAAGAACATAGTTGACGGCATCAATTACCAATTAAATGCCAAGAAGCAAACCGCTACCGTTATCAAGAACGTGGAGCCTTACGTGGGAGACATCGTGATTCCTGAGAAAATCACGGTTGATAGTCTCACTTTCTACGTGGAGGAGATTGCTTCTGGGGCATTTGCTGAAAGCACGGGAATGACTTCCATTCAAATCGCCAAGACCGTTTGTAAAATCGGTTCGGATGCTTTCAAGAATTGCACAAGTTTAACTGAAATAACGATACCAGAGAAAATCTCCGAACTACCATCTGGTTTGTTCGACGGTTGCACCAGTTTGACTTCCGTTACCATTCCCGACCGTGTCAGCAGCATGGGTTCTGGCATTTTCCACAACTGCAAGTCGTTGGAACATATAGACCTTCCACAGAGGTTAAAGAAAATTCCTGATGACACGTTTGAAGGTTGTTCAAGTTTGTTAAGCTTAAATATTCCAGACGGAGTGACCGAGTTGGGCGACATGCTTTTCAAGGATTGCATGAGCTTAAAGGAAATTGAAATTCCAGTAGGAGTATCCAAGTTGGGACATTCATTGTTTCTCGGTTGCGTTACATTAGAAAACGTAAGTCTGCCAGTAGGTCTTACCAAAATCGAGAGAAGCACTTTCGAGAATTGCTCGAACCTGGAAACGGTTGTGATTCCCAATTCCGTTCAACGTATCGAAGATGATGCTTTCAAGAACTGTTCTAATCTTGATAGCGTGTATTTGCCAAACTCCCTGAAAATGATTGGCGAAGCTATCTTCGAAGATTGTTCAAGTCTCGTAAAGACTAACATTCCAAGTGCCATGGTGAAGATTCCTTCTGAAATGTTCAAGAATTGCACATCATTGGAGGCTATTGAAATTCCTGCATCTATCAAGGAAATCGGTAGCAACGCATTCCGTGGTTGTTCTAACTTGAAGGAAATAGAATTGCCAACGGGCTTGAAGGAAATCGGTGGCAATGCATTTGCTGATTGCGTGAACTTAAAGAAGGTGAAATCGAATGGCGCTTCACCCGCCAAGATGAGCAGTAGCAGTTTTGACAAGTCTACTACCTTGGAAGGAACGCTGATTGTCAGGAAGCAATCGGTGAAGAACTACGAGCTTGACAAGCAATGGTGTAAGTTCCTTAACGTGAGCGTATTCTAAAAAAATCCAACTAACATAACTATTCTATCAAAAGTATACCATGAAGAAATTATTGATTATCGGTATCGTCTCCCTTCTATCTGCCACAATGGCAATGGCAGAACAAGTGGTGGTACAAACCAAGAATATAACCTTGGTATTGGATGTCAACAATGGCAAACAACCTACGTATGTTTATTTCGGAAGTAAGTTGAATGCCAACGAATTGGGACATTTACAATATCCCACTAACGGAAGAATGGAAGTTTATCCTGCCCACGGATTGAACACACCAGCCGAAGATGCTCTTGCCATGAGACACATAGACGGTAATATGTCTACGGCATTGGTTGCTACGGGGGTAGAAAACACGGAAGAGGCTCACGCTACCGTTACGACTATCCACACCAAGGATGTTGTTTATCCCATCAATGTTGACATTAAGTATCGCGCATACAAAGACGTGGACATGATAGAGACATGGACGGAGATTACCAATAACGAAAAGGGAACCGTTACGTTGACTACTTTCGCATCGGCTTGTTTGCCCATTCGTCGTGGTGAAGTGTGGCTCTCACATTTGTGGGGTTCATGGGCAAACGAAGGAAGACTGACTGAAGAGTTGTTGGAACCAGGTCAGAAAATCATCAAGAACAAAGACGGAACTCGCAATTCACACACCGACCATGCGGAAGTGATGTTCTCACTCGATGGAAAGGCGCGTGAGAATAGTGGTGACGTGATTGGCGCAGCCCTTTGTTATTCGGGAAATTTCCGCTTGAAGATTGACACCGATGATACGGAGTATCACTATTTCTTTGCTGGTATCAACGAGGACAACTCAGAGTATCACCTTAAGAAAGGTGAAACATTCACTACGCCCGCATTGGCTTTGACTTTCTCGAAAGAAGGACTTAGCGGAGCTTCTCGCAACTTCCATCGTTGGGGGCGTAATTACAAATTGATGCATGGTAACATCGAGCGAAAGATTTTGCTCAACTCATGGGAAGGCGTTTACTTTGACATCAACCAACAAGGAATGGATCAAATGATGAACGACATTGCCTCTATGGGTGGTGAACTCTTCGTGATGGATGATGGTTGGTTTGGCGACAAATACAAGAGAAAGACCGATAATTCTTCACTTGGCGATTGGGTGGTAGATACAGAAAAGTTGCCCGAAGGCATTGAGGGATTGTTGCGCGATGCCAAGAAACATGGCATTAAATTCGGTATTTGGATTGAGCCAGAGATGACTAATTCGGTTAGTGAACTTTACGAAAAGCATCCTGATTGGATTATCAAGGCTCCTAAGCGTGATGCTGTTCTCGGTCGTGGCGGTACGCAATTGGTTCTTGATTTGGCTAATCCTAAAGTACAAGACTTCTGTTTCAGCATTGTGGACAATCTTATGACAAAGTACCCCGAGATTGATTATATCAAGTGGGATGCGAATATGGCCGTTATGAATCATGGAAGTCAATACTTGCCAGCAGCAGATCAAAGCCATCTTTATATCGAATATCACCGGGGTTTAGAGAAAGTTTGCCAGCGTGTTCGCGCTAAATATCCCAACCTTACCATTCAGGCATGTGCCAGTGGTGGCGGTAGAGCCAATTGGGGAGTACTACCCTATTTCGATGAATTTTGGGTAAGCGACAATACCGACGCCTTGCAACGTATCTACATGCAATGGGGAACCAGTTATTTCTTCCCTGCCATTGCGATGGCAAGTCACATTTCCGCAGCACCTAATCACACCGTCTATCGTACAACAAGCCTCAAGATGCGTATCGACGTGGCTATGAGTGGTCGTCTGGGTATGGAAATCCAACCGAAGAACATGACCGACGAAGAAAAGGCTCTTTGTCGTCAAGCCATCAAGGAATACAAGGAAATTCGTCCTGTCGTTCAATTTGGCGATATTTACCGTTTGATTTCTCCTTACGAGAAGAAGGGTTTGGCTTCTATGATGTACGTCAACGACAACAAGGACAAGGCGGTATTCTATTGGTGGAAGACGGAACAATTCCAAAACGAGCATCTCCCACGTGTAAAAATGGCTGGTCTTGATGCTAACAAAATGTATAAGGTACACGAATTGAACCGTATCGACAATCGCCCACTTAGCTTTGAAGGAAAGAGTTTCAGTGGTGCTTACTTGATGAATCATGGATTGGAAATGCCTTACACGCATGATGTCGATTGGTCGAAGAAAGTGAACTGGTCAAGTCGCGTTCTCTATCTAACCGTTGAATAATAACTCACAAATAATAACCTATATGAGAGTGATGAAATCTTTTGGCAAACTAATGATGCTGGCGGTGGTTGTGTGTTCAGCCATGATAACCAGTTGTTCTGAAGACATCGACGAATCAAACCTTTACACCTTTACGGGTGAAACTATCGAGGACTACCTCTTGAATCGTAGCGATGAATTCAGTGATTTCAACTATGTGTTGCAACGCACGGGTTACGACAAGATTTTGTCTGCCTATGGCACATATACGTGTTTTGCTCCCACGAATGAGGCTATGGAAAAGTACATCAACGACCTTTACGAAGACATGTCTAATGCTGAATTGCCTCACAATGGTATGACGCAGAGGGGTCTTGAGGGACTTACCGACTCTTTGTGTAGGGATATAGCACTCTTCCATTTGCTCTACTCTGAAATCTTGGGAGTGGATTTAGGCAATGGAATGACGATGAACACCATGCTTGGACGCGACATCAACTCTTCCATCGATTCCATCACGGGTGCGGTTGTTCTCAATAGTAGCGCCTTGATTACCAGTATGGATAATGAGTTGGAGAATGGCGTGTTGCATGTCGTTGACAATGTAATTACTCGTTCTAACAACTTGATTAGCGGTGAGATGGAAAAACATAAGGAATTCTCCATTTTCTATCAAGCGTTGACCATGACTGGATTGGCAGACTCTCTGAGCGAGAAAGCTCGTACCGATATTCAGATGCCTACGAAAGTAGGTACTGGTAAGGGTTCTGGAAAGATATATACACCAGAGGATTGTATCGTTGGTTATACGATTTTTGCCGAGAGTGATGAGGTATTGAAAGAACATGGCATCAACGACATTAACGACCTTATTGCTTATGCCAATAATGCATACGAGAAATGCGCTGACCCAAGCAATGGATGGTATGATTATTACCGCAACCACAACATCAAGGTGAGCACGGATAATGATTACCTGAAGTCCAACAATGCACTCAATATGTTCGTGCGTTACCACATTCTCAAGTACATCGTACCTTTCTCCAAGATGGTTTATAGTTACAACGAGACATCAAGGGTTCCTCTTTACGAATACTATGAGACGATGTTGCCATATACATTGTTTAAGATTATTCGCTCTAACGGAAAAGTATACATCAACCGATGGGTTACCAATAATACGTTGACTGACCGTGTGGCAGAAATGGCTTCTACTTCTATCTCTACGGTGATGAAAGAGGGTATCACTCCAGCACGCGACAACATTCAGGCTTTGAATGGTTACATTCATCCCATTTCAGACTTGTTGGTTTATGCAGACTATGTTCCTCGTGGCGTATTGAACGAGAGAATGCGTTTCGACGATTTGTCTTTGTTGCCAGAAATCATGTCTAACAAGCTACGACTGATGCAACCTTCTGAAGTGCGAGCTTTACTCGGTCAAGCCAGCGGTACGGCATTTGGCGGAAATGGCAACATGCGATTGCCACGCAACTACTCCAAGCATTTGGTTGTTTACAATGGCGATAACACGGAGATTTACTACTTGCCAGGACAGGATTGCAACTGGCCCAACTACCAAGGTGATGAATTGCTTTGTATGGGTGCATACGACTTTGCCTTCCGCTTGCCTCCTGTTCCCGATGGAACATACGAGTTGAGAATGGGATATACGGCAAACGGAAACCGCGGTATGGTGCAGTTCTATTTAGGAAGGAACGCTTCATTGACATCCATGAAAGCACTCGACATTCCTCTCGATATGCGTAAGGTTCCCGTTGACAATCCCGATGGTTCGCCTGATGTAAACTCAGGAACGGGTTGGTGCTTATACACCAAGACCGATGATATGGGTGTTGAGAGTGATGCCAACATGCACAATATGGGATGGATGCGCGGTACGTTGTATTATACTCGTGGTAAGGGTGGTTCACTCCTTGCACGTGCCGACGTACAAGACTTGCGCCGTATCATTACGAAGATGCAATTCGAGCAAGGCGAATATTGGTTGAGATTCAAGACCGTATTACCCGATAACACGTCAACGGAATTCCACCTCGACTATATCGAACTATGTCCAGAAAACATCTATAACAATTCACAATACGTGGAAGACATGTTCTGATGTTGGAAGGTAGAAGGATGAAGTGTGAAGTATGTGCTTCGCACGGCAAAAAGGTTAGAAGTTTTGATGTGTTCAAACTTCTAACCTTTTTACTTATCACACAATTCCACATTTCCAAGGTTCAAACGAAGTCACATAGGATTATATGGGCTCAGTCGATTTTTCGTAGGGGAAAATCTTAGTTAGATAATCAAAGCTTGCATGGAAGATGCCGTAGGCATCAGATGATAGTAGCCAGCTATGCAGCTGCCTCATTGGAGGCAGCGAAATGGCTGGGTAAGATATGGATATATAAAAATGCAAGCCTTTAGGTTTGCGACATGCTTCATTATGTCCCTTGCATAACAGCAAGGTATTATATGTGTATCTTCCTAACCAGCCATTTCGCCATACCTATCGGCATGGCTGCATAGCTGGCTACTATTATCCAATGCCTACGGCATTACACCTTTCTCAAATAGATAGCAATTCAATGATATGAAACTACGGTAAAGAATAAAGATTCAATCTTAATTCCCTCTACTAAATATCGACTAAGCCTTGAAAATTGAGAATTGAAAATTGTGAATTGTGAATTGAAAATTGTGATTTTCATTTCGTACAATGGCGATGTACGAATGGTACATGGCTAATGTACGAGTCGTACAACGCCCATGTACGAATCGTACATACACAATGTACCAAATTGTTTTTGCCCTTCCTTACCCTACTGAACATAAAGAATGAAGTGTGTTTCGATGCGTTTATTTGCACAATTAGCAATAATCACTCATGTTATCCAACAAATGGCGTGAACATACCTCAACAATTAATTTTCCATAGGTTCTGTTTCTACACAATTCGTAACATATTGATTTATAGTTATTTTCTTTTTTGTTGTGGCTATACTTTTTCCATAGGTAAGTGACATAACTTTCGTAAAATCATCGTAACTTTGCAACGAGAAATATTGAAACTATCAACAAGTATGTTTACAAGGACAGTGTACATATTCATCATAGGCATTCTTTTGATGGCTTGCAATCAACAACGGCAAGGCTCAAATTCACAGACAGCAGCAGATTGTCTGGAGGAAGCGAAAGTTGCCTTGGCCAATGATAGCATCCGTCTTGGTGAGACCTTACTACGAAAGACCATCCGTATAGCCGAACAGTCTGAGGATTGGCACACCTATTATATCGCGTATCAGCGATTGGCGGTAGCATTGTCGCAAGGCAGTCCTGAAGAGGCTTTGCGCCTGATGAAGAAAGCTTTGACCATCTATGAGCAACATCCCGACGATGAACACAACTATGTCATCCTGCTTGACTATGTTGGCACATACGCGGCACAAGTGGCTTTCAATACGGAAGGCTCCTACGACGAAGCCATCAATTACATCAAAAAAGCATACGGCATTGCGGAGAAAAACCAGATGAACGACCTGATGTGTCAGACACTTACCAGCCTTGCAAACATCGCTTGGGCTAAGGACGACTATCACAAAGCGGTTGATTATGCCCGTCAAGCAGAATCCATACTCCCTCCTTCGGGTGAAGACAAAGGGGGGCATCCCGACTTGAAATCTGGTGCATTACAAGTGTTGGCTCGCAGTTACCTTAGTCTTAATATGCTCGACTCAGCAGAAACCGTCTATCGTCAAATAGAGCCTGGCGATAATATCCATTTGGCTTATATCGTACAGAGCAACCTCGCCAGAATAGCACTCCAAAGGATGGGAGCCACAAAGGTGGAAGACGATATTGACGAAGCTTTCGAACAAGTGGAGAGTTTCTATTACAAAGCGCTGGAACAGAAGGATCAATACTATCAAGAGACGTTGAAGCAGGAAATGGAGAATCAGCAACTCGAATATCGTTCACAGATATATGCCCGTACGCTTCTTGTCGTTATCATCGCTGCAATAATCATCCTCTTTGCAGCAGTGATGGCTCTTCGCTATCGCATCCGTTTGCTTCGTCAGCAACGGGAATACGAGCAATCGAAACTGGAAAACCAGCTACTCATGCAAGAACAGGAGAAACGTCAGTTACAACAGGAGGCTGAGCACCAGAAGACCTTGCTGCATCAAGCAAACGAAGTGGTAGCATTCCTGCAAGACTTCATCCTCGAACGTACGGAAGTGTTGAAGAAACTCAACCAAAGTGGCGATTCGCTCATCACCCTTAGTCTGCACGAATGGAGCGAGATAGAACGAACGCTCAATGCCATCGACAACAACCGTTTTGCCAAAATACGAGAACAATACCCCATGATGCAAGAAGACGACATCCGTCTGTGTATCCTCACGCGACTCGGCCTCAGCAATCGCACCATCGGTAACATCTATTGCATCACCATCTCTGCTGTTCAGCATCGAAAACTGAAATTAAAGAAGGAAGTGTTCGGAGAAAGCAATCCAGACATCACTTTGGAACAGATACTCAACAGAAAATAAATATCACGAATGGAAATAATAACAAAAATAATTACAACTATGAAAAAAACAATATTTATAACCTTTTTGATGCTTTTGCCAATGTTGGCAAGTGCAGAAAGCATATATGGTGAATGGAGGCTTGTTGGATGGAATGACGGGGGAATCTGGCTTGAGGTGAATACTAACTATGTCAGCCATCGGCATCTGAGTATTGAAATACCAGAAGAAGGCTATGTGATGGCCTATTCTATGGTGAATGAAATTAACGTCGGTCTGTTAACTCTCAACGGGAATCAAATGACTTTCGGTGGAGAAGACCGGGGATTATCGACAGAGGTCTATTGTGATATCATGGAAAATCTTTTTTTCGAACACCATATCTGTGACATCAAGTCATATCAGTTGGAGGGGAAGTTGTTGAAGCTCTACTATACTGACAACGATTACTTCGTGTTTACCTCAGACTTCGATGACAACAAAGAGACTCAGGATGATTATCATCCATTAGTTGAAGAGGGTAAGCGTTGGACGTACGACAATTTTATGCCTTTGCGTCCTGCTGAATACGATCACTATTATTACTATGACCTAAGGGGAGATACACTGATTGCTGGTCAACAATGCCTAAAAATGTATTCAGAGAATAGGAATAACGATAATACCATCCGTTATGAGGGGGCTCTGTATGAGGTGAATAAGAAAGTGTATTGCTTCTTTCCCCAAAAAGATAAAGAAGAGTTGCTATATAATTTCGACTGTACTGTTGGGGACACTATTCAAGTCAATATAGGGAAATTAGTTGTCAAAGATATTCAGACAAAGGATAACGGAGGAATTGCCATCAGGGAATACATTCTTCATGATGTTTCTGAATATGAAGGTGAAGATGACTTTGATTTCTCCTGGATAGAAGGTGTGGGAGCCACAAAGGATTTCTTTGCTATGATACCAATGTGGGGCAACTATAACAACCTGAATGCTTGTGAACTAAATGGCGAGAAGCTCTATCAAACAATTGTGCCGGACTTGACAGAGAAAGGGTATCATAAGATGGGCATTGAGGGGAAAAGGTGGAACTACATCCACTATTACATGGAAGAAGACGGTTTTCATGAGATCCCCTATTCCTACGTAGTAAAGGGCGATACCATTATCCGACGTACCACTTACAAAAAGCTCTGGTATCAGGACGAGAACACGGAACGGCTCGTGTGCCTCCTACTTGAGCGTGGGCGCGAGGTTTTAAAAAGTGTTGATTTTGGCGACAACTCATACGATTCGCCCATCATGACATCTTTCTTTGATTTCGGCCGTGAGGATTTCGGAAGGGTGTTCACGTGGAAGGCTGAGTTGAATTGGGGCAATACCAACTGGATGGTTCATGGCGTTGATACCATAGAGGTGAACAATCGCCCATTCCGCAGATACACTTGCCTACAAAAGTATTCAAAGGAAGGTGAAACACTCACGACGATAGAGTACAACGGCAAAGGTGTGTGGCACGACATCTGGGTCGAGGGCATAGGCTCTGCAAGCAGTGGTATCGAAGACCAGATTCCTTCTCATGAACCACCAGTAAAGACAACAAGCGATTACACCTATTTCGTATCCTGCTATGAGAATGGGGAATGTATCTTCACGGCAGATGACTTTAACATCCAACCCACCCCAAAACCAGATATAGGCATGGCTTACTATTATGACAAGGGGAATAAGATTCCATTGACTCTCAATGATAACAAGGTCGTTGTCAGTATTCCTAAAGATTGTGGTGAAATTACTGAAAGATTTCGAGCTAATGTTCAGACTCTGTTCATGATAAATGACGAAGCTTTTGACATCTATGTTATTCCCCAGTCAGAATATGAAAAGTTAACTACGCTGGATTTCTGGGAAAAAGATGCCAAATCTATTGTATTAACTTCAAGCTATTTTACTGAGAGCAACGAGGAGGTTTTTGCAACTCCATATCTGAATGTAAAACTCAAAAAGGAAG
>OMWI01000076.1 GCA_900314715.1 uncultured Prevotellaceae bacterium | reverse complement strand
AAGACTGGATTTCATGACACCAGTCGAGTTTATCAAACAAAAATATGGAGAGAATAAAACAATTATTAAGTTGTTGCGTTATTAATTTGAATCCTGCTTCATTTAAAAAATGCAAAATTTTCATGATGCGAAATAACGGAAAATCGACTTTTTTTGTTAATTTTGCTATGGTTATTCATCTTTTAAATGTTAAAAATATGTCAAAGACTATTGATTTACAAGTAGAGAAAAGCAACACTTTATTAAAAGCATTTCGTGAGCATTTGTCTGATTTGATAGACAAAGGCGTTAATGCAGAACAATTGAATGAAATGGAAAGGAAATTAGCGGAATTGAAAGTTGCTAATGAGACGTGCGACCGTATGCGCGATGAACTTTCCAATCAAGTGAAAATAACAAATGCCCTTCTTCAAGATGTAAAGGAAAATTATCTTGAAAAGAAAAAAGTTATCAAAGGATACTATCTGCAAGAAGAGTGGTCAAAATATGGCGTCATTGACAAACGCTGATTTGACAAATACCACATCTTTACGTCTTATATATAAATAAGGTAAAGATGAGAAGCATAATAACATTTATATTGTCTGTATTGGTAAGTGTTGGAGCAAATGCCCAAACTATCAGTCATAGAATCACGGCTTTTAAGGATTATCAACCTGCCGTAGTAGAACTCACCAATGGAAAACCATTGAAGGTGGGAGCAGCAAACATATTCTTGAAGAATAGCAAGTTGCTATACAAAAGTGGCTCCAAGGTACTTGAAGCTAAACTTGCCAACGTAAAGAGTGTGACCATTGGCGATAAATATTACGTAAAAATCGATACGATATTAGCTTATCGTGTTGATACGGTTGGAAAGAACGGTCTTTATTGCGCTACTACAATAGACATGGAAAACTACAGATTGGACATGGCAAATAAAAGGCACATCACTAATTTTGAGATAGGTGATCACGTGAATATGACCGCCTTGGAAAGTACGAAAGAAGAATCCAATGAATTTCCCTTGCAAAACAATTATTATATAGAGTATAATGGTAAGTTTGTCAAGGCTCATGAGTTATATGTGTTAAGGGCTATACCAAAATCTAAAAGAAAAGACTTTTGGGCAACCGTTCGAGAAGTTGGTTTCTCGTGGATTCATGAAGATAGTTTGATGAAATTGTTGAAAGTAATATCAGAGGGAAGCTTAAAATAGGCTTCCCTCTATTATTGGTGTAGATGCTTCGTTGTTTCCGAAACGTTCGATGAATGTGTCTTCCGAGATTATTTCTATTCCCAAATCCTTTGCCTTTTTGTTTTTTCCCGACGTAGAAGTAATGTCGTTGTTGATGAGATAGTTGGTAGAACCGCTTACGCTTCCTGCCACTCTTCCTCCTTGACTTTCAATGTAGGCTTTCAAGGCACTTCTGTTCTTATAGTGATACACTTCACCCGTAATGACAAAGGTTAGGTTTTCGCATTTCTTTCCTTGCGGTTGTGAGGAAGTTTGCGTTACGTTTACCTCCTCCAGTAATCGTTGAACGATTTCTTGGTTTTTCACTTGCTGGAACCAATTGATGAATGAGGCAGACTTTTCTGGGCCTATTCCAGGAATGTGTGCGAGGAAATCGCTTTGCTCTGCGTGAATGGCTGTTGTGATAAGGTCTTGCAATGGATAAGCGAAAAGAAGACGCTTGCAAACGTCAATGCCACACATAGGAATAGTCAATGCGTATAATAATCTTCCAGCATCTACTTCGCGTGATTTCTCGATGGATTTCATGATATTGGCTGCGGAGCGTTCACCAAATCCTTCCAATCTTGCCATTTGTTGGATATAGTCTTTCAGATGATAAATGTCTGCATATTCACTTATCCATCCCAAATTGATAAACCTTGCCAACGTTTGTTCGGAGATACCGTCGATGTTCATCCCTTCTTTCGATACGAAACGGGTGAATTTCTTTAGTTGCTTGGCTGGACAATCCACGTTGGTACAATGCAACGTACGCGTACCGCTGTTTTGGCTGGTTACAATTTCTGTAGCATGATGACAAACTGGGCATTCTTTAGGAATCTCCAATTGTCCTACAGTCTTGTCTACCTTGATAACCTTGGGAATAATCTTATTTGCCTTGATGACGGAAATGCTTGTTCCTTTACCTCCAATGCCTAATCGCTCGCATTCGCTGATGTTACAGAGCGAAGCACGTTTAACGGTTGTTCCTTCCAATTCCACGGGTGTGAAGATGGCAACGGGTGAAATGGTACTTGCGGCACACGACCATTCTATTTCTTGCAATTCCGTTTGAGCGGCTTCATCTTGCCATTTGAAAGCAAGACCAGCCTTTGTTGCATGATGACCAGTTATCGAACCTGTTTGTGCAAATTCCGTATCATCGAATGCAATCACCAATCCATCTACGGGGAATGGATTCTTTTTACTTGTTACCAGTTCTGTCCATTTGTCAATGGCTGTTTGTACGTGTTCCATATCAGGAATGGTAATCAACTCATGTTCTACGGTATTCATTCCGTTTTCTTTCAGGAAATCCATTCTTTTTCCCCATGAAACGATGTCTTCATCCGTATAAACCAATGTAAAAGGAATCCATTGGATATGGCGTGGCTTCACTTCTTCTGGGTCTTTAAGTGACAGAGAACCTGATGCTAAGTTGCGGGGATTAGCGTAATTCTCATCTGATTCAATAAGAAATTGGTTGAAATCATCATAACTAATTACTGCTTCACCTCGAATCACGGTATGTCCTGTATATTTTATATGGTCGGGAATGCCCTGTATAGCATGGGCTAAATGAGTGATGTTGGTCCCGATATGACCATTGCCGCGTGTCACTACTTTGGTCAGTTTGCCATTATCGTAGGTAACAACAAGTGTTAATCCATCTAATTTCCATGAAATCCAAATAGGTTTTCCCTCAGCCCATTTCACCAATTCACCTACTTGCTTGGTCTTTGCCAAAGAAAGAGCGGCAAATTCGTGTTCTTCCTTTTGACCTTCTGTGTTATCCTCTGATACTTTTTGCGTGGGAGAATCTTCCAAGATTTGTCCAGTTTCTTCCTCCAAACGTTTCAGTTCATCAAACTTTGCGTCCCATTCATAGTCGGTCATCAATTCTTGACGACCATTGTAATATGCGTCTGATGCACGATTGAGCAGGTCAACCAGTTGCTGCATCTGTATTATCTTTTCTTCCATAGCTTTTCTCTAGTATTTCTAGTATTTCTAGATTTTCTAGTAATTCTAGTTAATCTAGTAATTCTAGTTAATCTAGTAATTCTAGTTAATCTAGTACTTCTAGCATTTCTAGATATTCTAGTTATTTTCTTTTTCTTTTAATAATTTCTCAAGTTCTGCAATTCTCTTTTTTGCATTATTCAGTTCATTTGTTAATCTCTTGATTTCCTCCTTTTGGCTATTTCGATAACCTAATCGTGCTGCGGTCATTCTTTCCTTGATGCCTCCTTCTGTTATAAATTTTTTTTCTAATTGTTTGCAATAGGTAGTCATCATTTTATCTACCATGTGGCAGAGAGTTATTGCTGTGTTTGCCATTTCTTCATCGTTCCATTTCTCAAAATATGGTTGATAATCAGCCAACAGATTATGAGTCCTGCAAAAAACAAGCATTTGATTATAACGATGATGGCCAAACGTCCATTTTGTTAAATGGCGAGATGTGATATAGTCCTCATAGTCTTCTTTTAATTCCTTCAGACTTCCTCGTGCTACATTCAGCAATTTCAGTTCCATTTCGGTCGAAGTTACGCCATCTGTAGAACCTTCCACGATGTTTTGTTTGCCAGATCGAGCAGCTTGCACCATTTGGTCTATAGTGCGGTCGCCTTTCTTCAAGAATCTTTTGGCGAATGCAAATGTCATTTGATAGAGAGAATTTGCTTTTTGGTAGAAGTATAATTCCTCCCAATTTGTTTGTCGCCGCAAAAACGGTGTTTCCTCCATGTAAAGATAGTATTTAATGATATTAAGGTTTATGTTTGCAAAAATACAAATATCTTTTCTCGTTTACAAATGTACATCGTCTTTTTTTCATGAAAAGAAAGATGAAAAGTTGATTATTTTGTGTAATTTTGCATCAAAATGTTAGATTATGAAAGTAATAGTTAGTAATGAGATAGAACAGGTTTGTCCTAATTTCGTGGGGGCATGTGTGGAAGCAGATGTGGTGAATACATCTTATAGTGAAGGTTTATGGAAAGAAATCCATGCTTTAGAAGAACAGTTCAGGAAAGAACTGACAACGGAAAGTCTTAAACAACTCTCTGGTATTGCGGCCACACGTCGAGTTTATAAGGCTTGCGGAAAAGACCCTTCACGTTATCGCCCCGCATCCGAAGCACTTATTCGTCGCATGTTGCAAGGTAAGGAATTGTATCAAATAGATACGTTGGTGGACTTAATCAACCTTGCAAACATCAAATATGGCTATAGTATTGGCGGATTTGATGCTGACAAATTTGTGGGCGATACCCTGACGTTAGGTATCGGAAAAGCTGGTGAACCTTACGAAGGTATAGGACGCGGAATGATTAACATAGAGGGATTGCCCGTTTATCGAGATGCGCTTGGTGGTGTTGGTACGCCTACAAGTGATCATGAGCGCACGAAAATCACCATCAATACTCGCCATCTTCTTGTATTAATCAATGGTTATGATGGCAATGAACAATCCGTTCGTGCCAATGCCGAATTTATCATTGAATTAGTCAATAAGTATTGTTCGGCAACAAAAGCTTCTTACTATGTTTATTAAATGAAGAATGTAGAATGAAGAATTTGCTAACGCCATTGACATTTGTTCAAATGATTCTTCATTCTTCATTCTACATTTTTCATTCTATCACTTCCAGCAGTTTTCTGTCAGCTTCCGTCCAATTCAAGTCGTTCATTTCTTCACGGGTCAACCATTTATAGTCTAAGTGTTCCAACATCTTAAACTGTTCATCGCCACCTTTGCAGAGAAATGCCGTTAGTTTCACCTTGAAGTCGGGATATTCATGAGTGATGGTTCCTAATTTCTTTCCCACGTAAATATCCCAATCCATTTCTTCCTTGATTTCCCTGATGAGGGCATCGTGATACGATTCTCCTTGTTCTACCTTTCCTCCTGGGAATTCCCAACGTTCGGATATATATAAATAATGTGACCTGCAACGTTGCATACATAAATACTTGTCGCCATTCTTTACGACGGCAGCTACTACGCGTGATTCTTTCTTTTCCATATTAGATAGATTTTTAATTGGTTACAAATATAGTTTATTTTAGTGAATTGTCAAATAGTCAAGGCCAATTTTTACTTGTTTTTATCAGAAAAGGCATGGGGCGCATCATGACAACCCATGCCTTTCTCCATAAAAAAATATTAGAGTCGTATAAACTTAATCACCAACTCGCTCGACAATGAAATCACAGGCGGAGAACCAACTGCCGTTGTAGTTGGAGTTTGGGCGAGTGGTTACACCATATGTCAGCGTGCCATCGTCATAGACCGTGACATCATTGAGCCAGATGCGGTTCCAACCGTAACCTTGTCCTGTGTTGGCAGTAGCCTTGTTGATGTCGAGAGCATAAACTACTTCTTTATTCCCAGCACGTTGTTCGAAACGACAGAGAGCAGAGAACCATACGTTGCCGCCTGTATTACCCATGGCGGGAATCTCTTTAGTGCTGATGTCACCATGGTCAGTATTGCCAGTCCTTGCAAAGATATAAACGTAGGAGTGTTCACACTCTGCGGCTCGAACTACAGCTGATACGCGATAGCGACCTGGACGCAAATCATGTAGCGTAGTTTCTGCCTCGAATCCTTTACCTGCCTCGTCTCTCACCTCTAAATAACCCGTCTGAGAGTCACCGCTGTAGTGCTCGCCAAGGGCAGTAAACTGCGTCTTGGCATAGTCGACAGGCTCGTGGCTGAGTTTCCAGAAGTTGCGATTTAGGTAGTCTTGGTCATGCTCGTTCAGGCTATCTATCTCTACCGTCGCGTCTCTCATGATGCTGATGCCCTTACGCACCTTAGCCACTTGTTGCTTCAGGTTGTCTGCGACATTGGTCTCCAAAGTCTCAGTCATTCGGCCCAGTTCTTCGGCTTGTCTTCCTGATAGCCTGAAAGGGTAAGCGACGATCTCTTTATATAACGTGTTGCAGATGGCTTGCTGTTCCGTGGGCGTGGCGGTGCGGCTCAGATCCATCATGCGTTGTACCTTTGCCTTTAGGGCATCGTAGCTGGTATATAGATTGGGTACTTCGGTTGAGCCTTTGAGCTTCGCCACCATGTTTTGGAACTTGTAAGAGAATCTCTCCATCACAGTATCGGTCTCCAAAGCCTTGGCGCGTTCTGGAGAGTTCTTTTGGAGTCCACGTACTAAGTTGTGTGCCACACCCAATCCCGTGTTTGTCCTGTTCAGGTATTCATCTGGGTCATAGGATTTCACCTGTGGTTTACTGTCAATCTTGGGGCAATGGAACTCGTAGATGATGCCCTCGACCATATAGCGTTTGTTTCGAGGATCGCCATCGGTCAGTTCCGTATCCGTCCATGAGAGTAGATAGGTGGAACGAAACCCATCGTCATCTTTGAAACTGATGATACGTGCATTCATTGACGGATAGAGTTGTAAGGGGAATGTTTCTCCGTGTTCACCCCAAGCAATCTTAACACCAGGGAAGATAGCTTGCTCGTCGCCTGCTGTATAGCTGTAGTAACTATTGGCAAAAGGAGCCTGCTTGTCGAAGGCATCAAGGATGGGGCGTAATGGTAGCGTAGGGTCGTCGGGAACTTGATTGAAAGAAAAACGATGTCCGTCGATATATAGCGGTCCAATGGATGCTGTGACATTTGACTTGGTCTGCTTGAGTATCACCGTGTGGATTTTTTCCTTGGGTACAAGTCCTCCGCCGTCTAAACAGCCCCATTCACCGATGGCAACGGTAAGGGAGTCTTCATTCATTCTCTTCAATTTGGCTTCAATGTTTTTGGGAAATTTGCCGTATAATGTCTCTACAAATGCCGTACGCATGGCTTGGGCATGTATGTTCTCTTGTGCGTGAAGCCATGTTACGGTCATCAGCAAGAGGGCAGTTATCAATAGTTGCTTTTTCATTTTGTTGTCGTTCATTTAGAAGTTGATATAATTGGCAGTACTGTCTTTCCGTAGTTCATTGATGGTTTGCTCCGCCTTATCGTTTACGATGCTATAGACAAGTTGTTGCAGATGTTCATCCGCGGCAATGAGTTTCTCCAAATGCGCTTCCCTGACGCTATCATCAAGGTTTTTCATCTCAGCCTCAAGTTTTGCTATATAGTATTGGAGACGTTCTGATGAAGAGGACAATGTGTCTTTTTCCTTGGCACTATCATGACGTTTCCTAACGATGTTCGAGTGCTTTGGTTGAACATTGCTTACTACAATAGATTTTTCTTGCGGTTGCAGTTGTTTTTCGGATTCCATGGTGATGTCTTGCTTGACGTGGCGTTGGGTTACGACGGGTTGTTCTTTTGTTTCCACCTTATTTATATATGGTATCGTCAATAATAGCAGAAAACTTGCCGCAATAGTGCCGATGGTTGCATAAAGCCAAACGTGACGATGTCTGGGCTTCTTTGTAGATACGGATTCTTCCATGCGTTTCATTAGCCGTTCGCTAAAGTCTGCAGGTATTTGCGGAGTATTTGCGAATTTGCGTCGTAAAGCTTCGCGTAAGTCGGTATCTTTATGAGTTTTCATTTTGCTTCTTGAGTTGTTTAAAGAGTTTCTTGCGTATTCGGTATAGGCGGTTAGCCAAGGCGTGAGAGGTTGTGTCCATGATAAACGAACATTCGTCTAATGTTCGGTCTTCGTAGTAATAGAGTGTCAACAGCATTTGTTCGTCTGGTGGCAAATCTTCCATCAGTTGTTCCAGCTGTTGTATGCGCTTTTCGTTACCTGTTGAGAGTTCCGTTTCCAAAGACTCGTCGCTTATATCCGTCGTATCATCCATCGAGATGATGTTTGGTTGGCGACGTTTCAAGAAGTCGAGTGTCAGATGATAGGCGATGCGGCAAAGCCACGTACCGAGTGAAGACCTTCGAGAATCGTAACGGTCTATGTTGTTGAAAGCCCGCATAAAGGTGTCTTGCGTCAGTTCTTCTGCATCCATCGTGGTCGTCACCTGTCGTACTATCATGGCAAAGACCATTTGTCCGTAGCGACTGACCATCAGGCGTTGCCCTTCACGCTTTCCGTCCTTCACGGCTTCTATTATTTGCTCGTCTGTTTCCACTCTTTGGTCTTGTTTATCTGTTCCTTCTACTTATTATACGACAAATGCGAGAAAATATCTCGCATTTCACAATGTTTTTTATATAACGGATAAAAGTGTGCGAATTATATTATATGCACACAAAAAAAGATGTTAGGCACGGAGCGCATCACTGCGACCCATGCCTATTCCTTTTTTGATTTAAATTACTATCTAAATATCCTTGTTCTAATAACTTGAAAAGTTGCATTTCATCATTTCTCTTTCAAAGCTTCGTCATCTCATTGAGATATTTCTCGGTCTGGCTGGTGATGTATTTCTGGAACTTTTGTGCGTTTTTGGTAAGCCGAATGGGCCGCAATTCGTTGAGTTTCTTGTTCTGGTAACGGTACATGTCTATAATGAACTTATACATCTCCACCTGCTCATTTGGCGACAAGCAGTTGTCTTTCGCCACTTTCGTCAATCCTTGGAAGTGAGTATCAATTGACTTGCTCAATGTGAGAATATGCTTGTAGTGCGGCTCCAGTCTGACACTACTGGCTGGACTTGGCATGTTTTTTATTGCTTCGAAGGCTTCGTCGATCATTTGCATATCGGCTTGGATGGCTTTGACTCTGGCCTCCACTTTTGCAGCTTCCTCTGGTGGTAATATTCTCCATAAATATGTATCAACGTCTTCTACCGCTACGGTATCTGCTATCATCACATCGGCGTCATCGACTACAGAAATATCGTCAATACCACGTATCTGCCGCTTATTAAGCAGGCTCTTGCCTGAATAACGACCCACGCGGCGCTCGTAGTCCCGGTCTTCGTCATAGTAGCCGTTGTGTGTGGTGATTTGGTACGTTTCGCCTGGCACAAAGTCAAGATTGGTCCATAAGTGGCAGAGTGAACCGTCGGGCATGACCGTACGAATACGTCCCACCTTAGGTTTGTCGATTTCCACGCTGAAACTAAAGCGCTTGTTCTTTACAGGCATATACGCTATAAAAGCATCGTCGGCCTGTTTGTCCAGTTCTTCGCTGGTGTCGGCCATATAGACCACG
>OMWI01000022.1 GCA_900314715.1 uncultured Prevotellaceae bacterium | reverse complement strand
TTTCGCCATACCTATCGGCATGGCTGCATAGCTGGCTACTATCATCTGATGCCTACGGCATCTTCCATGCAAGCTTTGATTATCTAACTAAGTTTTTATACCCTACGAAAAATCGACTGAGCCTATTTCCAATCAGAGTTAACTGGATGTAATGATAAACAATTTCCAGAAATGACGAATTTTGTCGATATTTTCAAGACCTCCCGTATTTCACATTAAATAGTTGTTTATCAACATTTTGAGTCTTCAAAGACCTCATGGAACACCTCACCTAACACCTCATGTCTTGCGGACCTGATTTTCGATTATTTTTCTTTTTGCTCGCTCATATTAGGTGTATTAGAGTATTGCTTCATCCATCTTTTTTTGCGGACTTCACATACACCAATATGAGGTCTTACATGAGGTGTTAGGTGAGGTCTTACATGAGGTGTTACATGAGGTCTTGAAATCTATAACACGTTGACAATAAGTCGTTTGACTTAAATTAGGGGAGGTCTTTGCAAAAAAAAGAAAATTGAAGATTGAAGACTGGAAATTCCCGATTAAACTTCATATTCTACATTCTTAATTTATAGAGGTGAGAAACACGTCATTTTAAATGCATAAACCATATCTTTAGACGGCACAAACAATAGGTTTACGTGCTATAAACCATTCGTCTATAGCGCACTAATTAATGGTTTGTAGCATCCAAAGCTATGGTTTCTAACCTAATGTCTGTCGTTTTTCAGGGAAGATAATTAACTGTTATCTTATAGCTACTATTAGCGAAGTCCAATCACAACTATTCACTATTTCACCACCGTAGCCTTGATAATCCGAACATCATCTACGGGACGGTCGTAATCATCCGTAAAGACGAAATCTATCTTCTTTACGACATCATAACCTTCCAATACTTCGCCAAATACGGTATATTGACCATCCAAATGTGGTGTTCCGCCTTTCTTTCTATAGTGTGTACGAATCTCCTTGGTTAACGTTGCCTTTCCTCCAGTTTGTTCATCCAATATTTGTTGCACTCTGTCAAGGTCGGCATCACTATGGTTTTTTCCCACTACGATATAAAACTGGCTGGACGAAGAAGCCCGTTCTGGGTTCACGTCATCACCTTCTCTTGCTGCCGCCAACGCTCCACGCTTATGGAAATATTTCGGGAACACAATTTCGGCAGGTATCGTATAATCGGGTGAATACTCTCCCACCGACTCACCAGCTTTAGCGTGTCTCGTCGTGGAATCTCCCGTTTGTATCATGAAATTGGAAATGACGCGATGAAACAAAATGCCATCATAATATCCTTCCTTCACCAAACGCAGGAAATTATCACGATGTAGAGGCGTTTCATTGTAGAGCACCAATCGGATGGTACCCAGGGATGTTTCCAATAATACCTCATGGCGGATGGTATCATTGGATTGGGCCTCTACTCCCAAAGAAAAGGAGCAAAATAGAATGAGGATGATAAATTGTATTTTATGATTCATGATTTTGGGCTTTAAGGTCTCTAAGGACTTTAAGGACCTTAAAGACCTTAAGGACCTTAGAGACTCTTTTCATTTTTCAATAAGCATCTCCGTGAGCTATCTCGTCTTTGTCGATTTCCTTCTTGTCGAGGGCACGCCATGCATAGACGATATAGGCAAGCACGAATGGGATAAAGATACTCACGTATGCCATCGTGCGAAGCGTGAATTCGCTACTACAACTATTGGCAATAGTCAAACTACTTTGCAAGTCTTCATTGCTGGGATAATAAGCGGTATGATTCCATCCTGCACATAGCAATAAGCACAATACCACCAATACCACACCGATTCCCGCTGGCCAAATACCACGAATGTAAGTCTTACTCACAATAGTTCTGATGATACCATATAATAACAATACCACGCCAATGACGATGATTACCGTGAGGTACCACATCTCTATGAGATTGTTCAAGTACTTATGATCCACGATACTAATCGTTCCATTGTCATCGTAAGCATAGCCGTATCCCAAGACAACCTTAAACAAGAATGCCAAGAAAAACGCCAAGAACATAATGGCATTGCCTATCAATTGCACGCTGGCACGACAACGGATATTCTCATCGTTCACATTGTTCATAATATATAGTCCACCTAACACACGTGCCAAGAAGAACACCGCAAGTCCAAATACCACATTCCACATATCCAACAAAGCATCAAGTCCATGACTTGCATTCGCCCATCTACTAATCACGGGTTGAGCCATTTGCGTGATGCTCGTCTTATCTACGATGAAATTGCTTCCCATGAAAAACGTAGCTACTGCACCACCTAACAACACAGGTCCTAAAATACCATTGATAACAAGGAATATCTGAAACGTCTTCGGTCCCAAGAAATTTCCCAATTTATTTTGGAACTCATAGCTAACCGCTTGCAAGACAAATGAGAACAAGATAATCATCCACAACCAATAAGCGCCACCAAAACTGGTACTATAGAACAAGGGGAACGATGCGAAGAAAGCACCGCCAAACGTAACCAACGTAGTGAAAGTAATCTCCCACTTACGTCCTGTAGAATTGATGAGCATTCGACGTTCCTCAGCCGTCCTGCCCAATTGGAATATCATCGAATTGGCTCCTTGTACAAACATGAGGAATACCAATAAGGCTCCTAACAATGATACCAAGAACCACCAATAATGTTGCAAAAAATCGTATGTCATATTTATATATGTTTAGTGTTAAACGTTGAGTGCTAAACGTTGAGTGTTTAGTGTTGAGTGTTTAGTGTTCTTCTTCAATCTTCAATCTCTCTGGTCCCTTCTTGATTTGCTTCAACAAGATGTTGATTTCTACAGCCAACATCGTAGTGAACAAAGCAAGGAAGATAAAGAACGTCAATGCCACCGAACTCGAATTAATGTCAGATACGGCAGCCCATGTAGGCAACATATCTTGAATAGTCCACGGTTGACGACCGAACTCAGCAACCAACCATCCCGATTCACTGGCGATGTAAGCCAATGGAACAAATACGATGGCAGCAATGAGCAACCATTTGTAACTGGCAAGGTCTTTCTTCTTGTAAATCAAGAAAAGCACCAAGGCGAAGAATGCGATGAACAAGCATCCCAATCCCACCATGATGCGGAATGCCCAGAAACATACGGGAATGTAAGGCACCAATTGGTCTTTCGACTTGATATAGCCATAACCGAAGTATGGCATGTTTTCCCTTAATGCTTTTAGGTGCTTGGCAGCTCCCTCTTCCGACTTTGCTTTCTTGGCATTTCTGTAAGACATCAATGCGTAGATAGCCGCACGACCGCGTTTAATCTTCTCATCTACAGATAGTTCTTTTGTACCATCGGGCAACGTATAGCCATTCAACAAATCGTTAATACCAGGTACAAAACCATGAATATCGCGTGTTGCCATGACCGACAAGGCGTAAGGCATCGCTATTCGCAATGGCGGTTCTTCCTCGTTTTGATAATCAGGTTGTTTAAACGGGTTCACCCAAGCTACACCCGTGAGACTCTGGTCTACTCCTCCATTATAAAGAGCTTCCATGGCGGCGAGTTTCATCGGTTGTGCTTTAGCCACTTGTTCACCAGAAATATGTCCCGTAATCAATGCGAGACCACAAGCAATTAGCCCAACGGCAGCACCAATCTTGATACTCTCGAATGCCAACTTCTGTTCACGTTTCTTCAGTAAGTACCAAGAACCAACCGCCACGGTGAAAACGGCTCCGACAATCCATGCCGATGTTACCGTATGGCAGAACTTGCCAATGGCGAATGGCGACAATGCCACATCGAAAAACGACACCATCTCGTTGCGCATCGTATCGGCATTGAACTCACAACCTACTGGCGATTGCATCCAAGCATTGGCTACGAGTATCCACCATGCAGAGATTGTGGCTCCCAAACCCGTCAACCAAGTGGAGGCAAGATGGAATCCGCGTGACACCTTATTCCATCCGAAGAACATAACCGCCACGAAAGTAGACTCCATGAAGAAGGCGATAATACCTTCGATGGCCAATGGTGCACCGAAGATGTCACCCACGAACCACGAATAGTTGCTCCAGTTGGTACCAAACTCAAACTCCAAGATGATACCAGTGGCTACACCCATCGCAAAGTTAATGCCGAAGAGTTTCTGCCAAAAGCGTGCAGTGATTTTCCAGAATTCATCGCCCGTACGATAATAGTACGTTTCCATGATTCCCATGATAACGGCAAATCCCAACGTGAGTGGAACGAATAGCCAATGATAGATGGCAGTAAGAGCGAATTGCGCCCTCGACCAATCAATCGTACCTGTTGTAATGTCCAATAGTAAATGATTCATATCATAATAGTTTAATTAGCCCGCTGGATAAGTTCGTTTCCCACGAATTCAGACTCCCCGCCCTCTGGAGCATGTTGTTTGAGAAAGTTGGGGAAAAAGAAAATCTTGAGAATTACGAACATAATGAATAGTTTGATGAGGATAATCGCCCACAACGTCTTTCCCAATGTCATGTTACGAAAGCCATCGTAATACAGATCGAAAGCTCTATACCAAAAACCATCTTTATTCATAACAGCAAAAGTTTAATGTCGTTAGGCAATATTATTCGCAAAGATAAGTAAAATATTTTAAGAAACGAAAATATTATAAATATTTTTCATGAAAGTATAGGTATATTTCTCTGTCAAAACACAAAAAATTATAATAATCACGGATTGTCTCTTACATTTACTTTGTCATTTGGATAAAATGCATTACTTTTGCATCGATTTATAAACGACGAAATGAAAAAGAAAATATTAATTCCCTTATTGCTTTTATTGTTTGCGGCATTGATTGGCGGAATCGCCTATCTATATTATCATCTCGACTTGGAAAAGAAACATAATCAAGAGATGCAAGAACTGGCAGAACTTGACAAGAAAGAGATGGAAAACGAATACCAGCAATTCGCCATGCAATATAGCGAATTGAAAACTAAAATCAACAACGATTCCATTATCGCCCAATTATCTGCCGAACAAGAGAAAACACAACGATTGTTAGCAGAACTGAAACAAGTAAAGGCTGAAGACGCACGCGAGATTACCCGTCTGAAGAAAGAACTTGCCACGGCAAGAGCCGTCATTCGCAGCTATGTGTTGGAAGTTGACTCGCTCAATAGACTCAACCAAAATCTCGTGGAAGAAAATAGCAGGATGAAAACCCAATATGAAGCGGCCACCAAACAGATTCAAGGTTTGAACAACGAGAAGGTTACGCTTTCAGAAAAGGTTGCCATCGCCGCACAATTGGATGCTATAAACATCCGAATGACTGCCCAAAACAAACGAGGAAAGCAAACCGACAACATGAAAAAGTGTAAGACGGTACAGGTAGATTTCTCATTGGCGAAGAACGTTACCGCATCAAGTGGTATGAAAAATGTATTCGTACGTATCATCACACCTACTGGAGCCGTACTTGGCAATGCAGGAACATTCCAATACGAAAATCGCTCCTTGCAATATACGATGAAGAAGAGCGTAGAATATGGAGGACAGGAAACTCCCATTACTGTTTACTGGAATGTAGACCAAGCAATGGTAGACGGAACCTATCAAGTGAGCATCTTCTGTGGTGGAAACATGATTGGCTCAAAGAGCTTTACTTTTAAATAAGATGTGTTAGTCAACAAGACATAACATTCTTCAAAAAACAAAAAGCAAGGAAAGAGATTCTTTTTCCTTGCTTTTTTGATGTCTCAATTATGATTGGTTTATTCCAACTATCTTTGTCGGAGCCATATTCTTGTTTCGTCGGTTCACAACCGTTACGACTGATTGTGCAAGAGATAGGAATGATTGTCCAGTAACGCTATTTGAATCCAAGGAAATAGGCTTTCCTTGGTCGCCACTTTCACACACGCTTGCAACAAGAGGGATTTGTGCGAGCAATGGCAATTTCATTTGTTCTGCCAATTGCTTACATCCGTCTTTTCCAAAGATATAATACTTGTTGTTGGGAAGTTCTGCGGGCGTGAAATAAGCCATGTTTTCCACCAATCCCAAGATAGGAACGTTCACTTTCTCATTCCGATACATGTCTATTCCTTTACGTGCGTCAGCAAGAGCCACTTGTTGGGGCGTGCTAACGATAATCGCTCCCGTGATGGCGAGTGTTTGCAACAATGTCAAGTGAATATCACTTGTTCCTGGAGGAGTGTCTAAGATAAAATAATCCAACGCTCCCCAATTCGCATCAGCAATGAGTTGCTTCAAGGCAGACGTTGCCATTCCTCCGCGCCAAAGTGTTGCCGTATCGGGATTAACGAAGAAACCGATGCTCAACATCTTCACGCCATATTTCTCGATAGGTTCTATCAATTGTCTACCATCTATATCAACGGCATAAACACGCTCATGCTCCACGTCAAACATCTTTGGCATAGATGGCCCGAAGATATCCGTGTCCAACAAACCTACCTTATATCCCAAGCGAGCAAGCGACACGGCAAGGTTAGCGGCAACGGTACTCTTTCCCACTCCACCTTTTCCAGAACTTACTGCTATGATGTTTTTCACCTCAGGCAACAATTTGCCAACCTCTGGTCTTGGTTTAGACTTGAATTCCGTTTCAATTGTCACTTCCACGTCGGGACTTATATGATAGTGAATGGCCGCTTCCGCTGCCTTAACGGTAGATTTCAAGAACGGGTCGGTCTCTCTCGGAAAGAGCAATACAATCTTTACCTTATTCCCATTAATGCTTGGCGTATCGACAAGCATTTCACTCTCAATCAAGTTCTTTTTAGTTCCTGCATAGGTCACGGTTGCCAATGCATCGATAATCAATTTTGGATATAATGTCATTGTTTTACGAAAAATTTTTCGCAAAATTACATCTTTCCATTGCTTCAACCAAAAGTTTTAATGATTTCTTGCAATTTTTCTTTGTCAAGTAGAGAAAAACAAAATGTTACTTATACTTCTTCAGCAATTTACCGATGGCTTTGTCAAGCGACTCAGAGGGTTCGATGATATTATAATCTTCCCAGAAATGAGGGTCTCTGAAATAATCCACCTTATCATAGAATGAATCGCGAGAATCAAAAGAGTCTCGTCCAGAGATAGGACGGACGTCTTGATCGGTTCTGTCGGTAATCACCATTTCACAAAAGGCGGAGAAGGAAGTGGCAAACAACCGTTTTTTCCAATCGCAATTGAAACGGAATGTATTCCTAATATAACTAATGTGTGTCTTTCCGTCTTCGTACCTATAATCTATTAACGTGGTCAACTCCTTCGGTCGGAATTTCACGCCCAATGGTTTCTTCACTAACATGACATTGGTAGCTTTCTCCTTGTTGCTCATGTCGAGCGACAATTCCGCTCTCGTAAACGCCAAGTTTTCTCGGTCGATGTATAAAGTACCATAAAACAAAGCCCAAGGAGTTACCCATCTGGGCGAAAGACCTACCACATATTGCAGACGGTCGTTGATAACGGTTGGATTGAGCATGGTGAAGTTATAATTCGCCAAGTTTTCTTGGTTGAGAAAGAAGTCCAAGTTTTTGGCAATATCAAGTTGGATGGGAAAGACAGGACCTCCCAATACCTTGATGCTCAACGTATCGCCTCGTTTAGGACTTAGCAACCTACGACCTTTACGTATCGCCACCCTATCTCTATATCCGCTCGATTGATAAGACGACTTATACATATCCACCACTCCCTCTGCCACGTAGATATAGTGTTGTTGCTTCATGGCAGTCTCTCGATAGAATCCCTTGTACAATTCGGGTTTGTTGATATAATTGTCGGGAATTTTGCTAATTGCGATATTCACCAAATCACGTGGGTCGTCAGTCCACACCACTACTTCTTTCAACTCCACGGAAGTAGGTTTCAAGTGAATCATCAAATCACCGCTTTGTTCACCACTGACGCGAATGCGTTTCTTCTGATAGCCAAGATGAGAAACAGAGATGTATTCGGGAGGATTGTCGGTCTTGAGCGTGAAAAAACCATCGTCGTTGGTAACAACCGAGACATTGGTTCCTTCCACTACCACGCTCGCCTGTCGGATAGGCTCATTCGTTTTCTCGCGACAAACCGTACCGCTCAGCACGTTTTTCGCGCCATTCACCGTAGCCTCATCAATGGGTTGTTGCGCCCAAGCTATGATTTCGACGAGGCAAGTCAAAAGGATAAAAGCCACACGTCTCATGTTATTCAAGATTTTTCGCAACAAAGATAAATTATTTTCATGATAAAATCAAATAATGAACGCATAAAAATGTTCGTATGTGATTTTTTTTCATTACCTTTGCACTGGTACCAAGCAAGTATCATGTAATTGTACACCTCGTACCTGGCTTTTGTACTATCCGTACAAGGCATTTGTACTGCCCGTATACGATATGTATACGAGCTTTAAACATGGTGTTTACGAACCGTAAAGGATATATTTACAAACGATAAAGATAGCATATCATTCGCATGAAAAAAATAAGAAAATACATATTGTGTGGCTTATTGGGTTTTTCCACACATTTTGCCCAAGCTCAAGAACCCATTCCTACGTGTCCCATGACCAATTTCATTTCCCTGAATGGAGTTTGGCAATTCAAATATGTAGACGGAACAGACCTCGGAAGAGATACGTTGTTCAGTTCTCCTGCATACGACGCAAGCGACTGGCAAGGTATTCGCGTACCAGGAAACTGGCAGTTGCAGGGTTTCGAAGAACCCGTTTATGGCGGTAAACTTACGCCTGGTTACGGATTGTATCGTCAGGCATTCCGCTTAGACAATTCGTTTAACACGAGTCTTGTTTACATTGCCTTCGACGGAGTGGAAAATGGATTCACGTTTTACATCAACAGCAAGAAAGTGGGAACATTCAATAGTGCCTTCAACCGTTGCATGTTCGACATTTCCAAATATGTTAACTATGGCGGACCCAATATGGTGGCCGTGAAAGTACCGAAGACGGAATCTCCTGGTTATCAATTCGACACCAACGATGATTGGTCTTTGTCGGGTATTTCACGTAGTGTTACCATTTATGCCATTCCCGTAACCCACTTCGAAGACATCACCGTGCGCACATCGTTGACTGATACGCTGGCTACCATTGACCTTGACTTCAAGAAATTTGCTATCAAGAAAAACGTAACGGTTACCGTTGACGGACAATTAATTGATGCTAACGACAACGTTGTAGCGTCGTTTAGCGATTTGAAAGGCAACCATTGTTCGTTGCAACTGACCGATTATCATGCGTGGACGGCTGAGACACCTTATTTATATAGGTTACAATTGCAACTCAAGGAGAATGGCAGACCCGTTGAAAAGCATTACGAATATGTAGGTTTGCGTGAGATAAGTTGGGACAATGCCGTCTTGAAAGTCAACGGAAAACCCGTTAAGTTGAGAGGAGTGAATCATCACGATGAGTCGCCATACAACGGAAGGGCGATTTCTGATTATGAGATACTTGCCGACCTCACCATGATGAAAAAGGCGAATATCAACATGATTCGTACATCTCACTATCCACCCAAGCAAAGACTATTGGAATTGGCTGACTCCATGGGCTTCTACGTGATATGTGAAGTGCCTTTCGGTTTCGGAGACAATCTCTTGAACAAGCCACAGATGCTCGACATCTTAAAGGAACGTGCGTATTATACCGTGAAACGCGACAAGAATCATCCTTCGGTTATCATCTGGAGTGTAGGCAACGAGAATCCCGTGACAGAGAATGGTTTGGAAACGGGTAAGTACGTGCATCAATTAGACCCAACACGTCCGTATGTCTTCCCATCTACACATCGACCATTCAGAGAGTTATTGGATAAGAAATACGACTTCATGACGATGTATTCTTGTCATTATCCTTTGCTTTCCGAACTGAAATCATGGCCATCACAACTCGATCATGCATTGGTCAACACTGAGTATGCCCATGCTTTAGGAAATGACTTGGGACAATTGCAAGACATCGTTGACGAATGGTATAAACATCCGCAGTTGGCAGGTGGAGCCGTATGGGAGTTTGCCGACCAGGGAATACAACGCGTAAGTATGGAAAAGGTGAACCGCGACGAACCTACCAAGCACGCTTGGGCTTCGCAATCCATCTTCTTCGACGCTTGCGACATTCTCGGAACCGATGGTATCGTATATGCTGACCGCACTCCGCAAACTGATTACTATCAAGTACGAAAGGCATACGCTCCCGTGAAGGTGACAACTCAAACGAAAGACGACGGAATCATCGTCAAGATGGAAAACAGATACGACTTTACTGACTTGTCTACCGTGAAGGCAGAACTGGAAGTATATGCTGACAGTCAAATGGTTAGCAAGAGCAACATCCCGTTAAAATGTGCACCACATGAATCCATCTCGTTTAACATCGCCAAACCTAAGAGTTTGACAAATGCTCATTTCCATTACTATAAGTTGAAATTGACTGACGCACAAGGAGAACAAATCTACGAGAAATCCATTCGCATGAATGAATCTCCAGAAACTCCTCTCGCTTCGCTCGTGGCAAACGAAAATGTGACAAAGACGAAGTTGAAGACAGTAGAAATCGAACAATACATCAAGAATAAATTCATGGCTCGCGTTGGAAGGAAGCCAACCATCTGCGAAAACGCCACGATGGAAGGTTCGCAGGGCAAGAAACACCATCTTTGGAACAATCATTTGTTGCCTTGCACGAAAGCCAACGTGGAGAAGATTGACAAGGATAAGTATTTGGCACATGTCATTTTCGATACTGGAAGTACGCAATTCATCGACGGAACCATCGAACTCACCTACTCCAACAACAATGCCGTACACATTCGTTACAACCTTATCGCACACGGAGAGGGCGAATCCGTAGAGACGGGATTAGCCTTTAAGACGGGTGAAAAGGCTGGTAACATTCGTTGGATTGGTAAAGGTCCTTACGCTTGTTATCCCGGAAAAGACGCACTTAGCGAGTTTGGTTTCTGGAAACTCAATAGTGGCGACATCTATTTCCCTGGCAACCGCGAGGAAGTAGAGTGCCTGTTGTTTACAAACATATTGGCTAAAGGATTTGCCATCATTCCCGAGACATCGAAAAACGTAGCTTTGGAACGTTATCCCGACGGTATTGTCATCAGTCATAACTCACATGTGGCAACGCCATTCAATAAGAATATCTGGCCAGAGAAGACCGTTCAATTGGAAGGTTACAAAATAGAGGGAGCGTTTACCATAGTTCCGCAAACCGCCGACTGGAATCCTACGTTGCGTAGTTTCTTCGGAGAGCCGACAAAGAATATCAAGCCCTTCAATCCATTCTATCATTCATACGACCAATAAACACCCCCATCAGTCATGAAAAGAACACTCATTGTTCCCTTGTTGCTCATCTGCCTTTCCCTCAACGCCAAGAATATCGTGTGGTATGACGGGAAAAATCCCGTAGCATACGTTACGCATCAAAAGGTTTCGCCTGTCGTGGAAATAGCACTCGATATGTTCAGCAACGACATGCTTGCCGTAACGGGAAAGAAAGCTCACGAAAAGAGTAACGGAATAATAGAAATCTTCCAATTAGACAAACTGACCAACAAGGAGTTTAAGAAGTTGGAACGTACGAAATTGCCGTTTGAGAAAATCATCGCCAAGCAAGACGCTTTCTATATTGGTTGTCATAAAGGGAAGATTATTGTCATTGGCAGCAACGGTCGCGGTACGGCTTACGGAATACTTGAACTCTCGCGGATGGCAGGTGTGTCTCCTTGGATTTGGTGGGGCGATGTTCAACCTCGTCATAAGAGCGCACTCATCATGAACGACACCTTCGTTGCGATGCAATTTCCATCGGTTGAATATCGTGGAATTTTCATCAACGATGAGGATTGGAGCCTTCGCGAATGGGCGCATGAGAAGATGGATAAGAGATTGCCGAAAGGAACTATCGGCCCACGTACCTATAAGAAGATTTTCGAACTATTGTTAAGATTACGCGCCAATACCATTTGGCCAGCCATGCACGAAGGAACGGCTGCCTTTTTCACCGTAAAAGGCAATCGGGAAGTGGCAGATAGTTGTGATATTTTCGTAGGCTCTTCTCATTGTGAGCCATTGTTGCGCAATAACGTGGGGGAATGGAACGAAAAGAAACGTGGCCCGTACAATTTTATCACCAATCAAAGAAACGTATTGGATTATTGGAAGGAGCGCGTGGAAGAGACGAAAGACATGGACGCTCTTTATACGATAGGTATGCGTGGAATACACGATGGTTCCATGCAAGGCGTGAAGACGATGGAGGAAAAGACACGTGGTTTGCAAGCTGTCATCAACGAGCAACGCAAGCTATTGGCTTCCAAGATTGGTAAAAATATCAAGGAAATCCCGCAAGTATTTATTCCATATAAGGAGGTGTTGGAGATTTACGAGAATGGTCTTTATGTTCCCGACGACGTGATGCTGATGTGGTGCGACGATAACTATGGTTACATGACTCGCCTTTCTGATGAAGCGCAACAAAAGCGTTCGGGTGGCGGAGGCGTATATTATCACTTGAGTTATTGGGGAAGACCACACGACTATCTTTGGCTTACCACTACCCAACCAGGTCTCATTTACAACGAGATGAAAACGGCTTACGACCACAATGCAAAACGTTTGTGGATTGCCAACGTACACGACCCGAAGGTGGCGGCATACGACCTTTCGCTCTTTCTCGACATGGCTTGGAACATCAATTGTGTGAAGCACGACAATATCCAACAACACTTGTGTAAATGGTTGCAAGAGCAATTCGGGGAGGTGGAAGGAAAGTTGTTACTGCCTTCGATGGTAGAATTCTATCGCCTCACAGGTATCAGAAAACCAGAATTCATGGGTTGGTCGCAAGTGGAACTTGACAAGAAGCAATACGACCGTGGCTTATCTCCTGTCAGCAATACCGATTTCAACGCTTTGGCATTTGGCAACGAGCGCGTGAGATATATGGAAGACTACGACAAACTGAAAGATGAGATAGACAAAGTGGAAAAGATGATTCGTCCAGAACTGAAGGATGCTTTCTTCGCAGCCGTGAAATATCCCATCTATGCGGCAGCGGCAATGGCTACCAAGCAATTGGAGGCTCAAGAAGCCAGGGAAATTGCTCGTCCCGAAGCTTTCCACAACGATTCCGAGGCATTGACATCTGCCGTGAGAAGTGAACTTGCCTATCGGGAAATCGTGCAATTGACGGATTATTACAACAACAAAATGGCTAATGGTAAGTGGAAAGGCAGCATGTCTATGTCGCCACGCAACTTACCTGTATTTGGAACGCCTGCCCTACACGACAAGTTGACTGAGGAAGAAATAGCCAAATATAATACGATGGAGCCATATAGTTGTAAGTTGGAAATGGATAAGTGCATTGCGCAAAATGCTTGCAATTACACGCAAGCGTCTGATGGTGCGAAAATCATCGACATGCTCGGTCATAGCATGAAAGCCGTTTCGCTGCCGAAAGACGGTGAACTGACCTATCGTTTCAATACGTCGAGACATGACCAAGCTATTATTCGCATAGCAGTTATTCCTACGCAAGCCAACGACAAGGGCGACATTCGTTTCTCCGTAAGTATTGACGACAACGATCCCGTCATCTTCTCCCTCAAGGAACCCTATCGTTCAGAACGATGGAAACAAAACGTCTTACGTGGACAAGCCATCAGGGAAGTCAAGACTTACTTAGGATGGGGAACACATACGCTCAAAATCAAGGCTTTAGACGAACACATCATCGTAGACCAATGGATGGTAGATTACGACCCAGAGCGCGAATTCTATCTCTTCCCTATTGAGCCAACGAAGTAAAACAAGACTCAATAAAAGACATTCCCCTTGGCAGTAATATCAAATCGCCAAGGGGCTTTTTGTTTCATTTCACGCCCCAACTTATTATTCTGTTAAAATACAATTGAAATAGCAATCACTTCTTTGTTTATATTCATACTGTATTTCATCAATATATAATGTGTATTTTACCCATATACACAGTGTATTCTATGCATATACACAGTGTATTCTATACAAATACAGAGTGTATATGGGTCGAATACAATTACCTATACACTTTTATAGTATTGTCAAAGGACTAAACAATAGAAAAAAATAGCTATTCATTAGCTCCCTTTATACGAGTTTTTATAGTTTAACTAAACATAAAAGAAGTATTTCATAGATTGACATTTGACGTTCACAAGTGGTCATAAAAACCCAAAAACCGGCTTATGAGAAACACTTAACTAAAACTTTCAAAACAGTTAAGTGTTTTTTTGAGCACTTTTTCCCAATTTAATTCTATAGCAAATTGTCTGAAAAGTTGTACCAGATATACCCTAAAATCCGCAACTATCTTCCTTGCTGATCAAACGCTAAACACTAAACCATCAAATTGGCCGTAGTGATACCACGGCCAATTTGATTGTGCTTAAACATAAAAAGTCTATTCCACAGAAAATGTAGTAACCTTCATAGAATTTTTAGTATTATCAGTATTTGGATCACCTATTACAATACCATATTCACCTGGAGTCAAATCTTCCAAAATAATAAGATAAGATTGCCCACCATATTTTTTAGCTTTGAATTCAATACTTGCAAGATTGTTTGTTTCTGTTTTGGATAGAGTGCCAGTTTCAGCAACTTGATACCTACGTTCCTTGCCTTTCACTTCAAATTTAAAGATATTTATAAATGAGTTTGGATCAGTCGAGTTATCTTTAGCTTTTATAATTAGGCGTGTTGTAGATGAGCCCTTTACTGTGCTTGATGATTTATTTCCTGCTAATGTCAAGCGCGATTTTATCTTACCTATACCTGTTAAATAAAGGCTTGCCCCAGCTTTGGTCTTTATTGTTCCATTTTCACGTTTCAGTAGAGTAGCCACTGAATCAGAGGTTAACAATAAAGTCTCTTCTGCAAATTCTGGCTCAGGAACACTTATTTCCTGGGAATGTGCTGAAAGGCACAAACTTACAGCCAATGATAAAAATAAAGTTCTCATATAATTATTTATGTTTATTACTTTTTTGCAAATATATTGCAAAAAAATGGAAAACACTTTTAACTGGTGAGACTTTAACAATTATTACACAAATGAAAAAACAAATGTATATAACATATTTTCGACACCTGTCGGGAAAATGGCTGAACAATAGAGGAAAAAAGGCATTGCCTATGGCTTTTCGCCTGTAAGCGATTCTGCCGTTTGTTTGAAATCAAGGATAATGGCTTCAAGCAAAGGGTTGCTATTCTCCACAATGATAGCTGCATAGAATCCCTGACCTTCAACGGTGGCATTAGCAGTTTTCATTGTGTAACGCTCCGGAGTGGCAAACTCTTCAAACCATCTTACGAACAAATGGTTGCGCTTTGCTTCACGCCCATAGCTGGTATCACAGATATACAACAATACATTATCATTTTCTGCGAAGAACTGTTCAATAATGGCAATCAAAGTGTCTTTCACTTTTGCATCATATCCCGAATGACTGTCCTCGCGCTTGCGAAAGCCAAACTGATAGGTATCGCATCCACCAAGAGGAACATCTTCAAGGAAGCTTACACTATAGCGTGTGCCTGTATCTGTAGTAAAATCAAAATCGCCATTGTTGAGAATAATCTCGTATGGCGACTTCCGATTGATTTCTTCAAGAGTAATCTTAATCATATAGTGGCTATCTTCTGCTGGTCTTCATTAGCCCAGCGTTCAGCTACTTTGCGTTCCCATTCACGTTTGATTTCTAACGAATGTTTCCAGCGGCGCAATGCTTCCTCATGTGTAATCTTTTTGGTTTCCATAGTGATGATCTTTTTGATTTCCGTTGCAAAGATAAGTTATTTTTCCGAATAAACAAATAATTACAAGATAAAATGAGCAAACACACCCCCACAAGACCCGTCTCGAGTATTAAGCACGATGATAAGCGTGTAGCCTTTCCTCCTAAGACCTCACGGGAAATAATTCACAATTATCAATTCACAATTCATAATTCACAATTCATAATTCACAATTAGGCTATTCTCTCCACACTAAACATTCAACACTAAACACTAAACAAAAATACACTCAACAAGAAAAATGACTATTTTCTTCCGTTAATGGAAAATAATTATTATCTTTGCATTTTGAATATCCTATTCATTCACCAAACCTAATATTCATGATGATGAGACAACTTATTATTTCGATTGCAACATTGTTTTGCGCCTCGACAGCTATGGCACAAGATGCCACTGTAACCATTCACGCCACTAAAGGCACTCAGAAAATCCACAAGGAAATTTACGGTCAGTTTGCTGAACACCTCGGAACGTGTATCTATGGAGGTTTATGGGTTGGTCCAGAATCAAACATCCCCAATACCCAAGGTTATCGCAATGACGTGTTGCAAGCATTGAAAGACTTGCAAGTTCCCGTATTGCGTTGGCCAGGCGGTTGTTTTGCCGATGAATATCATTGGACAGATGGTATTGGTCCTCGCGATAAACGTCCAAAGATGCAAAACAATAACTGGGGTGGAACGATTGAAGACAATTCTTTTGGTACTCATGAGTTTTTGAACCTCTGCGAATTGATTGGTTGCGAACCATACATCAGCGGAAACGTAGGTTCTGGTACTGTAGAGGAATTGGCAAAATGGGTAGAGTACATGACTTCTGACGGCGATACGCCAATGGCAAAGTTGCGTAGGCAAAACGGTCGTGACAAGGCATGGAAAGTGAAATACCTCGGCGTAGGCAATGAGAGTTGGGGATGTGGCGGTAATATGCGCCCCGAATACTACGGCGACTTGTTCCGTAGATATAGCGTTTATTGTCGCAACTACGACGGAAACAATCTCTACAAGATTGCTTCTGGAGCCAGCGACTACGACTATAATTGGACAAAGGTGTTGATGGAGAACGTTGGCAATCGCATGAATGGCGTTTCATTGCATTATTACACCTGTAGCGGATGGAGCGGTTCGAAAGGTTCTGCCACCAACTTCAACAACGATGAATATTACTGGACTTTGGGAAAATGTCTTGAGATAGAGGATGTCATCAAGAAACATTGTGCCATCATGGACGAGAAAGATCCACGAAAGAAGATTGGCTTGCTCGTTGACGAATGGGGAACATGGTGGGATGAAGAACCTGGAACTATCAGCGGACACCTCTATCAGCAGAATGCCATGCGCGACGCCATGGTAGCCGCATTGTCTCTCAATGTATTCCATAAATATACCGACCGCGTGGTAATGGCAAACATTGCACAAATCGTGAACGTATTGCAATCCATGATTTTGACTGACACCAAAGATGGCGGTCACATGGTATTAACACCTACTTATCACGTGTTCAATATGTACAAGCCATTCCAAGAGGCAACCTATCTCCCACTCGACTTGTTCTGCAAAGACATGAAAGTGCGCCAAGAAATGCGTAAGGACTTTGACGAAATCAACGAGAAGACATATCGCACACTTCCACTCGTAAGCGCATCTGCCGCAAAGACAAAAGACGGTGCTATCGTCATCTCATTGACAAACGTCAGTCTTGACAAGGCTCAGGAAATAGAAGTAAACCTCGAAGGAACACAAGCAAAAACGGTTAGCGGACAAATCCTGACTTGCAAGGACATCAAGGAATACAACGACTTCGAGCATCCTAATCGCATTCAACCAACTGCTTTTAAGGATGCAAAAATCAACAAGGGAAAACTCACCGTGAAGGTTCCCGCAAAGAGTATCGTAGTTATCAACGTTAAATAGTATATTTAGTAACAATAAACATATAATTAATAAACTGTAAACATAACATTTATGAACGACAACAAAATTATGAACAAGGCAGCGGATAACATCCGTATCTTGGCTGCTGCCATGGTAGAGAAAGCAAAGTCTGGTCATCCAGGTGGTGCAATGGGTGGTGCTGATTTTATCAACACGCTTTATAGCGAGTTCTTGGTTTACGACCCAGAGAATCCCAATTGGGAAGGCAGAGACCGTTTCTTCCTCGATCCTGGTCACATGGCTCCTATGCTTTACTCACAACTTACCCTTATCGGCAAATATACTTTGGAAGATTTGAAGCAATTGCGCCAATGGGGTTCTGTTACTCCTGGACACCCAGAGCGTGAGTTGGCTCGTGGCATAGAGAATACGTCTGGTCCTCTCGGACAAGGACATACATTTGCCGTAGGTGCAGCTATCGCCGCTAAGTTCTTGAAAGCTCGTTTGGGCGACGTGATGAACCAAACCATATACGCATATATTTCTGACGGTGGCGTTCAAGAGGAAATCTCTCAAGGTGCTGGTCGTATCGCTGGAAACCTTGGCCTCGACAACCTCATCATGTTCTATGATGCTAATGACATTCAGCTTTCTACGAAGACAGAAGTCGTTACATCAGAAGACACCGCCAAGAAGTATGAGGCCTGGGGATGGTTCGTTCAGAAGATTGACGGAAACGATGTTGACCAAATCCGTGAAGCCATCAAGAAAGCACAAGCAGAGAAAGAACGTCCAAGCATCATCATCGGTCATTGCGTGATGGGTAAGGGTGCTCGCAAGGCAGACGGTAGTAGCTATGAGAGCAATTGCGCTACTCACGGTGCTCCTCTCGGTGGTGATAATTTCGTTCAGACAATGAAGAACCTCGGTGCTGATCCAGAGAATCCATTCGTTATCTTCCCAGAGGTGCAAGAACTCTATGCTAAACGTGCTGAGGAACTGAAGAAGATTGTAGCAGAGCGTTATGCTGCCAAGGCTGAATGGGCAAAGGGACATCCTGAACAAGCTGCTCAATTGGAAGAGTGGTTCAGTGGCAAGGCTCCGAAGATTGACTGGAGCAAGGTACAACAAAAGGCTGGTGCTGCTACACGTGGTGCAAGTGCTACCGTATTGTCTGTTCTCGCAGAGGAAGTGCCCAATATGATTTGTGCATCTGCCGACTTGTCTAACTCAGATAAGACCGACGGTTTCTTGAAGAAGACGCACGACATCGTGAAGGGTGATTTCAGCGGTGCATTCTTCCAGGCTGGTGTTGCCGAGTTGACGATGGCTTGCTGCTGTATCGGTATGGCTTTGCATGGTGGTGTGATTCCTGCATGTGGTACATTCTTCGTATTCTCAGATTATATGAAACCAGCCGTTCGTATGGCTGCCTTGATGGAATTGCCAGTGAAGTTCATTTGGACACACGATGCATTCCGCGTAGGCGAAGATGGTCCTACACATGAGCCAGTTGAGCAAGAGGCACAAATCCGTTTGATGGAGAAACTGAAGAATCATCACGGAAAGAACTCTATGCTTGTTGTTCGTCCTGCCGATGCTGAAGAGACAACCGTTTGCTGGCGTATGGCTATGGAAAACACTGAGACTCCTACCGCACTCATCTTCTCTCGTCAGAATATCGAAATGTTGCCCGAAGGCAATGATTATTCACAGGCAACCAAGGGTGCTTACGTAGTGGCTGGTTCTGATGAAGACTACGACGTAATCTTACTCGCTTCTGGTTCTGAGGTTTCTACATTGGAAGCAGGTGCTAAGTTGTTGCGTGCAGACGGCGTGAAGGTTCGTCTTGTAAGTGTTCCTTCAGAAGGATTGTTCCGTTCTCAACCCATCGAATATCAACAATGCGTTCTCCCCGCAGGCAAGAAGAAGTTCGGTATGACCGCTGGTCTTCCCGTAACTCTCGAAGGACTTGTTGGTGCAGACGGTTGCGTTTGGGGTCTTAACAGTTTCGGCTTCTCTGCTCCTTACAAGGTGCTTGACGAGAAACTCGGTTACAACGGCCAAAACGTTTACGAACAAGTGAAGAAATTGTTGTAAAAGCCCACCCCCATCCCCCTCCCCAAGGGAGGGGGTGTTTCTTTCCTATAGATGAAATACAAATACCAAACCGCTTCAATAAACTTCAGTATCTTAGAAGAGTTCGCTCAAAAACACCGAAAGAATCCTACAGATGCAGAAAGAATACTATGGAATTTCTTGAAAGGAGGAAAATTAGGATACCATTTCCGACGACAACACATCATATTGGATTTCATACCCGATTTTGTTTGTCTCTCCAAACAACTCATTATAGAGATTGATGGTGGTTATCATTTTGAAGGGGAATAACCTCTACTTGATGCAGAACGTACGAAAGTATTATTAGAACAGGGCTTTAAAGTACTAAGATTTACAAATGAAGAGGTTATAGGTAATATTGAATCTGTTATAAGAACAATAACTAAAGAATTGAAAGAGAATGAATAATACAGATAAAAAACTCCCCTCCCTTGGGGAGGGGTTGGGGGTAGGCATTGCCTCCGACCACGCTGGTTTTGCCTTAAAACAATTCGTAAAGAAATATCTTGACGAGAAAGGAATGCCTTACAAGGATTACGGCACTTATACTGAAGATTCTTGTGATTATAGCGACTTCGGTCACGCTCTTGCAAAGGGTATCGAGAAGGGTGAAGTATTTCCTGGTATTGCCATTTGCGGAAGTGGTGAAGGCATCAACATGACACTCAACAAGCACCAAAGCATTCGTGCAGGACTTTGTTGGATTCCAGAGATTGCTCATCTCATCCGTCAGCACAACAATGCCAACGTTCTCGTAATGCCTGGTCGTTTCATCGACGAAGAAATGGCTCGCAAGATTATGGATGAATTCTTCTCTACGGAATTTGAAGGCGGTCGTCATCAAAAGCGTATCGACAAGATTCCTGTACAAGGATAATTTCGAACACATATTTTATAATAATGAAAGGGAGATGCATTTGAATTACATCTCCCTTTCATATTTATTGACCATTCGTCTTATTCATAATCATCAATCACCGCATTCATGAAATCCATCATGGGTTTGGCAGTCTTGAAGATATTCATGGCTTCATCATACCAATCATCCCCATCGAAGAAATCATCCGAGACACGCTTCCAACAACAATAATCTTTCATCCGTAAATACTGGAGAAACTCATAATCACGCGGGAAACCACTCGGACAAGTCTTCAAGGATTCCAATCCAAAACCCTTGGAAGATTGTTCCCATGTTCCATCATTGGGTTTTCCGAAATTATCAATGAAATCCTTATTCTCTACAGTTTCACGCCATACGTCAATATTACCCATGATTTCATTTCTGCACGACGTGAGAATGTTTGTCGGCAACCAATAGCTACCTGTTGCAAGCATACAATTGCCTGGTTCTACGTGCATATAATATCCACCGCGCAAGGCTTTCTTTCCTTTGGCACAAATGTATGCTCCAAAATGACGCTTATAAGGCGACTTATCTTCAGAGAAACGTGTGTCACGATAAAAACGATAGACACAATCCTTCACTTGCAAGTGTGCCACTTCATCATCGAATGCTGCCAAATGCGTGATAGCACGAGCTACATCCTGTTCGAAATCAGCTTTACAAGCTAAGTATTCATCCTTGTGCAATTGAAACCAAGGACGATTGTTATTGGCGGCTACATCCTTGAGAAAATTGATTATCCTTTTGGCATTCATAACTTGGAATCTTCTAATAATTTAGGACAGATGTCATTCAATTCACACTTGCTGCAATGAGGAGCCCTACTCGTACAAACATACCTACCATGCAACAACAACCAATGATGGGCATTCGGTACGTCTTCTTCGGGAATGTACTTGATTAATTCCTGTTCAACCTTATAAGGAGTGTTTGCCGTTTTGGAAACCAATCCCATGCGATGACTCACACGATAGACATGCGTGTCAACCGCCATCGTAGACTTACCGAACCACACGGCTTGCATCACGTTGGCTGTCTTGCGACCAACACCTGGCAATTTGGTTAAGTCGTCAAGATTATCAGGCACTTCACCACCGAAATCAGACACCAACATCCGCGACATCTCCACCAGATGTTTCGCCTTGGAATTGGGATAAGACACACTCTTCACGAATTCGAGAACGTCTTCTGGTTCTGCCAACGCCATTTCCCTTGCCGACGGATAGCGTGCAAACAATGCTGGAGTTACTTGATTGATGCGCTTATCAGTACATTGTGCGCTCAACAACGTGGCGCACAACAATTGGAAAGCACTCGCAAATTGCAACTCAGTCGTTGCCACGGGCATGTTCTTTCGAAAGTAATCCAGTATGTAGGCGTATCGTTCTTTCTTTGTCATTTTCTCCTACCCTTCTATGGGTGTAAACAAAGAATGAAGAATTGTTGGCAAAAACTGATGCAACAATTCTTCATTCCTCATGATATGATAATCACTTATTTCTTCTTCTCTTCCTTAGCGGCAGCCTTTGTTGCGGGAGATGACTTATAAGCCTTGTTTAATCCTGCAATTACGGCATCGGTAATATCGTAAGCCTTGTCAGCATAAAGCAGATTATCACCAGCCTTGCTCAAGATGATGCTGTACTTCTTGTCCTTGTTGTATTTAACCAAGAAATGCTGGATAGAATCGCGCAAGGCATCATTGAACTTATTGGTTTCTACTTGGAACTCGTTAGACAAACGAGTGTTCAGAGCATCCAAATCAGCAGCTTGCTTCTGCAATCCTGCTTGGATAGCCTCAGCTTGTTCACGCGTGTAGGCGTTCTGTTGCAATTTCTGTTGGAAGTTCACGCCAGCAGCCTGCAATTGCTGTTGCTTAGAAGCCAATGTATTCTGGATATTCTGGCCCTTCTTTTGGAGAATCTCTGAATACTCCTTGCAAAACTTATATTGAGTCATGATTGAGTCTACTTCAACATAAGCGATTTTCAACTCCGATGGAGCAGCCTTCGTATCAGCCTTTGAGTCCATCTTGGGAGCAGAGTTGTCACACGACATCACGGCAATGCCTGCAAAAGCGGCAACTGCCATCATACGGAAAATGTTCTTCTTGTTCATTTCGTTAAAATTAATATTCTTTTTCTTTATCCTTTTGATTCTCAATATGCTTTCCCACGCGCCCTTGCCTCTCGGTCTTGCTCCATCACGCAATGAATGCCTCTCTCTTTCATCGCCTTACTGTCATGAATATGTTGTGAAGAAAACTTCCCGTCTTTCTTGAAAAGCAACTTCACCAACAATAAAGCCATAGCTATAGCAATTATTAACACGCTAAAGAGCAAAGTTTCCACCATTTTTAGTATTTTTGCAAAAGCAAAGACAACGGGGTTGAATTCCGTTTCACGCACAAGCCATCATGATTCATGCGCTAACTCTTCGCAAATTTTGTGCAAAGATAGTGCAAATCATTGAGAATAAAAAGAATTCAGTAATAAAATAACTAAAAATGAATAAAAACGAATTGAAACCTGCTCGCGTGTTTGAGCAGTTTGCCAAAATCAATGAGATTCCTCGCCCATCTAAGCACGAGGAACAGATGATTGAGTACTTAAAGTCATTTGGCGAAAGCCGTGGACTTGAAACTTTAGTTGACGAAACGGGTAACGTGATTATCCGCAAACCTGCCACACCTGGTTATGAGAACAAGGAAACCATTATCTTGCAAAGTCACATGGATATGGTTTGTGAAAAGTTGGTTGACGTAGACTTCGACTTTAACAAAGATGCCATTCAAACCTACATCGATGGTGAATGGCTTTGCGCCAAGGGAACGACACTTGGAGCCGATGACGGTATCGGATGTGCGATAGAATTGGCTATCCTTGATTCAGACGATATTGAACACGGACCATTAGAGTGTGTCTTCACTCGCGATGAAGAAACAGGATTGACTGGTGCAGAGGGTATGAAATCTGGATTCATGAAGGGTGATATGCTCATCAATCTTGACTCAGAGGACGAGGGACAAATCTTCGTATCGTGTGCAGGTGGTAGAAACACCACAGCTATATTCCATTTTGAACGTGAAGCAGCACCCGAAGGATGGTTCTTCGTAAAAGCTTCGTTGAAAGGACTTACCGGTGGACACTCTGGCGACGACATCAACAAGAAGCGCGCCAATGCTCTGAAAGTCTTGGCACGATTCCTATATCAAACGCAAGAGCGTTACGGATTGCGCCTAGTATCCTTCAATGCCGGCAAACTTCACAATGCAATTCCACGCGATGGAATCATCGTGTTCGGAGTTCCTTTCGACAAAAAAGAAGATGTACGTGTTGACTGGAATGTCTTTACTTCTTTGGTAGAGGAAGAATATCATGTAACGGAAAAGAACATGCAATTCGATATGGAGAGTGCCGATGCCGCTCCCGTATTGCCACAAGATGTCAGCACAAGAATCGTCCAAGCCCTGCAAGCAGTTGATAATGGCGTGTTTGCCATGTGCCAAGACGAGGAAATCTCATGGTTGGTAGAGACCTCAAACAACGTGGCAAGCGTAGAAACAAAAGAAAATGAAATTAAGGTGGTTGCCTCTCAACGCTCCAATGTGATGAGTGCGCTCGACAATCAAGCCGCAACCATCAAGGCGGTATTCCAATTGGCTGGAGCTGAAGTAGTTCAAGGCGAAGGCTATCCTGCATGGAAGATGAATCCAAATAGCAAGATGACCGCTCTTGCCGTTGAGTCTTACAAGAAATTGTTTGGCAAAGCACCCAAGGTATTGGGTATTCACGCTGGATTGGAATGTGGACTTTTCTCTGAGAAATATCCCAACCTCGACATGGTATCATTTGGCCCAACTCTTCGCGGTGTTCATTCACCCGACGAACGTCTGCTTATCCCAACGGTACAAATGGTTTGGGATCATCTGCTCGACATTTTAAAGAATGTGTAAAACCTTATTAATAATTATATTGCGCCAAGGGAATTCCATTTCATTCCTTTGGCGCTTTTGTATAATATGTTTGTTTAGTCTAAACATAGTGTTTATACCCCTTAAACATACTGTTTCGATGGTTTAAACGATATGTTTAGAACATGGAACCATCATATTGCGTTAGGAGTCTTAAATAACACTTAAGAATTAACAAAATATTGAATGTTGTTTTTCTTGGTTGAATGAAAATAAAACACTATCTTTGTGCAAGAAAAAGGAAACTCATAGAGAGTTATCAATAACCAAGAATCCATGAAAAGAATTGCCTTATCATTCATCAGTCTTTTCTTCGTCTTATTGGCGATTGCCCAAAACACGAAAGACTCACTCAAGTTTACCACTATCTTGGAAAACGGAATCACCTCCATCAAAAATCAAAACCGTAGTGGAACGTGTTGGGATTATGCCACTATTGCATTTATTGAAAGTGAACTTTTGCGCAAGACGGGTAAGACATACAATCTCAGTGAGATGTTTGTTGCCAACAAAGACTACATGGATTGTGCCGAATATCATGTGCGGTTGCATGGTGATAGCAAATTCTCGGAAGGCGGTTCTGCAGACGATGTATTCTCGGTGATTTCCCGCCATGGTATTTGTCCTGAAGATGCCATGGCAAAACCTGGTGAGATGATGGGTGATACGTTGGCAAACTTTACGGAGTTTTTCTCCGTATTGGAACCATACGTCAAGGCAGTGGCCAACATCAAAGCTAAACGTCTCTCACCACAATGGCGAGTAGGAATGCAAAGCATTTTGGACGCATATCTCGGCAAATGTCCCGAATCTTTCATGTATGAAGGAAAGGAATATACACCCAAATCGTTTGCCGAAAGCCTCAACATCAATAAAGATGATTACATCAGCATTACGAGTTTCATGCATCATCCCTTTTATGAGTGGTTCGTGATTGAAGCACCCTACAAATGGCGACCATGTCGAAGCTATAACATACCTTATGAGGAAATGATGGAAACCATTGACCATGCTCTACAACAAGGATATACGGTTGCATGGGGTGGTGATGTGAGTGGAAATGGATTCGACCGTAAAGGACTTGCCATAGCTGGAACACCTGAGCAGGTACCCTCTCAAGGATTGCGACAAGTGACTTTCGATAACTGGCAATCCACATACGACCACGTGATGCTCATCTTTGGAATCGCCAAAGACCAAAATGGTCGTGAATACTACATGGTGAAAAACTCTTGGGGCGATGCAGGAAACTACCACGGGATTTGGTATATGACGAAAACATACATAGCCATCTACACTACGTATATCTTCCTCAATAAGGAGGCTTTGCCAAAGAGCATTTCAGATAAAATGCAATAATAGCTTTTATTCGTGGGGTGAATGTTGAGTGTCCAGTGTTGAGTAAATTATTGTGATTAGCCTTTGCATTTCAAAACTCTTCATTGTTCTCCATTCGTTATTCGCTAACAGAGCTATGCTCAAAGCTCACAAAGCATTGCTCTACGCTTGTAACTCAATGCTCAACGATAGTATTTTTTTGTATCTATGAATTTTTTGGTTAAAGATTATATAATATCAAATCACAGGAAGGTCTTTTAATTTCCACAGTAAAACATTAAAAATATATCTCAATTCGAGGGCTATAGCCATCGGGGTAACCATTGTTTGGATATTTGAATTGTTCCTCATATTTTTCCTGCATGCTTTCTATTTTGAAAACCATGTAAGGATAAGCATATCGGTACATAACCCAAATAAGTCCAATGTAAACTGGATAGCATAGAGCGTCAAAGAGCTAACCTGTATCTCGCATGAAATTATTGAAATGCCCCACGATAAAAAAGAAGATAAGACAAGTAGTAAGACTGCCATTACCTAAAAAATAGCTTCTGTGTTCGTTTATATTATGCCTCCCTTTAGTCTCCTCACGTCGATGCTTTATAAGTTGTTCATATTTAAATACTTCTTGGCTTGTTATACCATAGTCAGAGAGTTTGAGAAATACTTCATTGTTGTTTCTCAAAAAGAAACTACTTTCTGACCAAGTAAATCCCATCCCAGTACGATAGAAATCGAGTGATTCAAACTGTTATTTGTTCCCAGCCATAATTGTCGGTTACAGAAATCGTGGGGCAAATGTTGAAGGAATAACGCCAGACAAAAACAATGAAAGAATTATAATCATCAATGGCGCGATGTTAATTGAAAGAATCATCAAAACCAGATAGTTTTTCTGGAGACCGAAGTATTTTATCGCTTTGGCAACCATTGCACATGACAATAGCCAAACGAAACCACAAATGACAAAAGCGATTATTGCAAGTACAATAAAGGCTATCCTATCCCAAAACATGAGGTATTGCCCCAATAATATTCCTACCCCACAAATACAAAAAGAACAATCCTATAAGAACAAACATATAGGTGTCGTTATTATCCATTTTTTCTTCTCCATAAGAAGGATTCTAACAAAGCTTTGAAACTATCGTATCTGAATATTTGTCAACCAAAGAATGTTGTTTAGTAAATACTGTAAAGTCTAAGATGGCAAAGAATAGAATCGACGTAATGTATCCATTTAGATTCATTGTTATCTGAAGTGCAACAGCGAGTAAGAGAAGTGCTCCTAAAATTCCCGTACGAGTAAAGACATCCCGAATATCTATGTCATTGCCATTAACCTTCCGTATTCTACATTTCAAAGCCTTTTTCCCTAACGAAGCCTTGAAAATAAGTTCACAAAAAAGATAGTAAATCAAGTTAACGACAACAAATATCCATACATGTTTATCATAAACGTTTTTCATCGTTTTGTAATGCTCATAGTCTTGGTCGTCAGACATCCTATGCGAAAAACCGTTCTCTTTGAGCCATTCATTTACTTCGATATTCCGTTCATGGATTGTCTTTTCTGATTCTATCTTTTTGTATTCTATTCCAAGCTGTGACACAAAATGGCCTAATTCAGCACCTGGTGCACCAGCACAGAAAATAAATGCAATAATCACAAAAAAGATTGCAATCATTATTTTATCAATAATAGTACTGATTAAACGTTGACCCAAAGAAACAATTTCCATATGCACACATCGTTTAAGTTGTTAATAATACTCTTTCTCTTTGGCATGCCCCATAACAGTTATAGATAAAAAGCGCAGCTCCACCATATCTCTCAGGCTCACCACAAGCTCCAAATACACTATGGAGAAGTCTGCGCTTTAGTGTGCGACTCCTGCATATTTGGATTTTGCTCGTTTTCTTTTCCGAAATGGTGATTCGAAGGAGAAAGTTGAGCAATAAGATATTCCTCTTGCGAGAACACGATACAAAAGTACAAAAAACCTTCTAAAATATAATCAGAAAAATGGAAAAACAACGAAAGACAACTGCAAAATAAATAAAATTCAAAAAAGGGATAGGCTTAAAGTATTATTTCATTCTTTTGAATCTCTTTTTGGATAATCCAAACTGCTCCCTAAACCATTGTGCGATAGGTGTCTGATTGATCTGTTGGAACAAATTGCGTTCCTCATTCATTATTACTTGTGCAGAAACATTATCCACGCGAGTTCGGGAAAAGAAAGTATCTAAAAAAATGGTAATCTGAGATATTTTTTGTACCTCTCCTTTGCATTTCCGAGTGATAGATACTTTAGCAATGTCAAAGATATTGAAATATTCGGTATCATGGATGATTATTCAAAGAAATACGTTGTTGAAAGAATCCTTTTGTTTGCAAGAAAAAAAGCAACAACCCTATTACATGAACACCAACAACACACCAAAAGACGGTGGTATAACCGAAATACTCAACGATAACTCCACCTAATAACACGCCCAATCCTATACCAATATCCCAACTGGTAAGCAAGGTGGAATTGGCAGTTCCTCTTTCGTTGTTTTTTGCCAAACCAATAATCATATTCAGAAAGGCAGGCCATAGATGTCCGTTGCCTAATCCTATCAGCAAGGCTGATGCATAATAGCCAATCTCGTACGGACAAGCGATGAACAAGGTATATCCTATCGTAGAAATCACAATTCCTTCTGCTGCATTTTGCACCAACTTACCCTTACGCAATGCCTTTGCTCCTTGTAAACGCGACAATATCAATCCGATGGAAAGCAACATAAAGTATGCTCCCGTTCCTCCTGTGATTCCCAATATTTCTTTCCCGTAGATAGCAAGGTAATTACTCAAAACGCCATAACAAATTCCGAAGAATATCATGTTAACGCCTAACATCCATCCTTTCAACAAAAAGAAGCGGTCGAGAGAAAGAGCCTTCTTGTCCTTCATTACTTGTTTTTGCGGCATCTTGATGGTAGAATCCACAAACAATCCAATGCCAGCAACGATAAAGGCTATCCAAAACAACAAGTCGAAATCGTGCACATATTTATATATAAACACGCCAATGGTGGGAGCAATGGCTGTAGCGAGATTGTTGCTCAATCCATAAAAGCCAATGCCTTCATTGCGCCTGCTCGAAGGTAATACGTCTATAGCAACGGTACTATTGGCGACGGTAGACGCACCAAACGGTCCCCCGTGCATTGTCCTTACAATGGCAAAAAGCACCAACGTACCTGCCAATAAATAACCTCCGAAAAGGAGAAAGTAAAGAAACAAACTGATGAGCAACACTTTCTTGCGTGGAAAACTATCAACCAAGAATCCACTGAATGGTCGTATCAACAATGCCGTTATCGTATACCCCGACAATACCAACCCTATCATGTCTTTTGAAGCACCAAAGTTCTCGCTCAGATAGAGTGGCAACAAGGGCGTAAGTAAAAAGAAGGCAAACGACATCGTGAAATTGGTTGCCATCACCTTGAGATAATTCGCATTCCAAAGCCTATCTTGTTTCATTGTTTCGTTTTTATGTTCTTATAATCACTCTTTCTTGGCAATTGCTTGTGCCACGACATAAGCCGTAGTCCATGCTGCTTGAAAGTTGAAACCTCCAGTAATGCCATCGATATCTAAAATCTCGCCAGCGAAATACAATCGTGGGCGCGTCTTGCATTCCAACGTCTGAGGATGGACACTATCAAGGGAAATGCCGCCACACGTAACAAACTCATCCTTAAATGCCGCCCTACCCTCTATTTGATACACATCATTGCAAAGGACATTCGCCAAGCGATTGAGTTCCTTTTGGTTCAAGTTTCCCCATCTGTTTGTGCATCTTGCACCCAGACTTTTTTCAAGTAAATAATTCCACAAACGACCAGGCAAGTCGAACGGACGGAAATTAGTGAGTTGTTTTTGTGCATTTTCCACCATACATTTCATCAACTCTTCCATCACTTCTGCATTCTGCCGCCCCGTCCAATTTACGGCAATAGGCAAGCGATAGTCATTCTCATGCAACAAGCGAGCTGCAAAACTTGACAATTTCAAGATGGCAGGACCGCTCATTCCCCAATGCGTAATCAATAGCGCACCATTGGCTTTCATCTTCGTAGCGGGAATCATCACCGAAGCATTCTCAATGACTGTTCCCATCAATGAGCGCAAACCCTCATCATTCACATTGAAGGTAAACAAAGACGGAACTGGCGGAACAATCTTCACGCCTGATGATTCCAACCATCGTAGACCTTCCCTTCGAGGAGAACCGCCTGTAGTAATTGCCACACAATCAAACTCTTCCAACTCCTCTAAAGATTTAATCCTTTTTTCCGTAAAGATATGTACATCATGCTTGCGAGCCTCGCGCATGAAGCATTGGATAATCGTGTGCGAATCTTGCGACATGGGGAAAACGCAATCATCATCTTGCGTCACCAACGAAACACCATGATGCTCAAACCAATCGTATGCATCATGGTAATCAAATACCTTGAACAACCGCTTCATGAGTTGATGACCACGTGGATAGACCAGTTTCAAGTCCTTCACGGAAGCGAACGAATTGGTGCAATTACATCGTCCTCCACCCGATATTTCCACTTTTGCCAACACCCGTTTGCTTCGTTCAAAGATAGAAACATCCATTTCAGGCATCATCTCCTTGAGATTGATTGCCAAGAAAAAGCCAGCCGCACCTCCACCAACAATTGCCGTTTTCATATCATTTGTTTTTCTGATGCAAAGTTACGTTGTTTCCGACAATTATTCAAATATTATTCGTACTTTTGCACACATGAAAATCATCGTAGCGATAGACTCCTTCAAAGGGTGTATGACATCTACCGAGGCAAACCAAGCCGTTGCCGAGGGTATTCGTGAACATTGGCCAGATGCTGAGATTATACAGATTCCCGTCAGCGATGGTGGTGAGGGATGGATTGTTCCTTTCATCGAGACATTGAAATGGAATGAACAAGTCGTATTGGTCCACGACCCACTCATGCGCTCCATTCATGCTCACTATGCCACGGAAGGAAACAAGGCGGTGATAGAAATTGCACAAGCCTGCGGATTGACATTGTTGAAAAAAGAAGAACGCAATCCGCTCATTGCCACTACTTATGGCGTGGGTGAAATCATCATTGATGCCATGCTAAAAGGTTGTCATGAATTCATCATCGGTCTTGGCGGTTCGGCTACGAGTGATGTGGGGAAAGGAATGTTAGAAGTACTTACACCTTATTTAAATATTCTTACACAAGAAGATTATTCTTTTACCATCGCCTCTGATGTAGATAATCCTCTTTGCGGAAAAAACGGTGCAGCCTATACATTCGCTCCACAAAAGGGAGCAACACCAGAGATGGTAGAGCAGCTTGAACAACAAGCTCAAATCTTTGCCGAAGAATCAGCAACCATTCATGGTCATGATTGTTCTCAACTTCCTGGTGCTGGGGCGGCTGGAGGATTGGGGTATGCATTCATGCAATACCTTCACGCCAACCGTTGTTCGGGAGCAACGTTGTTGATGGACATGATAGGTTTTGACCAAATACTCACCAATGCCGACCTCGTCATCACAGGCGAAGGACATTGCGACCGTCAAACGCTCATGGGAAAATTGCCATTCGCTATCATGCAAAGAGCCAAGCTACATCATGTGCCTACCATCTTGCTGGCGGGAATAGTATCTGATAAGGAAGCGCTACTTGAAGCAGGTTTCCAAGATGTCCGTTGTATCAATCCCCCACACCTTTCCATTGAGGAAGCTATGAGGAAGGAGAATGCGATGGAGAATTTGAGGAGAGTATTCTGAATAATCTGAGTTTTCTGAATATTCAGATTATTCTGAGTATTCTGAGTTATCTGATTCCCCCAATTTCTTTTTGGCACGCTATTTGTAAGAATGTTTGGAAGATTACAAAATAAAAACATTCAAAAACATGAAACAAAAAGGTAATATCGGGGTTACAACCGAGAATATATTCCCCGTCATCAAAAAGTTTCTCTATAGCGATCATGAGATATTCTTGCGCGAGATGGTGTCTAATGCCGTAGATGCTACGCAGAAGATGAAGACACTCGCCGACAAGGGCGATTTCAAAGGAGAATTAGGTGATTTGAAGGTAAACATCAGCCTCGACGAGAAGAAAAAGACTTTGACTTTCAGCGACCGTGGTATCGGTATGACGGCTGAGGAAATCGACAAGTACATCAACCAGATTGCCTTCTCAGGTGTTACTGATTTCCTCGACAAATACAAGGATAGCGCAAATGCCATCATCGGACACTTCGGACTTGGTTTCTATTCTGCATTCATGGTTTCCGATAAAGTGGAAATCGTCACCAAGAGTTATCAAGAAGACGCAAAAGCCGTTCGTTGGACTTGCGACGGAAGTCCTGAGTTCACCATCGAAGATGCCAAGAAAGAAGATCGTGGTACCGACATCATCCTCCACATTGCCGATGATTGCAAGGAGTTCTTGGAGAAGCAAAAGATTCAAGACTTGCTGAACAAGTATTGCAAGTTCATGGCTGTTCCTATTGCTTTTGGCAAGAAACAAGAGTGGAAAGACGGTAAGATGCAAGACACCGAAGAGGATAATATTATAAATAATGTGGAGCCTCTGTGGACAAAGACACCTTCTACGCTCAAGGATGAGGATTATAAGTCGTTCTATCGCACCCTCTACCCCATGCAAGACGAACCTTTGTTCTGGATTCACTTGAACGTTGATTATCCCTTCAACCTCACGGGTATTCTCTATTTCCCACGCATTCAGTCCAACATCGACTTGCAAAAGAACAAGATACAACTCTATTGCAATCAAGTATTCGTAACCGACCAAGTGGAAGGCATTGTACCTGAGTTCCTTACGTTGCTTCACGGCGTTATCGACTCACCAGACATTCCTCTGAACGTCAGTCGTAGTTATTTGCAAAGTGATGCAAACGTGAAGAAGATTTCTACTTACATCACCAAGAAAGTGGCTGACCGTCTGAAGAGCATCTTCAACGAGAACCGCAAGGAATACGAGGAAAAGTGGGACGACGTGAAGATTTTCATCAACTACGGAATGCTCTCACAAGACGATTTCTACGACAGGGCCAAAGATTTTGCTTTGTTCAAGGACGTTGATGGCAAGTATTTCACCTTCGAGGAATACAAGAACTTGATTAAGGGTGAGCAAACCGACAAGGATGGAACGCTCGTTTATCTCTATGCCAACAACAAGGAAGAGGAATACAGTTACATCGAGAACGCCAAGCAAAAGGGATATAGCGTATTGTTGTTTGACGGACAATTAGATACTCCCGTTGCGCAAATGCTGGAACAGAAATTCGAGAAGACTCGTTTCACCCGCGTTGACGGAGACATCATCGACCGCCTTATCCCGAAGGAAGATTCCAAGAAATTGGAGTTGAACGAAGAACAGACTGACAGTTTGTCACAGGTATTCCAATCTCAAATGCCTAAGATTGAGAAGACGGAATTCCACGTAGAGGTACAATCATTGGGCGAACAGATGCAACCCGTCATCATCACGCAAAGCGAATATATGCGTCGTATGAAGGATATGAGCAGATTCCAAAGTGGAATGGGATTCTATTCGCAAATGCCTGATATGTACACAATTGTACTGAATGCCGACCATGCATTGGTGAAGAAGGTATTGGAAGATACCGAGGCTAACACAACTGAGGTTTTGAAACCAATCCTCGCAGAACTGAAAGGACAGGAAGCTCGCTTGGCAGCCATTCGTCAGATGCAAGACAAGAAGAAGTATGACGAACTGACACAAGAGGAGAAAGACGAGAAGAGCAATACCGAAAAGGCCGTGCAGGAACAGAAGGACAAGAAAAACGGTGTATTGGCTGACTATGCCAAGAACAACAGCATCGTTCATCAACTGATTGACCTTGCCCTCTTGCAAAACGGTATGTTGAAAGGTGCAGCCCTCGATGCGTTCTTGAAACGAAGCGTTGACTTAATTAAATAAGCCTTATAAACAGCCATATTTGGTGTTCTTGCCGTTTTTGGAACACATTGGCAAGAAAAACGAAAAAAAAACATCAAATATTTGGCTGTTTGAAAAAAAGGCAGTACCTTTGCAGTCGCAAAATTGAAAGCGACGGCTCCCTAGCTCAACTGAATAGAGCATCTGACTACGGATCAGAAGGTTGTGGGTTTGAATCCCGCGGGAGTCACTTTCAAGAGTTGCATTCATAAGGGAAGGCTCCCTAGCTCAACTGAATAGAGCATCTGACTACGGATCAGAAGGTTGTGGGTTTGAATCCCGCGGGAGTCACGACACGAAAACGAGTGCCAAAGAGTTGAATATCGGCTTTTTGGCATTTTTTATTTACCCTATCTTTCAAAAATGTTTGCATGTGCTTTGTGCAATCGTCAAAATTTCGTAATTTTGCAAATTCTTAATGACATTTGTTCTCCCACACGGGGAAAAAGAATGCATGAAATAGATATTTAACAACAAAATTACGACAATATGTTAACACTCAAACTCATCAGTGAGGAAACTGAACGTGTCATTCGTGGCTTGGAAAAAAAGCAATTTAAAGGTGCTCGCGAAGCTATCGAAAACGTACTGGCGGTAGATAAACGTCGCCGCGAAACACAACGCGAACTTGACCAAACTAAACAACAGGCTAAACAACTTGCTGCGCAAATCGGAGCCTTGATGAAACAAGGTAAGCGCGAAGAGGCAGAACAAGTGAAATTACAAGTCGCTGAATTCAAGCAAAAAGACAAGGACTTGCAAGAGATGATGGATAAGTCGGAACAGGAATTGACCGTTCTGCTTTGCCAAATCCCCAATATCCCATACGATGAAGTTCCAGAGGGACGTTCTGCGGAAAACAACCGCGTGGTGAAGAGCAACTTGAAGGAATGTACACCCGAAGACACCGTAGGCAATTGGACTGCCAATCCCGAAAACACAGAGGCTAAGCTTCCTCATTGGGAACTTGCCAAGAAGTATAATCTCATTGATTTCGACTTAGGCGTGAAAATCACGGGCGCAGGATTCCCCGTATATATTGGAAAAGGTGCACGTTTGCAACGAGCATTGATTAACTTCTTCCTGGATGAAGCTCGCAAGTCGGGCTATACTGAAATCATGCCTCCAACGGTGGTAAACGCTGCATCTGGTTATGGTACAGGACAACTTCCCGATAAGGAAGGACAGATGTATCATTGTGAGGTTGATGATTTCTATCTCATCCCTACCGCCGAGGTTCCCGTAACCAATATCTATCGCGACGTGATTCTCGACGAGAAAGACCTTCCCATCAAGAATTGTGCTTACACCGAGTGTTTCCGTCGTGAAGCTGGTTCATACGGAAAGGACGTTCGTGGATTGAATCGTCTGCACGAATTCTCTAAAGTGGAAATCGTTCGCATCGATAAGCCTGAGCATTCTAAGGAGAGTCACAAGGAGATGTTGGAACATGTAGAGGGATTGCTCAAGAAACTCGAACTTCCCTATCGTATCTTGTTGCTTTGTGGTGGCGACCAATCATTTACGTCTTCTATCTGTTACGACTTCGAGGTTTATTCAGAAGCACAAAAGCGTTGGTTGGAAGTATCGTCTGTCAGCAATTTCGACAATTATCAAGCCAATCGTTTGAAGTGTCGCTATCGTCATGCTGATGACAAGAAGATAGAACTCTGCCATACGCTTAACGGTTCTGCGCTCGCATTGCCACGTATCGTTGCAGCTATCATCGAGAACAACCAAACGTCAGAGGGCATTCGCATTCCAAAGTGCCTCGTGCCTTATTGCGGTTTCGAGATTCTCGACAACAACAACTTCAGTCTTTAAGGTTTTGACAAGAAAACAAATACAAAATCAAGCAATATGAACAAGATTATTCGCAAGGAGCAGTTTTCTGAGAAGGTTTTCCTTTTCGAAATCGAGGCTCCATTGATTGCCAAGAGTCGCAAGGCTGGCAATTTCGTTATTGTACGCGTAGGCAAGAAGGGTGAGAGAATGCCTCTTACCATCGCTGACGCAGACATCGAACGCGGCACGATTACCCTCGTGGTGCAAAAAGTAGGATTGTCATCTATCAAACTTTGCAACCTCAACGTGGGTGAATATGTTACCGACGTGGTAGGTCCACTTGGAAATCCTACCCATATCGAAAACTTCGGTACCGTTGTTTGCGCTGGTGGTGGCGTTGGTGTTGCACCTATGTTGCCAATCATTCAAGCATTGAAGAAAGCTGGCAACCGCGTTCTCTCCGTATTGGCAGGAAGAAGCAAGGACCTCATTATATTGGAAGATAAGGTTCGCGAATCATCTGATGAGGTCATCATCATGACCGATGATGGTTCGTATGGAGAAAAGGGTGTCGTAACGGTTGGCATCGAGAAGTTCATCGAACAGGAAGAGCATGTAGATAAGATTTTTGCCATTGGTCCTCCCATCATGATGAAGTTCTCTAATCTCACCGCACAGAAGCATAATATTCCATGTGAAGTATCGCTGAACACCATTATGGTTGACGGTACGGGAATGTGTGGCGCATGTCGTCTCACCATCGGTGGCAAGACAAAGTTTGTCTGCATCGACGGACCAGAATTTGATGGTGCTTTGGTAGATTGGGATGAAATGTTCAAGCGCATGGGTACATTCAAGCGTGCCGAACAAGAGGAAATTGAGCATTTTGAGGAGCATTTGGATAATCTGAATGATCAGAATAGTCAGAACAATCAGAAAATTCAGAAAATTCAGAATAATCAGAACAATCAGGACACCTCCATCGAAGAACTCACCGACCGCAACGCCGAATGGCGCACCGAACTTCGCAAGTCGATGAAACCGAAGGAGCGCACGGCTATCCCACGTGTCATCATGCCTGAGTTAGACCCCGTTTATCGTGCAACTACTCGCACGGAGGAAGTAAACATCGGTTTGACTCCCGAAATGGCACTTACCGAGGCTAAGCGTTGTTTGGATTGTGCCAAGCCAACGTGTGTGGAAGGTTGTCCTGTGAATATCAATATCCCAGCATTCGTGAAGAACATCGAACGTGGCGAATTCCTTGCTGCTGCTAAGGTATTGAAAGACACCTCTGCCCTACCCGCCGTTTGCGGGCGCGTTTGTCCACAAGAGAAACAATGTGAGAGTCGTTGTATCCATTTGAAGATGAACGAACCTGCCGTAGCTATCGGATATTTGGAGCGTTTTGCTGCCGATTACGAGCGCGAGAGTGGCAACATTTCCTTACCAGAGATTGAACCATCTAACGGTATCAAGATTGCCGTTGTAGGTTCTGGTCCTGCTGGTTTGTCATTTGCTGGCGACATGGTGAAGAAAGGTTATGATGTCTATGTATTCGAGGCTTTGCACGAGATTGGTGGCGTATTGAAATATGGTATTCCTGAGTTCCGTCTTCCTAATGCTATCGTTGACGTGGAAATCGAGAACCTCAAGAAGATGGGCGTTCACTTCCAAACCGACGTTATCGTTGGTAAGACCATCAGCGTGAAAGACTTGGAGAACCAAGGTTTCAAGGGAATCTTCGTTGGTTCGGGTGCTGGATTACCCAACTTCATGAATATTCCTGGTGAGAATGCCATTAACATCATGTCTTCGAATGAGTATCTGACACGTGTAAACTTGATGGATGCTGCCAATCCAACAACGGATACGCCTATCAATCTTGGTAAGCAAGTATTGGTAGTAGGTGGCGGAAACACAGCTATGGACTCTTGTCGTACGGCTAAGCGTCTTGGTGCTGAAGTGACGTTGGTTTATCGTCGTTCTGAGGCAGAAATGCCTGCTCGTCTCGAAGAGGTAAAGCATGCGAAGGAGGAAGGTATCAACTTCCTTACCTTACACAATCCTATCGAATACAAGGCTGACGAAAACGGTGCCGTATGTGCTGCCGTTCTCCAAGTGATGGAATTAGGCGAACCAGATGCCAGTGGTCGTCGTTCTCCTGTTCCCATTGAGGGAAAGACCATCGAGATTCCCGTTGACCAAGTGATTGTGGCTGTAGGCGTTAGTCCTAACCCACTCGTTCCGAAGTCTATCGAAGGTCTTGAATTGGGTAGAAAGAACACCATCGTGGTTAACGAGGAGATGCAGAGTTCTCGCTCTAATCTCTTTGCTGGTGGCGATATTGTTCGTGGTGGTGCTACCGTTATCCTCGCCATGGGTGACGGTCGTCGTGCTGCTCTCAACATGGATAAGCAACTGAGGTGAAAGACTTACGTCAACACCTACTAAATCAGCTCGTTAGAGCTATGCGAACCTATCATCTCATTGATGATGGTGATCGTGTACTTGTAGCATTATCAGGAGGCAAAGATAGTCTTTGCCTCCTTGATTTGTTAGCCCAACGTCAACGCATTTTCATGCCCCGTTTCTCCATCGAGGCCATTCACATTAGAATGGATAATATCGATTACGAAACGGATACTCATTACTTGGAGGATTTTTGCCGACAACGCAACGTCAACTTGCATGTCGTTAACACGAGTTTTGATGCTTCTACCGACAAACGTAAGTCTCCTTGCTTTCTTTGTTCGTGGAATCGTAGGAAACAAATGTTCAACCTTGCACAAGAGATTGGTTGCAACAAGATTGCATTGGGTCATCACATGGACGACCTCATTCATACTGCGCTCATGAATGAATGTTTCCAAGGAAGATTCGATACCATGCCCGTATTCTTGCAAATGAAAAAGATGCCATTGGCGATTATCCGTCCTCTATGCCTTTGCCATGAATCAGACATCAAGGCATACGCCGAACAAGAAGGTTATCAAAAGCAACGCAAGCTCTGTCCTTACGAGAAGGATTCCTATCGAACCGACATTCAACAAATCTTCCACCAAATGGAATCCCTAAACCCTGAAGCCCGCTATTCCATTTGGAATGCATTGGAAAGAGAAGGGAAACTGGTTGAAAAGTAATCTTCTCTTTTTTGTATTTCACGTATATACACCGTGTATTTCATACATATACAGAGTGTATTTGGCTTAAATACACGGTGTATAGCTATCAAATATATAGCGCATACACTCTTTTGTATCACGTACATATCATTTGTTTGTTTGCTATGAACCATTGATTTCTATGCTACAGACGAATGGTTTATAGCTTACAAACATATCGTTTGCATCGTCTAAACCTATCGTTTACGTCGCCTAAAGCTATCGTTTTAATACACAAGAAAGGCGCAATACACATTCTGTGCCATGCTTTTTTATGTTGTGAGTTCAATGTTGATTGCTGAGAATTATTCGCAATCTACTTATATTCAAGCACTTACACAATTACCAAAGAATCCTTCACTATTATGGAACAGTGAAAATCTTACAATCTTACAGCTGACAGTTATTTTTTGCACCTAATAGGCGATGAAAGAGGAATAGAATGATAACTTGAGAAATTAATATGAATAGAATAATTATACTATTAAAGATTATATTATTTAAAAATGAATATATTATTAATAATTATTTATTATTTCTATTATATTTTATACTCTTATCATAATCATTCTTACTTCATTTCTATCATATCTTACACAAAAAAAAACTGTCAGCTGTAAGATTGTAAGATTTAGACATTCAGTTGTTCACCTTGAAGCAATGGAAGGCTTACTACTCTGTGCAAATGCACCCAATGTTCCAAATAATAGGAACGTAATAAAAATACTTGCAAAGTAAATTACAACATAATGGATTCTTCATTCTTTATTCTTCATTCTTCATTTAATATATAGGGTATTCCCCCATGAACAATAGGGATTTTCCCCTCATAACGTAGGACATTTCTTTTTGAAATTAGGATTTTTTACTTTAAATTTGCAAAATAGTATTCAAAAACCTAAATGCCAACATTATGAACAAGAAGATTTTACTGCTAACATGCTTTTGTATGGCATGGCTATTCGGCAATGGAGAACCCATCACACGACAACAGGCATTGAAAAATGCCGTGGCATTTCAAGAGGAAATGCAAGTTCACAAACGACTCGTTGCCGTAAGCGACGAGAAGAAGTTGGCTCCGAGGAAGGGGAAAACCACCCAAGACACGGATGCTTACTACGTGTTTAACCGAGAGAACGACGAGGGCTTCATCATCGTATCGGGCGATGACAAGACGATTCCCGTGCTTGGCTATTGCGACAAGGGTAGTTTCGACTACCAACAGATTCCCGAGAACATGAAGAACTGGTTGTTAAAATACGAGAAGCAAATCACGGCGATTCAGAAAAACCCACGCTTGGCACTTTCGATGGCCAACGTGAAGAAACACCCCAGCATACCGACACTCATGTCGACACAATGGGACCAGTCGGCACCCTATAACAACAAATGCCCTATATATTTCGATATGGGCAGGGCGATTACGGGTTGCGTTGCCACCGCTATGGCACAAATCATGTATTACCATCGCGATAAGTCAACCGACAAGACGCTGGAAGAAATACCTGCCTACGATACGCGTAGCTCTCACGCTACCTATGGAAAATTGCACGTGGAGGGTATTCCCAAGGGTAGCAAGATTGATTGGGATAACATGTTGGATCATTATGAAGGGTATGAGCCATTGGTCAACCAAAATGCCGTAGCTAATCTCATGCTCTATTGCGGCGTATCACTCAAAATGGACTATAACCCCAGTGGGTCTGGTGCTTATTCTGCTTATATTCCCGAAGCTCTCACAACATACTTCGGATACAAGACCACAGCAAAATACGTGTTGGAAAGTGAGTACAGCTTAGAGCAATGGGACGAAATGATTTATAATGAATTGGCCAACAGGCGTCCTGTTTATCTCGCTGGCGGAGGCCATGCCTTCGTATGCGACGGATATGACGGTTTTCACTACTATCACATCAATTGGGGATGGGGCGGTCGATACGATGGTCATTTCCTTCTTACCAACCTATCGCCTGGTGATGGAAGAAATTTCAACGAAGGTGGAGATGCCGTGATTGGCATGGAACCCGACAACTATATGAATAAGAACATTCTCTTCAACGACATAGCGGTGGAAGATTTGTGCGTGAAGAATTGGGACGAGAACAAGGACGGTAAATTGAGTTATGCGGAAGCAGCGAACGTAAAAGACATCGCCACCGTGTTTAAAGGAAAGCTGTTTAACAAGTTTAGCGAATTGCGCTATTTCACGGGAATTACAAAAATCCCAGACGATGCTTTTAATGGATGCGAAGACTTATACGACATCGCTCTACCTGAGCAAATAGAAGCTATCGGCAATCGTGCCTTCAAGGATTGTTTCTTGTTTTCATTGTTGATTCCGTCTTCTGTCAAGTCCATCGGCAAGGAGGCTTTTCAAAATTGTCGCTACCTTGGAGACATTACGATTCCATCATCAATCACTACCATACATCCCAATACGTTTGATAATTGTACTGGTTTTCTCACTATAAACATTCCTGAAAGCGTCACCTCCATAGGAAGTCAGGCATTCCGCAATTGCGAGAACGTGACAACCGTTACCGTCAACACCAACAATCCCGCCAACATCAGTATGGGTAACGGAGTGTTTGAGGGAATGAATTTTGCCAATGCCACCTTAATTGTGCCAAAAGACGGCAAGACATTGTTCTCGCAAGCAAATCAATGGAAAGAATTCGGTACAATCAATGAATACCGTAAACTACCGAAAGAAGAATTCGCCCCTGTCGCTGACGGACATCGTTATTATATATATAATGTAGGCACAGGAAAGTATCTTGGCGAAGATATCAATTATAGGCTTTACGTTAGTAATACCCCCGTGGAGTTTACTATTTATAAAGACGAGGAATTTGGGCCAGACAACTACTATATGCACACCGAAGATGTGAACAGTTATGGTGGTCGTGTTTGCCGATCTATATGGATAGATTCTGAAGGAAACTCGTCGGATGAATGTTCACTTACACCTGTTGATACACCATCAACGATATGGCACTTTGAATCCATAGGCAACAACCAATATACCATTCAGATACCCCAGGAATTAGAATACTATTCAAAATTCAAGTATTTTGGCGTAGGATTCAACGAAGAGGATCAACAAGGAATAGCAACCGACAAGGTTAACAGCAATGTGCCATACGTCACTAATCCAGACAATTGCCATTGGGCATTCATAGAAGTTGGGGAAGCACATGACATCTATTTTGCCGCTCAACAATTGGAGAACCTCCTTAGCATTGCCAAGGCAAGAAACATAGACCGTGAAAAGGAGCAAGCCATCTTTGACAACATGAGCAGCAACTTGGATGAATTGCAAAAGGCACAAAAGTCTCTCCGAAAGAAACTTGACTTCATCCACTTTGCCGATGAACTTCTACGTAAAATTGCTCCAAAGAGATGGGACACCAACAAGGATGGAGAGGTAAGTATTAGTGAAGCAAAGAATAGACCATATCTCGGCAACCAATTTTTTGGTAGTACAATTACCTCATTTGATGAATTAAAATATTTCACAGGTATAAGCTCCATATACTCATCATTTTTCAGTAATTGCAAACATCTCTCTTCCATTCAATTGCCAAGCACCATCTCAACTTTGGAAGATGCGGTGTTCAGCCATTGTGTTTCTCTCAAAGAAATCGAATTGCCTGAACATATTACTGAAATTGGTAGTTTCTGTTTTGCTGAATGTTCATCATTGCGCACATTCTGCATTGCCAACCCTGACCCATCCACCATCACACTGGGCGAAGAAATCTTTTGGAACGTAAACATACAAGATGCAACCCTTTTCGTACCAATAGGTTCTAAGGAACTATATGCAAATGCTCCCGTGTGGAAGGAGTTTGGCAAGATTGAGGAAATGCGTACGAAGAAAACACCACCATTTAGTCCGCTGCAAACCGACGAATGGGTTTACATTTACCAAATCGGCTCTAAAAAATTCCTTACAAAAGGTGAAGCGTATGGAACGCAAGCTGTCGTGGGAGCGACCAAGATGAGATACCAACTCAAGCGTGACAACACGATGGGGAAAGATTTATACTACCTCTATTCAGACCAAACGGGATATGATAACCAAATCTTGTTCCGCACCGTCTCTGACCAATATGTTGGTCTCGGTATAAGGACTTGTTTCGTTGACGGCACGCTATCGCCTGACGCATATTGGCACGTAGAATCAGTTGGTGACAACTTGTACACCTTCCAAGTTCCATCTACTAATAATTACTATATAGCAGACCAGTATATGGGCGTTAATCCCAACCATCCAACAGGCTATGGATATGAGGGCTACCAAACGAGCGCCATCTTCTGGGATGTTCCATACCAAAACAACGAAAGCAGTTGTCAATGGGCATTCATCAAAGTGTCTGACTATGAGGCAATAGAAAAGGATTTCAGTAAATATGGTGAACTGAAAGAGTTGCTCAAGAAAGCCCATGAAAAGGATATTGACGTGGCAGAAGAACAAGCCGTGTATGACAACATATATAGCGCGGACGAAGAAATCATCAATGCCATCTTATCTGTTCGTAAGAAGATGAAATACATCACCTTCAACGATGATGCCATCAAGGTAAAATGTACAAAGAAATGGGATGAGGACGGGGACGAAGAGATTAGTTTCGATGAAGTGGCAGGCATTGAGGACATTGGCGACTATTTCCATAATACGAACATGATGAGTTTCGACGAGTTGCAATACTTCACGTCGTTGCAATCCATTCCCGAAAATGCCTTTAACAACTGCACTTACATCACGTCTATCTACATCCCAGAAAACATCAAGAAGATTGGAAAGAATGCATTCTCTTCTTGCACGAAACTGAAATACGTGGCCGTGCTCAATCCCAATCCACAAGAGATAGACGCTAATGGTTGCGGATTGCTCAGTTCGGCAACCGTATTCGTACCGAAGGAAGCCGTGGAAGCCTACCAAAACGATAGCTACTGGAAGAGGTTCACCATCAAGGAATACACGGGAATGCCCGTTGTACAATGTGTTGACGATAGTAGGATGTACGGTCGCAAGAACGCTAACTTGAAATATTCGGTGGAAGGCGCACCTATCAACGGTGTTCCAAACGTGGAATGCAACGCCGATGAATTCTCTCCAGTAGGTACATACCCGATTGAGGTTACTCCAGGAACGATTACTACTTTCGGAGTGAAATACATTCCTGCCATCATGACTGTCACTCCTTATTCCGTTACGGCTACTGCACTATCGTACACGCGCTATTACGGAGAGCCTAACCCCGTATTCAAGGCTACCTATCGTACCTTTAGGAACAAGGAAGAGGCAAGTGACGTATTGACAAAGGAACCTACTTTTGAATGCGACGCTACGCCATCGAGTCCTGTGGGCGAATATGAAATCCGCATCTCGGGTGCAGAAGCCCAGAACTACATCTTTAAATACGTGAACGGTACGCTGACCGTCATCGACAATCCCAATGCCATCAAGGGTGTTACGGCAGATGAGGAAGGAAGCGCAACCATCTACGACCTGCAAGGAAGAAAGGTACAGGATAGCAAGGATTCCACTCCCACCACGCTCCAAAAGGGCATCTACATCATTAACGGGAAGAAAGTGGTGAGAAAGTAATCAATATACATCCATAGGGATTAGCCTAAATAACAAATTACGTTGCGAGGATAAATCATTGAATCACTTTCGCAACGTAATTTGTTTTTTCATGATAATGGTAGAGAAAAGGATGTAAAAGTTTGGAGATTAGCCAAAATAGCTTTATCTTTGCAACAAAGATTAAAACTATAGATATGAAAAACACAGATTATATTGATAATAAAGAAATCGAGATGCTCGACAAAGCTCCAAAAAGCTTCGCAGAAGCCAATCTTCGTATTGAAGAAGCAGAGAAAGGCATTTCAAATGGTGAAGTAGTTCCTCACGAATACGTAATGAAACATTCATACGAATTGTTGAGGAAGTATGGATGTTAAGTGGTTTGGAATACCAGAATGTCACCAACAAATCTTTTGGATAGAATGAAATAAATAGATAACATTATCTATGTAGCATTCATAAAAAAACTAAATTCTTCATGTTGAATGATGGTATCTCAGAAAAAATGAGTATTTTTGTTATTCAAATTCTCGAACCATGAAGAAATACAAGATATTCATCATCGCTTGGGCGCTGATAGCATCCGTACAATGCTATGCCCAATCCATCTTTAACGAACTGTTGCCATCTACCGCAAAAGTCATGTTTATTGATAGCGTGGTGGTGGACAAGGACAAGTTTCTTGAGAAGATTCCGCTCAATCCCGAATCGGGAACTATAGCCTATTACGACGACTTTTTCCATCAAAAGACACAAGTACCTTGTGGTCTCTTCCGCAATGAGTTGGGCGACAGGTGTTATTTTGCCTTGGGCGATACTTTGAAGGGAACCAACCTCTTCTCTATCGACAGATTGGGAAACGAGTGGAGTGAGCCACGTCTCATTGAAGAATTCACAGAGGATTTCAGTAATATCAATTACCCATTCCTCATGGCTGATGGATTCTCCCTCTATTTCTCCGCAGAAAGCGAGAACTCGATAGGAGGACTCGACATATTCCTGACCATGTTTGATAGTTCTGAGGGAACCTTCTTCAAGCCAGAGAACTATGGTCTGCCTTTCAACTCTACCGCCAACGAATATTTCATTGCCTTTGACGAACTGGATTCGTTGGGATGGCTTGTTAGCGACCGCTATCAACCAGAAGGCAAGGTGTGCATCTATACCTTCGTACCCACATTCCCACGCAAGAGAATCGGAGCTGATATTGACAAGGACGAGCTCATCAACTATGCCAAGTTGAAAAGCATCAAAGACACATGGGGATTTGGTAACAGGAAAGAGGCATTAGCACGATTGGCTGCCATGCAACAACGGACATCTGTGGCAAGAGGCGGTAAGGGAATACTCTTTATCGTCAACGACCGCCAAACATGCCAAAGCGAATCCGACTTCCTTTCGCCCACGGCAAAGAAATTGTTTAGCCAATATTTTGAACTTTACAATATGCTCCAACTTAATGAGCAAAGGCTTGAGAATCAAAGAAATGCTTACATTGATGGCGACACCAAAAAGAAAGCGGAACTCAAACAACCCATCCTAAGACTGGAGCATGACATTGAACAACAAAAGAAGGACCTAAAAGACTTAGAAAAGAAAATACGCAATGCGGAAAACTCGGTCGTAAAGAAATCGTAGAATCTTAAACTATTTACATTATGAAGTACTTTCCTGAATCAGAACTGATTATCAACGAAGACGGGAGTTGTTTCCATCTTCACCTGAAACCATCGCAATTGGCAGACAAGGTCATCCTCGTTGGCGACCCTGCCCGCGTGAATACCGTTGCCGCACATTTCTCTGAGATTGAAAGCGAAGTGCAGAGCCGCGAGTTCCATACCATTACCGGATATTATAAAGGTAAGCGTATCACGGTGCAATCCCATGGTATTGGTTGCGACAATATCGACATCGTTGTCAACGAACTTGATACGCTGGCAAACATTGACTATGAGACTCGTACGGAAAAGACGGAACATCGCACACTAACGATGGTACGCATAGGAACATGTGGCGGATTACAACTCAATACGCCCGTGGGCACATTTGTTGCGAGCGTGAAAAGCATCGGATTTGATGGCTTGTTGAATTTCTATGCAGGAAGAAATGATGTTTGTGACCTCGAATTGGAAGAGGCTTTCAAGCGTCACATGGAGTGGAATCCCCTGAATGCCGCACCCTATGTGGCAAATGCAGATATGGAACTCATCAACCAAATCGCTGGCGAAGAAATGGTACGTGGCATTACCGTATCATGTGGCGGATTTTATGGGCCACAAGGTAGGACGCTTCGTATTCCTTTGGCAGATCCTAACCAAAACCAAAAGATAGAAAGTTTTGAGTATGATGGACTTCGTGTTTGTAATTTCGAAATGGAATCTTCTGCCCTTGCGGGATTGGCTTCGCTCTTAGGACATCGTGCCATGACGTGTTGCATGGTGATTGCCAACCGTCGTGCACAGAAGATGAACACGGAATACAAGAATTCCATCGACACGCTCATCTCTCTCGTTCTCGAAAGAATTTAATTTTTAATGTTTCATCTTTAATTTTTAATTTTAATTATGGAATTCTCAACAATAATGATTATTGTAGTATGCTTGTTCATACTCTTCATATTTATCTTCATTTCATACGTGAAGGCTCCGCCATCGTATGCTTTCATCATCTCGGGTTTGAGTAAGGAACCAAGGGTATTGATTGGCTCTGGTGGCTTCCGCGTTCCATTCTTCGAACGTCTTGATAAGGTTTACTTGGGACAAATCACGGTGGACATTAAAACCGAAGAGAGTGTGCCAACCAACGACTTCATCAACGTAGATGTAGATGCGGTGGCTAAAATACGGGTAATGCCCAATCCCGAAGGAACGCGCTTGGCTGCCAAGAACTTCCTGAACATGACTCCAGCTGAGATTGCCGAACAACTTCAGGATTCTTTGCAAGGTAACATGCGTGAGATTATCGGAACGCTCGACTTGCGTTCGTTGAACACCGACCGCGATGGATTCTCTGACCAAGTGATGCAAAAGGCTCAACCTGACATGGCTAAGTTGGGTATTGAAATCATCTCTTGCAACATCCAGAACGTGACGGATAAGGAGGGATTGATTCATGACTTGGGTGCTGACAACACGGCAAAGATTAAGAAAGATGCCAGCATCAATCGTGCCAATGCCGAACGCGACGTAAAGATTCAGGTGGCTCATGCCGACAAGGATGCAAACGATGCTCGTGTAGATGCTGATACGGCTATCGCCGTGAAGAATAACGACTTGGCTCTTCGTAGGGCTGCCCTGAAACGGGAAGCTGACACGGCTCAAGCTGATGCTGATGCAGCATATGCCATTCAACAACAAGAACAACAGAAGACCATCAACATCAAGACGGTGGAGGCACAAATCGAAAAGACGAAACGTGAGCAAATTCTTTCGAAGGAACAGATTGAGATTAAGCAAAATCAACTGATTGCGGAAATCGAGAAACGTGCCGATGCGGATAAATATAAGGTGGAGATTGATGCTGCAGCTGACCTTGAACAACGTAAGCGTGTGGCTGAAGCCCAGAAATATGAAGCTGAACAACGTGCCCTGGCACAAAATGCGGAATCTGATGCTGCCCGTTATCGTCTGGAACAAGAGGCAATGGGTATCAAGGCAAAAGGTGAAGCTGAGGCTTACGCCATCCAGAAGAAGGGTGAAGCCGAGGCTTTGGCAATGGACAAGAAGGCTGAGGCTTACAAGAAATACAACAATGCCGCTATTGCCCAGATGATGATTGAGATTCTTCCACAAATCGTTGAGAATGTGGCTAAGCCTATCTCTGCTATCAAGGATGTGAATATCTATAGTTCTGATGGAAACGGAATTAGTGCGATGAGTGGAAATGTTCCCGTAGCCATCAAACAAGCTTTCGACGTGTTAAAATCAGCAACAGGTGTTGACATGGCTGACATCATGAAGGCTGGTAGCATAGAGGCTGTTACTACACGTAACGTCAACCTGAACGATGAAGCTACGGAAGCACTCGGTAATATCGTGAAAGGCAAGAAAAAAGACAAGGAATAAATATACTATTGTTCGTCAAATCATGACATCGGAAATATTGAACAACGATACCATTTGCGCCCTCGCTACTCCTGCTGGGGGCGCAATTGCCATTATCCGCATTTCGGGAAGCGAGACATTCCCCATTCTTTTGCGTATTTTCAAAAGTCAATCGGTGAGTAGCGAAACGATAGGTCAACTCCCCTCTCGTTCGCTGCACTATGGCAATATCGTTTTTCCTTCTGACGATTCTGACGAACAAACCTCATCGCAAATCATTGATGAGGTATTGGTTTCTATCTTCAAGCATCCGCATAGCTACACTGGCGAAGACTCCGCGGAGATTTCGTGTCATGGTTCCTCTTACATCATCACCAAGATATTGGAGGCACTCATTGCCAATGGTTGCCGCATGGCAAACCCTGGCGAATACACCATGCGCGCCTACCTCAACGGGAAGATGGACCTATCGCAAGCGGAAGCCGTGGCTGACTTGATTGCATCAACCAACAAAGCCACACACCAAATAGCGATGAGTCAACTGAGAGGACATTTCTCTTCGGAACTATCCTCTTTGCGTGAGCAATTATTGAGACTCACGTCCTTGTTAGAACTCGAACTGGATTTCTCTGACCATGAGGACTTGGAGTTTGCCGACCGTAACGAACTATTGGAGATTGCTCAACGAATAGAGAGTCACATCAGCCATCTTGTACAGACATTTGAAACAGGACAAGCCTTGAAAAAAGGTATTCCCGTTGCGATTATCGGAAAGACCAACGTGGGAAAATCCACATTACTCAATAAACTACTAAAAGACGAGCGTGCCATCGTATCTGACATTCATGGAACGACACGCGACACGATTGAAGACACCATCGACATTCAAGGAATCACTTTCCGCTTTATCGACACCGCTGGCATCAGACAAACCGTAGATACCGTGGAGCAAATTGGTATTGAACGCACTTATCAAGCGATGGAGAAAGCCCGCATCATCCTCTGGCTCATCGATGAGGAACCGTCAAAAGAGGAGCTACAAGTGATGCAAAAAAAGTGCGAGGGAAAGTCATTGATCATCATTCAAAACAAAATCGACAAGGAAGAGAAAATCCCGACCTCTACTCTATCGTCATTAACCACTCATTTCATCACCATCTCTGCCAAATTTGGCACCAACATCGACCAACTGGAAAAGGAGATTTACTCAGTCGCCAACATATCCGAAATCAAGGAAAACGACATCATCGTAACCAATGCCCGCCACTATAATGCCCTACTTAGAGCCCAAGAAGACATTCAACGGGTAATATCTGGATTAGAACAAAACCTAAGCGGCGACCTACTAAGCGAAGACCTCCGCATGATTCTATCAACCTTGGCAGAAATTACAGGCGGCGAAATCACCCCCAATGAAGTATTAGGAAATATCTTTAAGCATTTCTGCGTGGGAAAGTAAATCCCGATTAGCATCGATTACAATCAATCACAAAATATCACGTAAGGCGTTCATTATGAGCGCCTTTTCTTTTTGCGTGCTTTTTGAGTAAAGTCCGTTATAAATCGTTTTTGCTCGACTTTTTGTACCGCTCCTGTACCGCCTCCTCAGAAAAAGCCATTATAATAGCGGTGGAGGTTAGCGAGATAGTAGAAGAATTTCACGATGGTGCACGATGGTTCACGATGATACACGAAAAAGTCCGTTGTCATTGTCCATTGTAATCCACATATTATTAACAAAAAAATGAGTAAAAATGTCAACAAGTAAGTTCAGAGTCCTTAGGACATGCGAATTCTGTGGTAAGGAGTTTTACGCACAGAAGGTCAGCACTCGCTACTGTAGTAAGCGGTGCAATGAGCTCGCCTACAAACAACGGAGGCGACAAAGACAAATCACAGAGGCAGAAGCAAGAGTCCTGCAAAAACCAATTGAAGAGGTAGGAAACAAGGAATTCCTATCTCTTCAAGACGCGTCTGTTTTGTTTGGCATCACCAAACGAAGTGTGTATAACCTCATATATAATGGGGTACTTCAGGCTTTCAAATTTAGCAGCAGAATGACTTTTGTTCGTAAGGCTGACATAGAAATTATGTTTGAAGGGCATCTTTACACGAAAAAGGTAAAGCCCGAGCGCAAACCCATCACCGAGTTCTACACCACAAAAGAGATCCAGGAGAAGTTTGGTGTATCAGAGGCATGGGTATTCAAACTTGCCAAGGAGAAGAAGATTCCAAAGGTTCTTCACCATGGTAAGACATACTGGAGTAAGCAGCACGTCGAAAAGCATTTTGCCAAACACATTGAGAACAACAGCATCGTTGAATGGTATTCTGTTCAGGACATGATGGAGAAGTTTAATATGACCACTTCTGCTGTCTATTGCTTTGTGTCGAAGTTCAACATCCCGAAAAAGAAGATTAAGACGTCGGTTTACTACAGCAAGCAGCATGTAGATGCAGCCAAGGGTATCAATGAACCACCGAAGGAAGAGTTCTACACGATGAAAGAAGCCGTACAGCACTTTGGCATGACAGAGGACCAAATCTACAAATATGCCAAGAAAGCCAAGGTGTCCAAGCACATGGAAGGCCGCATCGTACTCATGAACAAACGGGAGCTTGACGCGGCTTTGGCCCCTCCATCGATATGATACAGGCTTTTCCTTTGGTTGAAAATCTGTTAAACACATATTAACTTTTTCACCCGAATCTCACTTGGTACTTTTGTACCGTGTTTCAACAATAATCAGTAATTCAAATATTCACCATTTTATAATCACATTTCAATTATGAGTTTTGTACATACATTAGTAAAGGTGACGTTTCGTGAGCGTCTTTATGAGAAAACTGGTCACATTGCACTTTATCTGGATTATTATCCACCTATCCGTGACCCGAAGACAATGAAGCAGACACGTCGTGAGTATCTTGGCTTGTATCTCTATGCCAAACCAACATGCGATGCCCTTGTTGCCTACAACAAGGAAATCCGCGAGAAAGCTCTTGCTATCTGTTGCATGCGCCAGACCGCAATCATCAATGAGGAATTCGGCTTCTTGGATCACAACAAAAAGAAGATGGACTTCTTGCCCTACTTTAAAGAGCACGCTGACAATAAGGGCGACAAATGGGGAGCTGTATATAAGCACTTCCACAAATTCTGTGGCGGCAAATGTACCTTTGGCGACTTGACCGTAGAGTTCTGTCTGAAGTTCCAGCAATACTTGCTTGATGCACCTTCACTAATACATCCCAAACAGAAGATGTGTAAAAATACAGTGGCTGCTTTTTGGGGCACCTTCCGTGCAATCGTGAAGAAGGCATACCTTGACAAGTATTTACGTGAGAACATCAACGACTATCTGAGTGCCCTCAAAAAAGAAGATGTACATAAAGAGTACCTCACCCAGGAGGAAGTCATCAAGCTGGCGAATACCCCATGCGATTATCCTGTACTGAAACAGGCCTCTCTATTTTCTTGTCTTACAGGTCTGCGTATCAGCGACATCCTCAAACTGACATGGGAAGAAATCCAACTGGCACCCGATGAAGGCTATTGCTTGCGCTTTACTTCACAAAAGACAGATAGAGACGTGACTATACCTATCGGTTTCCAAGCATACGAACTGCTTGGTGAACGTGGTGTGGGCAAAGTATTCAAAGGCCTCAAACGTTGTTGGACGCAAGGGCCATTGAAGAAATGGGTGGCTGATGCAGGTATCACCAACAAGCACATTACTTTCCACTGCTTTCGACATACCTACGCTACACTCCAGATAGCAGCCGGAACCGACATCTATACCGTATCAAAGATGCTCACTCACAGGAACGTTTATACCACTCAGATTTATGCAGACCTTGTCAATGAAAAGAAGAGAGAAACCGTTGATAAGATCTCGTTGAAATAGTAGTTCTTGTTATCCGTTATTTATCGTTATTAAGGGGCAAAGATGGCAAACACGTCATTTTTGCGCAGGATTCAAATTAATAACGCAACGAATGTGTTAAAGGAGTAAGTGAGCAAGGAGCATGAAAAAGGGACGAAAATCCCGCTGGCTCTTTCGTCCCCA
>OMWI01000023.1 GCA_900314715.1 uncultured Prevotellaceae bacterium | reverse complement strand
ATATGTGTACATTTGTTTGTGGTTATTCAAATATACAAAATGTTCAGCGGTTTTCTTCATTATCTTGTCATTATATCACTCGAAATGTCGGATGAACCATATATGCTTTGTGGAGCCTAAAAAGGCATGTTTTTGAGAGAAAAAGCAATGTTTTTTAGAGGCTAATGTTATTCGTTATTTTGTAATATGTTGAATGTTAGTTGATTATAAAAATGCGAAAAAGTGGCAATTTTTAGCACCGAGGTAAAGGTTGGTTGGAAATAATGCCGTTTTTTAAGTCCTTTTTTCTACTTTTTCTTGACATTCTTTCCTTCAAACTTTATTCGTGAAAGCAATAACTTTATCATTTGTTGATTTCCATTCATAAAAAAGCGCCCACTCATGTTTGTATCTCAACAATTTTCGTTATATTTGCATGGCAAAAACTGATTATAATGAATATATGTATTGTTACGGGAGCACGACCAAACTTCATCAAGGTGGCTCCCATCGTTAGGGCAATCAAAAATGCGGAACGCCATGGGCGCGACATACAATATCGTTTGGTTTACGCGGGAAAAGAAGATGATCCCACGTTGGAACCTTCGTTGTTCGAGGACTTGCAGATAGACAAGCCCGACGTATATCTTGCGGTGGATTGCGAGAACCTGAACGAATTGACGGGACAAGTTATGTCGTTGTTTGAACGGTATTTACAAGCAAACAAAACCGATGTGGTGATTGTGGTAGACGATTTGGCTTCCACGATGGCTGCTGCTATCGTAACCAAGAAGCAAGGAATTACGTTGGCACATATCGTTGCAGGCACTCGTTCGTTCGATATTAAGATGCCCAAGGAAATAAACCGTTTGGTGATTGATGGCTTGAGTGATTTACTTTTTACCGCAGGAATGGGAAGCAATAGCATAGCCATGCGAGAAGGTGCGGAATTGTCGAAGATATATATGGTTGGCAATATCCTTATGGATACGTTGCGCTTCAATTTACCACGATTGAAGAAACCGTCGTTTATCACCGAGGAAGACGAAAAGAATGGTTATTTGGTGTTTACGTTAAACAGAAAGGCGTTGATGGCTGACCGCGCCAACCTCTCCCGTATGTTGAAAGCCATGGTTGACAATGCGCAAGGCAAAACCATCTATGCCCCATTACGCGAAAGCGTAGCCGAAATTATAAATGAAGAATGTAGAATGAAGAATGAAGAATCGGCTGGCGCATCGTGTCCTGAAACGAAAAAAGATTCTTCATTCTTCATTCTTCATTCTTCATTTAAAACAATCCCTCCCTTATCTTATTTAGAGTTTGGTTGGTTGACCGCTCATGCTTGTGGTATTATTACCGACTCTGGAAACGTGGCAGAAGAAGCAACATTCAATAGTGTTCCATGCATTACGATTAACAGTTATACCGAACATATCGAGACGGTGAAGGTTGGTACTAATGTGCTTGTGGGCGAAGATGCCGAATTGTTGGGTGAATCCGTGAGGAAAATGGTGCTTGGAGAATGGAAGCAAGGCAATTTGCCCGACCGTTGGGATGGTCGTTCCGCAGAGCGTATCGTGCAGATATTGATGGAATATGCGGAAACGAACGCTTGAAAGAGTAGACAAATAAACTTAAAAACACACTAAATTGCATTAATTTAGGTAGAAAATCACCTAAAATGGGGTGCTATGTGGAATTTTTGTGCTAATTTTGCACGCAATAAATAAAAATGTAATATGGCGTCATTTGTTGCAGATAGAATTGTGATGGACGGTCTTACGTTTGACGACGTCCTCTTAATACCCGCTTATTCAGAAGTACTACCCAAGACGGTAGAGTTGACAACCAAGTTTTCCCGCAATATCGTACTGAACGTACCGTTCGTTACTGCCGCTATGGATACGGTAACGGAGTCGGCGATGGCGATTGCCATTGCACGCGAAGGTGGTATTGGCGTGATTCATAAAAACATGTCCATCGAAGAGCAAGCACGTCAGGTGGCTATCGTGAAACGTGCTGAGAACGGTATGATTTACGACCCAGTAACTATTCGCATGGGACGTACCGTGAAAGATGCACTTGACATGATGCGCGACTATCACATCGGTGGTATTCCCGTGGTTGACGAGAATAATTGCTTGGTGGGTATCGTTACCAATAGAGACTTGCGCTTCGAGCGTAGATTGGATAGGAAGATAGATGACGTGATGACACACGAGAATCTTGTTACTACACATCAACAGACTGATTTGGCCGCCGCCGCACAGATATTGCAAGAAAACAAGATTGAGAAATTGCCAGTGGTGGATAAAGACAACCACTTGGTAGGATTGATTACATACAAGGACATAACGAAAGCCAAGGACAAACCGATGGCTTGCAAGGACGAGAAGGGAAGGTTGCGCGTTGCAGCTGGTGTTGGTGTTACGGTAGATACACTCGACCGTGCGCAGGCATTGGTAGACGCTGGTGCTGACGCTATCGTCATTGACACCGCTCATGGTCATTCTAAGGGAGTGGTTGAAAAACTCAGAGAAGTGAAAGAAGCATTCCCCCATGTTGACGTGGTTGTTGGAAACGTGGCAACGGGTGATGCAGCCAAGTTGTTGGTAGAAAATGGAGCCGATGCGATTAAGGTCGGCATTGGTCCTGGTAGTATTTGTACGACGCGTGTGGTAGCTGGCGTTGGCGTTCCGCAATTGAGTGCTGTTTATGATGTGTATGACGCATTGAAGGGAACAGATGTTCCATTGATTGCAGACGGTGGCTTACGCTACTCTGGAGATATTGTTAAGGCGATTGCCGCAGGTGGTAGTTGCGTGATGATTGGTTCTCTCGTTGCAGGAACAGAGGAAAGTCCTGGCGATACAATCATCTTCAACGGTCGTAAGTTTAAGAGTTATCGTGGAATGGGTTCGCTGGAAGCCATGGAAAACGGTTCAAAGGACAGGTATTTCCAAAGTGGAACCAAGGACGTAAAGAAATTGGTACCCGAGGGAATCGCTGGACGCGTACCCTATAAAGGAACCGTACAAGAAGTTATCTATCAATTGGTAGGTGGCTTACGTTCAGGTATGGGTTATTGCGGAGCATCCAGCATCGAACAATTGCATGATGCTAAGTTTGTTCGCATCACCAATGCCGGTGTCATGGAGAGTCATCCTCATGATATTACCATTACCAGTGAGGCTCCCAATTATTCAAGACCAGAGTAATCGACATGTATATTACATCAAAAGAATATAATAATCAAGACAATGAATAACAAGATTAATCAAGTACAAGTGAAAAAGTTGGTTTTCTCATTGCTTTTCGCCTTGTTGCCAATGACAATCTTCGCCCAAGAAGACCCTGTCATCATGAAGATTAACGGCCAACCTGTTAATAGGTCAGAATTCGAGTATTCCTATAACAAGAACAATTCTGAAGGAGTTATCGATAAGAAGAGCGTAGAGGAATATGTTGATTTGTTTGTCAATTATAAGTTGAAGGTTGAGGCTGCCAAAGACGCACACTTAGATACATTGAAGACATTCAAGGATGAGTTTACGTCGTATCGCGACCAACAAATCCGTCCTGCTTTCATCACTGACGCAGACGTGGAAAAGGAAGCACAGAAGATATACAAGGAAACACAAACGCGCATTGATTCAATGGGCGGTATGGTGAAGGCTTCTCACATTCTTCTCTTGTTGGGACAGAAAGCTACGCAAGAGCAACAGGATGCTGCAAAGGTTCGCATCGACTCTATCTATAATGAGTTGAAGAAAGGTGCAGACTTCGCGGAGTTGGCAAAGAAACTTTCTGACGACAAGCAATCTGCAAGAAACGGTGGCGAATTGCCATGGTTGACTAAAGGACAGACATTGCCAGCATTTGAAAAGGCTCTCTTCCAATTGAATAAGGGCGAAATGAGTGAACCAGTTCTCACGGAGGCAGGTTATCATATTATTAAGGTGATTGATAAAGGTAGCTTCTTCCCTTACGATTCCGTTCACGCAGACATCTTGCAATTTATCGAACAACGTCAGTTGAGAGAACATATCATTGACCAAAAGATAGATGAAATAGCCAAGGCAGAGGAAGTAACCAAAGAACAATTGCTTGATGCCAAGACCGATGAGATGGTTGCTAAAGACATGGACTTGAAATATCTTATCCAAGAATACCATGACGGATTGTTGTTGTATGAAATCAGCAATGCCACAGTATGGGATAAGGCAGCCAAGGATGAAGCAGGATTGGCTAGCTACTTCAAGAAGAACAAAAAGAAATATAAGTGGGATGCTCCCCGTTTCAAGGGAATCGCTTATCATGTTAAAGACGCCGCTGACGTTAAGGCCGTGAAGAATGCCGTAAAGAATATATCATTCGACAAGTGGGCAGACGTGTTGCGTAAGACGTTCAACAACGATTCTATCCTTCGTATTCGCGTAGAGAAAGGAATCTTTAAGCAAGGTGATAACGCACTGATTGACAAGGAAGTATTTAAGAAAGACACCACCGCCAAGGCTGTAAAGGATTTTCCCATTGATGCGGTTTACGGAAAGAAGTTGAAAGCTCCACAGGAATACACCGATGTTCGTGGCCAGGTGTTGGCTGATTATCAAGAGGAACTCGAGAAGGAATGGGTAGCAAACTTGCGTCGCAGATATCCCGTAGAAGTAGATGAATCAGTATTGAAGACTGTAAACAAACATTAGAAAGATAGGGTTATACCCAGAATATAAGACTCAATGAATAAAGGTTTCAAAATGTTTCTCGGCTTTGTCGCTCTCTCGCTGGTAGTGGGAATGAGTGCAAATGCCCATCGTATTCCTATCGTCAACGAAGGTGGCGACTCTACGAAAGTAGAGGAAAAAGCTCCCGTCATTCCAGAAACAAGTGTTATCGATGAAGTTATCTGGGTGGTGGGTGATGAGCCTATCTTGAAATCAGACGTGGAGGCGATGCGATTGCAAAGCGAAGCCGAAGGAGTAAGATGGCAGGGAGACCCTGATTGTTCTATTCCCGAACAAATGGCGGTGCAGAAATTGTTCTTGCATCAAGCAGCCATAGACTCCATAGAAGTGACCGAATCGGAAATCACGCAAGGCATAGACGACCAGATTAACCATTGGGTGCAACTCATTGGTTCACAGGAGAAATTGGAGGAGTACCGTAAGCAGACTATTCAACAGATGCGTGAGGAAATGCACGACGAATTCAAGAACAGTAAATTGGTGCAGAAGATGCGCGAAAAACTGGTTGAAGACATTTCCGTAACACCTGCCGAGGTCCGTAATTATTTCAAGAATCTATCCGAAGATAGTATCCCGTTTGTTCCTACTGAAGTGGAAGTAGAGATTTTAACGCAACAACCACGTATTCCCATCGACGAAATCAATCGTGTGAAAGACGAGTTGCGTGAGTTTACCGAACGTGTAAATAAAGGTGAGACAACCTTTGCGACGCTTGCGCGTATGTATTCAGAAGACCCCGTTTCCGCACGTCAAGGTGGTGAATTGGGATATACGGGTCGAGGAATCTTAGACCCTGCTTTTGCCAGCGTTGCTTTCAACTTGACTGATCCCAAGAAGATTTCCAAGATTGTTGAGACGGAATACGGTTTCCACATCATTCAGTTGATTGACAAACGTGGAGATAAGGTAAACGTGCGCCATATCTTGTTGAAGCCAAAGGCATCATACGAGGTAATCGACCAAACATTGGCACGATTGGATTCCATCGCAAGTGATATCCGTGAAGGAAAGTTTACTTTTGAGGATGGTGCAACGATGATTTCCGATGACAAAGATACTCGTAACAATAAGGGTTTGATGTCGAACATGATTGAAAGTGCGACATCTCGAACACGTACTTCAAAGTTTGAGATGAAAGACTTGCCAACAGAGATTGCTCGTGTGGTAGATACCCTGAAAGTGAATCAAATATCGCAACCCTTCAAGATGATAGACAGCAGGGGAAAAACCACTTGTGCCATCGTGAAGTTGAAGAGTAGGATAGAAGGACATAAGGCAACTATCACTGAAGATTTCCAGGTGATGAGGGAAGTCGTGTTGAATAAACGTCGTCAAGAGGCATTACACGATTGGGTAGTAGACAAAATCAAACATACCTACGTGCGCATGAACGACCGATATAAGGATTGTAAGTTTGAATACCAAGGTTGGGTGAAATGACAGAGGGGAATCAGATAAACCGATATGTCTTGCGTAATAGGATATTACTTATCCTGTTATTATGCTTAGGAGGTTGTGGATTGTTGACAATCTCTTCTGCTAAAAAGAAAGTGAAGCAAGATGATCGTGTGTATCTGATTCACGCTGATGAATTACGATACAATGCCTATGGCACTTATCCGCCAGCGCAGATTGTTAAAGGTAAAGTCTCTTTTCGTCATCAAGGTGCTACGCTCACATGCGATAGTGCCTATTTTTATCAAGAATTGAATTCTGTCAAGGCTTTTGGACATGTTCATTACAAACAAGGAGACACCTTGTCGTTGGATTGTGATCATGGTGATTATGACGGACAAGAACAAATGATGCGTGCGCGCAAAGACGTGGTGCTCAAGCATCGTAGGCAAACACTCTATACGGACAGCCTTGATTATGACCGACTCTACAACAATGCCTATTTCTTTGAAGGAGGTCGCTTGATAGACGGAAAAGATAAGTTGAGTTCTGATTGGGGTGAATATAATACCGAATTAAGAGAAGCCGTATTTTACTACAACGTCAGATTAACCAATGGAGAAAGACTCATTACGACAGATACATTGTATTATGATACGAAATCTTCAACTGCTCATGTTGTCGGTCCATCAAAAATTACGCAAGGGAAAAGTGTGATAGATACCGACGATGGGTATTTTAATACAAATACTGACCAAGCGCAAATGTATGGAAGGTCAACGATAGTTAATGACCAAAAGACCATTACGGGAGATAGTTTGTATTATGACGACAAGACAGGACAAAGTGAAGGATTCGGAAATGTTGTTTATGTGGACAATCTCAATAAGAATGAGTTGCAATGTGGACATCTGACGTACAATGAAAAAACTGGTTATGGCTTTGCAACGATAGATGCACTTGTTAAGGATTATTCTCAGAAAGATACGCTATTCATGCATAGCGACTCAATGAAGATATTTACGTACAATATCAATACTGATTCCGTTTACCGTAAGGTATATTGTTATAATAAGGTTCGCGCGTATAGAACGGATGTTCAAGCAGTATGCGATTCGTTGATGTTTAATTCCCAAGATTCATGCATGACCATGTATAAAGACCCTATTGTCTGGAATATGGGAAGACAGTTGTTGGGTGAGGAAATACGTGTTTACATGAACGACTCTACCGTTCGAATGGCGCACGTTATAGGACAGGCGTTGTCGATAGAGAAAGTTGACAATGAACAACATTACGACCAAATATCTTCTAAAGAGATGAAGGCGTTTTTTGACAATGGAGTCATTCGCCATGCGATAAGTATCGGTAATGTATGTACGGTGTATTATCCTATTGAGGAAAAAGATTCTTCTATTATGGTGATGAACTACACCGAAACGGATACGTTGAAGATGTTTTTTTCTCCAGAAAGGAAATTGGAGAAAATTTGGATGCCTGCGGCAACGGGAACGTGGTATCCACTAACTCAAATTCCTCCCGCGAAATTGTTGTTGCCTCAGTTTGTATGGCTTGAGGATATCCGACCGAAAGATAAATACGACATTTTTGCATGGCGAGGCAAAAGTGAAGAGGCAAAGTTGAAGGTAGTAGAGCGTCATGCTGCACCATTGCAGTCGTTAGATGACCAAGATATCTCAGACAATACCATAAAGAAACCTAAAACTCAGAGGTGAGATGAGCGATATTATACAATTATTGCCCGATTCCGTGGCCAATCAAATTGCTGCTGGTGAAGTGATACAACGACCGGCAAGCGTTGTGAAAGAGTTGGTGGAAAATGCCGTTGATGCAGGTGCTAAGACCATTCATGTGTTGGTCGTTGATGCAGGACGCACTTCTATACAAGTGATAGATGATGGTATTGGTATGTCTGAAACAGATGCGCGATTGGCATTCGAACGCCATGCGACTTCTAAGATTCGTGAAGCTAACGATTTATTTGCATTGCAGACCATGGGATTTCGTGGTGAAGCGCTCGCCTCGATAGCTGCAGTTGCTCAAATAGAGTTGTATACAAGACAAGAAGGTGAAGACGTAGGTACTCATCTTTCTATTTCTGGTTCTAAATTCACAGGACAAGAACCATGTGCGTGTGCGGTGGGAAGTAATTTTAAGATAGAGAACTTGTTCTTTAATGTACCCGCACGTAGGAAGTTCTTGAAATCTAATTCTACGGAATTAAGTAATATCTTAACTGCTTTTGAGCGTATCGTTCTTGTTTATCCCAACGTTGCCTTTACGTTTCATAGTAATGGTACGGAGATGTTCAATCTCAAACCAGGGAATATGAAACAACGTATTTTGGATGTTTTCGGGAAGAGAATGAACCAAGACTTACTTCCAATATCTGTAGAAACCACGATGTGTAAGATTTCTGGATTCGTAGGAAAACCAGAGTCGGCGAGGAAAAAAAATACTCGTCAGTATTTCTTCGTAAATGGCAGGTATATGAAGCATCCCTACTTCAGCAAGGCAGTCATGAATGCTTACGATAGATTGATTCCTGTTGGAGAGCAAGTGCCGTTTTTCATTTATTTCGATGTGTCTCCATCAGACATAGACGTGAATATTCATCCCGTAAAGACGGAAATCAAGTTTGAAAACGAACAAGCTATTTGGCAGATATTAACAGCAGCTGTAAAAGAGGCTATTGGTTTGTTCAATAATGTTCCTTCCATTGATTTTGACATTCAAGGTAAACCCGATATTCCTTTGTTTGACGGACAAAATGGATCTTCTGCGCCATATGTGAAATATAATCCGCAATACAATCCGTTTACTTCATCGAAATCTCGACCTTCATCGTCTTCCGTAAATCATTGGGAAGATTTATATGAAGGATTGGAAACGCAATCTCAAGAGGAAACGAATTTGTTTGATGATGAGATAGAAGACCAATCAGGTAATGACTTGATTTCAGATGTATCGCCCGTTCATTATCAATATAAGGGAAAATATATTATGACAGCTGTGAAATCCGGATTGATGATTATTGACCAACATCGTGCACATGTTCGGATGTTGTTTGAAAAGTATCTTGGAACACTCAATAATCATCAAGGAACTTCCCAAAAGGTATTGTTTCCTGAAGTGTTCCAGTTGTCTGCTTCAGAACAAGTGGTATTGAAGAGAGTTTGGGAGGAACTCACATATTTGGGCTTTGAAATCACAGACATGGGAAATGGCAATTATGCTATCGTGGCTGTTCCCTCTGATGCAATAGATACTAATGTCGTTTCGTTGATGCATGACATGCTCAATACGGCAAGTGAAAATGGAGCAAGCGTAAAGGATGAAATAAATCGAGTGGTTGCATTGACTCTCGCTCGAAATACGGCTATCCCTTATGGGCAGGTCTTGAATAATGATGAGATGGATAATATCGTGAATGGACTTTTTGCTTGTTCTAACATGAATTTTACACCTGAAGGCAGAAATATATTGTGTATTTTGAAACAACAAGAGATTGAACATTTGTTGGGATAAAATGGGAAAGATATGCAAAAAAACGAGGGTTAATTCATGTTTTTTTAAGAATTAATAGTAGAAATGTTACTTTTTTGGCCGATAAATGATATTTTTCTTTAAAAAAATAGTGGATTATAAAAATAATTGCTAATTTTGTACTCGATTAGACCCATAGGGAAGAATGATTTTATATATAAAATAATTTATAAGTTATGAAAAAATTATTAATTGTTTTGGCTTTCGCCGGCGTCTCAATGGCCTCAATGGCACAAGACGATCCTACACTGAAGTATAGTGTAGCAACAAATTCCTTCTGGAGCAATTGGTTTATCCAGGTAGGTTACAACTACAATGTGTTCTATTCAAACGAGGAGCATAATAGTGCAATTGACAATGACAAGAGTCCTTTCAAGTCATTCCGTAACAGTCATGGTGCTGCTATCGCTGTTGGTAAGTGGTTTACTCCTGGTCTCGGACTCCGTACTAAATTACAAGGTATTTGGGGTAAGACAGTTAACCCAGCTTTAGGTAAGAACCAAAGTAGCAAGTCAAAATTCTGGACTTTGAATGAGCATGTTCTGTTCAACTTAAGCAACATGTTCTGTGGCTACAATCCTAACCGTGTTTGGAGTTTCATTCCATTCATTGGTGGTGGTATCACACGTAACATGTCTTATGACGTTTATGCAATGCAACTGAGTGCAGGTTTGCTGAACCAATTCCGTTTGAGCAACCGTGTAGCCTTGAATCTTGAAGTTGGTTACAACCGTCAAGAGTCTGATGCTGATGGTGTTTGGCAACATCACACAGAGCGTGGATGGCAGAACAAGGACAACTATCTCTATGGTGAAGTTGGTTTGACATTCAACCTTGGTAGAAAAGCTTCTTGGGACAAAGTGCCTGACGTAGAGGGAATCAAGGCTGACTTCTTGTCAAGAATCGATGCTCTCAATGCACAGTTGAACGATGCTAACGCTGAGAACGCTCGCTTGAAAAACCTCCTTGCTAACCAAAAGGCAGCAGAGACTCCAAAGGCAGTTAAGGAATTCGTAGCTGTTCCTGTAACAGTTTACTTCTACCTCAACAAGACAAACAATGGTCCTTCTTATGCAGCTGACCTCGTTGACGTTAAGAACCTTGTTAACGTTGCTAAGGAGAAGAACACAGGTTTGCTCGTAACTGGTTATGCTGATAGCGCAACTGGTAAGGCTGACCACAACCAATGGTTGTCTGAAAAGCGTGCTGAGCAAGTTGCTAACGAAATCGTTAAGATGGGTGTAAGCCGCGATAAGATTGAAACCGCAGCTAAGGGTGGTGTTGCTATCCTTTCTCCAATCAACCTCGACCGTCGTGCAACTGTTGAACTCAAGAAATAATAATCATTTATTTCTATATAAGAAAGGTGTCCTGTTTAATGGGCACCTTTCTTGTTTTATATTACTCCTGTTTTTAGTGATAACATGAGATTTAATGACAATAATAGGTGAAAATGCGTTTTTGCTTACGTATTGTTATATTTTTTCGTTTATGTTTTGCATTCTGATTTTTTATTAGTAAATTTGCGTCATGGATTCATCAATAAAACTCTAAGAAATGATTTGGAATGAGACTATGGAGTGTATGGACCGCGAACAACTTCGTGAAGTCCAGAGTATTAGACTGAGAAAGATGGTAAATTACGTTTATCATAATTCACCTTTCTATCGGAAAAAGTTGCAAGAGATGGATGTTTCTCCTGATGATATCCATGACATCGATGACATCGTGAAATTGCCATTCACCAACAAGTTGGATTTGCGTGATAATTATCCTTTTGGATTGGCAGCTGTGCCTATGAGTCAAATCGTGCGAATTCATGCATCTTCAGGAACTACGGGTAAACCTGTGGTTGCTCTTTATACTCGAAAAGACATATCTACTTGGACGGAAGCCCTTTCGCGTGCTTTCGTCGCGTATGGTGCTTCTCAAAAAGACATTTTCCAGATATCCTATGGATATGGACTCTTTACTGGAGGTTTAGGTGCACATGAAGGAGCTACTAATATCGGTGCGAGCGTTATCCCTATATCGTCTGGTAATACGAATAAACAAATAACGTTAATGCATGATTTCGGAGCTACGGCTTTGTGCTGTACGCCATCATATGCCATGTATTTGGGTGAATCGATGAAAGAATCGCCCTATCCCGTTGAAGAGTTTAAGTTGCGTATTGGTGCTTTTGGTGCAGAACCATGGACAGAAAACATGCGTAAAAAGTTGGAAACTACATTGGGAATTAAGGCATACGACCTTTATGGATTGAGTGAGATAGCTGGTCCTGGAGTTGGTTTTGAATGCGAATGCCAACATGGAACGCATCTTAATGAGGATTATTACTATCCTGAAATCGTTGATCCAGAAACGGGAGAACAATTGCCTGAAGGAACACTTGGTGAATTGTGCTTTACCCATTTAACCAAGGAAGGAATGCCATTGCTTAGGTATCGTACGCACGACTTGACGGCTTTGCATTATGATAAATGTGAATGTGGTCGTACGTTGGTTCGCATGGATCGTATCTTGGGACGTTGTGACGATATGCTTATCTTGAGAGGTGTCAACGTATTCCCAACCCAGATAGAGGCAGTTATCTTGAGCCTGAAGGAATTTGAGCCACACTATCTGTTGACGGTTGACCGTGTGAACAATACGGATACCGCAGAACTGAAAGTGGAAGTGAAGGAGGAATACTTCTGTGATGAAATGGCTCAGATGGTTAAGTTGCAGAAAAAACTCGAAGGCGAATTGCGTAGCGTTATCGGAATTGGCTTCAAGGTTTTGCTCGTTGAACCCAAGAGCATTGAGCGCAGTACTGGTAAGGCTAAGCGCGTTATCGACAATCGTGTGCTATAATTTGATAATCGCATTTTTAAAAATCCAAATATATGTTAGCAAAACAATTATCCATATTTTTAGAGAATAAGTCTGGAAGACTTACAGAAGTAACGGAGGTGCTTGGTGCTTCTGACATTAACTTATCTGCAATGAGTATTGCCGATAATAGTGATTTTGGCATTCTTAGATGTATCGTTTCCGATCCCGATAAAGCATGTTTAGCCTTGAAAAACGCTGGGTTTGCCGTTAAGGTTACAGATGTGATAGGGTTCACGTGTCCAAACGTGTCGGGTTCTTTGGCTGTTGTCTTAAAATATTTGTCGGATAATGGCGTATTTATTGAATATATGTATTCGTTCAGTTGTGGAACCTATGCCAATGTAGTGATTCGCCCATCTGACTTGCAAGCGTGTGAAGAACTCCTTGAAAAGAAGAAAGTGGATCTTTTAGCGGCAAATGACCTCTATAAGTTATAAAAAATGTAAAAAAGCGGTGCAAATATTTGGTGGTTACAAAAAAACTCCTTATCTTTGCACTCGCTTTTAAAGAGCAACGGGCGTTTAGCTCAGCTGGTTTAGAGCATCTGCCTTACAAGCAGAGGGTCGGCGGTTCGAATCCGTCAACGCCCACTACAAGATCCTGCAAGTCGAAAGAGTTGCAGGATTTCTTTTTTTTATTACATATTCTTTCTAAATTATGTCGTTTTAAGTTTTTATAATGCAAATCATTTCCGTAGTATCTTTTTTATTCGTAACTTTGCAACCTTAATAAGTATTAGCTATGTTTCTTGATTTGTTAACGGCAATTTCGCCTATCGATGGGCGGTACAGAAATAAGACGAGCAAGTTGGCCGATTATTTCTCTGAATATGCGCTTATCCGTTATAGGATACGTGTGGAAATAGAGTATTTCATTGCTTTGTGTGAATTGCCTTTGCCACAATTGGCTTCTTTTGATAAGTCTTTGTTTGAAAGGATAAGGGATATATATCGTAAGTTTGATGTCTCGAACGCTCAACGCGTAAAAGATATAGAGTCTGTTACGAATCACGATGTGAAAGCCGTGGAGTATTATATTAAGGAGGAATTCGACAAGATAGGTAACTTAGAAGCTTATAAAGAATTCATCCATTTTGGCCTAACGTCTCAAGATATTAACAATACAAGTGTTCCTTTGTCTATCCAAGACGCGCTTAATGAGGTGTATGTTCCCCAAATAGAGGAACTGATAGCTCAATTACAACAGTTCGTAGATGAATGGAAAGACGTCCCTATGTTAGCAAAGACTCACGGACAACCAGCTTCCCCCACACGTTTGGGTAAGGAAATTATGGTGTTTGTATATAGGTTGACTGAACAATTGTCTATTTTAAAGTCGTGCAAGATGACAGCCAAGTTTGGTGGAGCAACTGGTAATTTCAACGCCCACCATGTGGCTTATCCAACTTACGATTGGAGAGCTTTCGGAAATCAATTCGTTAAAGATAAACTTGGATTAGAGCGTGAACAATATACTACTCAAATCAGTAATTACGATTGCTTGGGTGCAATTTTTGATGCCATCCGTCGTATTAATACCATTATAATTGACCTTGACAGAGATTTCTGGATGTATATTTCCATGGAATACTTCAAGCAAAAAATCAAACAAGGAGAAGTTGGCTCAAGTGCGATGCCTCACAAGGTTAACCCAATCGATTTCGAAAATAGCGAAGGCAACCTTGGAATTGCGAATGCTATCTTGGAATTCTTGGCACAGAAATTGCCCGTAAGTAGGTTGCAACGCGACCTTACCGATTCTACCGTACTCCGCAACGTGGGCGTACCACTTGGTCATGGTATTATCGCGATGCAAAGTACGTTGAAAGGATTGAGAAAGTTAATTTTGAATGAAGAGAAATTGGCTTTCGACCTTGAGAATACGTGGGCCGTAGTGGCAGAAGCGATACAAACCATACTTCGTCGCGAAGGCTATCCTCATCCATACGAGGCATTAAAAGCATTGACGCGAACAAACAAGAAGATGACAAAGGAAACCATTCATGAGTTTATCGACACATTGAATGTAAATGATGACATTAAGAAAGAATTGAAGAATATTACACCGACAAATTATACAGGAATTTAAATATTATATTATTAATCTGGCCGTGAGGCCAAAATGAAGAAAGTTACTATGGATTCAGAATTAGAAAACAGAGCTCAAGAACAATCTGAAGGACAAAAAGAAGGTGGTCGTGAAGGCTACAAGTCGTCTGGAAATTATCAAAAAGAGTATCAACCAACAGGAAGATCGCAAAGACCACGTATTCATGTATCGCGTGCGTATCCTGCAAATCGTCCTGATGATGATGGAGGATTCCGCCCCGAAGGATTTGGTGAGAAACTTCATCAGAGTAATGAAACACAACAGAGAAACCCTTATCGTCAAAGATTTAACGCTAACCAACAACAGGGTGGCTATCAACCGCGTCAACAAGGTGGTTATCGTCCGCGTTACAACGATGGCAACCAAGGTGGTTATCAACCTCGTCAACAGGGTGGCTATCGTCCTCGTTTTAACGATGGGGAACAAGATGGTTATCAGCCTCGTCAGCAGGGCGGTTATCAATCTCGTCAACAAGGTGGTTATCAATCTCGTCAGGGTGGCTATCAACCTCGTCAACAAGGTGGCTATCAATCCCGTCAGGGTGGCTATCAACCTCGTCAACAAGGAGGATATCAGCCCCGTCAGCAGGGCGGTTATCAACCTCGTCAACAAGTTGGTTATCAACCTCGTCAGCAAGGTGGCTATAAACCAAATAACAATCGCCAACGTCCATCATTCTCTCCCGCTCCCAAGTTTAACATGAAGAGACGCGTAGATTATGGAGAAGGATATGTTGATCCCAATGAATCACTCCGCTTGAATAAATTCTTGGCCAATGCAGGTGTTTGTTCTCGTAGAGAGGCAGATGATTTTATCATGGCAGGAGTAGTTTCCGTAAATGGTGAAATTGTAACAGAACTCGGAACAAAGGTAAAACGCACGGATGAGGTGAAATTCCATGACCAATTGGTGAAATTAGAAAAGAAAGTATACGTACTTCTCAATAAACCCAAGGATTGCGTAACGACAAGCGATGATCCACAACAACGCACTACCGTAATGGACTTGGTGAAAGGTGCATGTCCAGAACGTATTTATCCAGTTGGACGTCTTGACAGAAACACGACAGGTGTGTTACTCTTGACCAATGATGGCGATCTCGCAAGTAAACTTACACATCCTAAGTTCTTAAAGAAAAAGATATATCATGTTTTCTTGGACAAAAAGGTTACGGCACATGACTTACAACAGATTCTTGATGGAGTACAACTCGAAGATGGTGAAGTAAGGGCTGATGCCATTGAATATGCAGATGAGCGCGATAAGAGTCAGGTGGGAATTGAAATCCATAGTGGCAAGAATCGTATCGTTCGTCGTATATTTGAAAGTCTTGGTTATCGTGTAGTGAAACTTGATCGTGTTCAGTTTGCTGGACTTACAAAGAAGAACGTTCGTCGCGGTGATTGGCGTTATTTAACTGAGAAGGAAGTTGACATGCTTCGCATGGGAGCTTTTGAATAAAACAGATTATTTGAATATACATAATTATGAAAGATACTATTCGTAGAACCAAGGTCGTTGATGCTTTGCAAAGTAATGACTTCGGTACGAAAATAAATGTAAAAGGTTGGGTTAGAACCCATCGTAGTAGTAAGGCGGTTGATTTCATCGCTTTGAATGATGGTTCAACAATCAAGAATATACAAGTTGTTGTTGATCCTACGAAGTTCGATGCTGAATTGTTGAAGCAAGTAACAACAGGAGCATGTATTTCTGCCATTGGTACATTAGTAGAGAGTCAAGGTGCAGGACAAACTTCTGAGATTCAATGCGAAAGCCTTGAAGTTTACGGTTTGTGTGGGAGTGACTATCCCATGCAGAAGAAGGGGCAGAGTTTTGAATACATGCGCCAACACGCTCACATGCGTCTTCGTACCAATACGTTTGGCGCCGTGATGCGCATTCGCCATAATATGGCCATTGCCATTCACCAATATTTTCATGAGCACGGCTTCTTCTATTTCCATACTCCAATCATTACTGCAAGTGATTGCGAAGGAGCTGGAGAGATGTTCCAAGTAACGACAAAGAATCTCTATGACTTGCAGAAAGATGAAGATGGAAAAATCATTTATGATGATGATTTCTTCGGCAAGATGACTTCTTTGACCGTTTCTGGCCAGTTGGAAGGAGAACTTGGTGCAACTGCATTAGGACAAATCTATACGTTTGGTCCTACTTTCCGTGCTGAGAATTCCAATACACCTCGACATCTGGCTGAGTTCTGGATGATAGAACCTGAAGTTGCCTTCATCGACTTGGAAGACTTGATGGACTTGGAAGAAGACTTTATCAAGTATTGCGTAAAATGGGCTCTTGACAATTGTAAGGATGATTTGGAATTCCTGAACAAGATGATTGACAAGAATCTGTTGGAGCGTTTGAATGGAGTGTTGAAGGAGTCTTTCGTTCGTTTGCCTTATACTGAAGGAATTAAGATTCTTGAAGAGGCTGTTGCTAAAGGTCACAAATTTGAGTTCCCTGTTTCTTGGGGTACTGACCTTGCAAGTGAGCACGAGCGTTATCTGGTGGAGACTCATTTCAAGAAACCTGTTATCATGATTAATTATCCGAAAGACATCAAGGCTTTCTATATGAAAGCAAACGAAGATGGCAAGACCGTACAAGGAACCGATGTGCTTTTCCCACAGATTGGAGAAATTATAGGTGGTTCTGTTCGTGAGGAGAATTATGATAAGTTGATGGGCGAAATCAAACGACGCGATATCCCGATGAAGGATATGTGGTGGTATCTTGATACGAGACGATTTGGAACATGTCCTCATGGAGGATTTGGTCTTGGTTTTGAGCGCCTTATCCTTTTCGTTACGGGTATGCAAAACATCCGCGACGTGATTCCATTCCCACGTACGCCAAAGACTGCAGAATTCTAAATTCATAAACATATCAAATGGAATAGATAAATATATGGTATCTCTATCGTAAACAATATGTTTCTCGTAGAGATACCATAGTTTTATGGATTTTATCAATACTTTTTCAAAAGATTTTGTAGAATAAATTTTTTTGCTTATATTTGCAAAAAGTGTTTGACCTAATAATAAAAACCATGAATAAGTCTGAGAAATTTGTGATAACCGTTAATCGGGAATTGGGTTCCAAGGGAAGAACGATAGCAGAGAAATTGGCAGAAAGGCTTGATGTTAAGTTTTATGACAAGGCTGTCGTTGAGGGATTGACGAAGCAATTTGGTGTTTCCGTGAAGGAATTGGAAAAGGTAAAAGCTAAGAAAAGCAATTTTTGGGATGACTTGTATAAATCGTATATTTACGATAGGGTACAGAGCAGGTTGGAAATCCATTCCGTGTCTTCTCATATGGAAAACCAAAGTAAATTGTTGACTTCGGCCAAACTAAAAGCTGCAGAGGAAAAGATTCTCAAGAAATTAGGCGAGGAGAGTTCGTGTGTGATAGCAGGACGTTCGGGCTTTCATTTCTTTCGAGATGAACCAAATTCTATGCATATTTTTATCAAATGCTCTAAGGAAAAACGCATCCTGAATTTGATGAAGGATAGAAATATTAGTGCAGAAGAGGCTGAGAATCTATTGGAAGATGTAGATAAAGGTCGTGATGTCTTTACCAAGAAATTATCAGGCTATAGTCGTTATGATTGCCGCAACTATGACTTGGTCTTAGATGTTACAGATTTATCAATTGATCAGGCCGTAGATGTGATTTGTTATATAGTGAACTTATAATTTATATTTTATGAAAAGAAATTTGTCCATAGATTTGGTTAAAATCATAGCCATGTTTATGGTGCTAATGTTACATATAGGTTTATTAAAACCTCCTAATACGACGTTTTACCGTTGTACCCATGGAGTTGCGTGCATAGCCATTCCATTATTTTTTATGGTAAGTGGTTATTTGTTATCTAATAAAATTCCTGATTTTAATTATTCCATTAAGAAAATCAGTAGAATATTATTATTTATATTCAAGACTACTACATTGTTTATAATTATAGAGTATGTCTTTTTTAATGGTAATTTATTGTTATTGCTTCGTTCTTATTATAATTGGTTTAACCAACATGGGATTATGTGGCATTATTGGTATTTTGCATCAATGATATTTATTTACGCATCATTGCCTTTACTTTTAAAGATAATACATTCTAAGTATTTAGGGTTGTCATTAATAATCCTTGTTGTAATTAGTTTGTGTTTTTTTATCCTTGATCTTTTTTATGATTTTGAGAGGGAGAACATACGACAGACATATCGAATATGGTATTGGTTAATGTTTTTTTTCTTAGGTGCATATATAAATTTAAATCAGAGTAAATTCAAAATTATTAATTGGAAATTTGCTTTCTGTGCTTGCTTTATATATACCTTATTTCAAGTTTCTATGGTTTCTTATATCACTGCCAATGAATTTTTCTTTGGTTCTATTTTTTGTATGTTATATGCAATAACCGTATTTGTCGCATGTTTGAATAAAAAGATTAAGAATAATACTGTAATTCACGAATTATCATCTTTGTTTTTACCTGTTTATGCAATACATCCATATATTATAAGTAAACTATTGTATCTTGTGCCATATTTGAATTTCTCATCTATAATAAATTACTTTACGTTGTTGTCATTAGTTGTTTTCATCAATATTTCCTTAGCCTTTATTTTAATGAGAATACCTTATGTAAAAGATATATTTAAGATGTGAAATTTCCCTTGTCGCATTATAATAAAAAACTCCGTATTCATAAAAGAGCTTGAATACGGAGTTTTTATTTTTGTAGAATAAGATTTACATACTTGGTGAAGAAACCAAGATCATTGCACTGGTATTAGTGTACGAGGAAGGAACGGTAAATGAAATTCCATCATAGCTAACCGTTTGTCCTCCTGTTACTCTTGCACCCGAATATGTTTTGTATTTTTGACTACCTGTTGGAGTAACAGCCTTACCACCAATGCCCATGATAGTTGCACCATTCGCGTTGAAAGTAAAATCAGTCTTGAATGTCGTGGCTTTAGTATCTATTACGGCAGAATAAATGTTGCCACCGCTTAAGATGATATTGCCGTCACTCTTGATTCCTTGTGGTTTGGAGTCAAGTTCACTATCATATTTATATCGTTTGCCTGTGGTAACTGCACTTAAAGTTCCACCAGATATATTGATGTCTCCAGTAGAATTTAATCCTTTTCCTCCAATTCCTGTAGAAAGAAGGCTAATCGTACCATTAGACATCGTAAAAGAACCATCGCATTTGAGTGCGGATGAACTTGAAATATCATCCTCGGAAGCTTCATAATATGCAGCACCACTTGTTGTAATATTAACGTTTCCACCCGTTACGACAACAGAACTGTCACATTTCAATCCTTTAGAAGCATCGCCAGTAGAGGTGATATTTAGAGTTCCATTATTGATAAAGATGAAACCATTATTTTCATACGTATCCTTGGTTCCTTTATTTACTCCCTTAAATCCGCAATCAATACCGTCTCCTGTTGCTTGAATGGTAATATTACCTCCATCCATTTTGAAATATTGTTCAACATGAAGACCATCGCTAACGGCAGATTGTACATTGATAGTTCCACTTTCAATCAACATATAATCACCTGAAGTAATACCATGTTTGGTGTTTCCCGTAACAATCAAGGAACCGGTTCCCGTGAATTCTGGGTGTCCGTCTATATAAAAACAAGCATTTTGATTGCCATTTGAACTATCCGTTAAAGTATTAATACCCGTTAATTCAACAGCTATACGTTTTCCATTTTCAATATCGATAGCAGCACCGTTCGTGTTAGTCAAGGTAAGATTATTCAAAGCCAAAGTTGCCTTATAATCTCCATCCATGTAGAAAGAGCCATTGGAAGAACTACCAGATAAGGAATATGTGATTTCTTCAGCTAAGTTGGCATCTTGGGTGATGCTGATATTAGAACCATTGGCTGTAATTGTTAGGAATTTGGCGATATTTCCCGCTACTAATACCTTTGCAGATGTACCATTATAAGTTATGTTTACCGCATTGTTGTCAATAGTGGTGTTGTCAATTACGATGTCATTGATGTCTGAAATCGTATAAGTCTTTCCTTCTATGGTGAGTGTTGTCCCATTAGAGAACAACATTTCGCCAGTGTTAGCAGCTTTGTGAACATAAGTTACTTCACCTATATTCACATTCATGGATTGTGCAAAGATTACCGTTGCGCAAAAGATACTGCAAAATATGATGGATATTCTTTTCATTTGATGGCTATTTTATGTTTCTGTTTTCCTTTTTCGATAATATAAACTCCAGTCTTGAGTTGATTTTGAAGGTCAGAGATTTTTTCAAATTCACCGATCTTCACACCAGTAATACTGACTAAGGTAAATGGTTTATCATCCTGTAAATCAATGTCCTTAATGTCTGATGTTGTTGAAAAATACATCTTATTCAAATCGGTTAGTGAGATGGAGGTAGAAGAACCATTTCGTGTTACAGTCATCTTTCCGTCTTTAAACGTGAAAGTAGTTCCGATTGACTCGAAGGTTGTTACGGTTCCGTTTGCTTGTTCTATATTTAAGAATGGATATTCTTCAGCAACAATCTTTCCCCATGACAAAGCTAATAACAAAAGAAATACAAATCTTTTCATGATAACGAATTTTTAAATAGTTCGCAAATATAAAATAAAAATATTATTCTAACAAACAAATTATGGAAAATTCATAACTAATTTGTTGTTTATTAGATAAATTAATAATCTGGTTCCATTTTTTTCATCCATTGTTTTCGATAAATGCGTATAATAAACAGAATTCCTCGCAATGATAATTCAATGGCCATAGCAGTCCAAACACCATTCAATCCATAATCTTTTGCGAGCAACGCAGCCAAGGTTAACCTAATACACCACATGCTGAACAGGTTTATCATCGCAGGTTTTAACGTATCTCCTGCTCCAACGCAAACACTATAACTTACGATAGATGCGGCAAACATGGGTTCTGCAAATGCCTCAATTCTCAAACATTGGGCTCCCAATATCTTGATTTCCTCAATCGGTGTAAGCAATCCCATTAATTCTGGAGCCCATATATACATCAGTAATCCCATAAAAGCCATAATTGCCATTCCCGTACCGATTGTCATCCACGCAAAACTCTTACATATATCTATCCTACGTGCCCCTGTGCTTTGTCCTACCAATGTGGTTGCTGCATCTCCAATACCGTAACCAGGCATATAACAAAGGCTTTCTGCTGTAATGGCGAATGTATTTGCGGCAATGGCAATGTTACCTAAAGGTGCAACAATCATTGTACTAACGATTTGCGCTCCGCCCATCAATATAGATTGAAATGCCATTGGCGAACCGATTTTCATGGCATTATGGATATATTCCCAAATCCATTTGAAATGTTCGGAGTCTTGTTTGAGATTTAAAATCTTGTTTTTTATGATGGCGAAATATGCTTGACAAATGGCTCCAATGAAGATTGCTAAAGCTGTTCCGATAGCGGCTCCCATCACTCCTAACTTGAATACAAAGATGAATATATAGTTAAAAGCCACGTCAAGAATACACATCATCACACTCATGATACTTGGAATTCGCATATCACCCGAACACTTGAGCATGGCACCTGATAGGTTGGACAATTGGAAAAACGGTACGGCCAAAGCAAATATCATGAAATATAAAGAGGCATCATCTGCAATATCAACACCTCCTCCCAACCAATAGGGAAGAGGTTTAGCGATGGCGATGGCGATAAATACGACAATCAAACTAAGTAATATGGTTGCTACTAATGCATGACGAAAAACTTGTCTTGCCTTTTTGAAGTCGTTTGCACCAATGAAATGAGCCACCTGTACGGAGAAACCCATAGATGCAGCTGAAGTAATACTTCCAAACAACCATGTCGTAGATTCCACTAATCCAATTGAGGCAGACGGTCCTGCACCTAAATGTCCGACCATAGAAGCATCAATAAAAAACATCAACACGCTGGTGATTTGTGCCAATATAGATGGAATACTCAATGAGACAATGAGATTCATCTTATCCGCTGTAGTCAATGGATTTCCATTGCGAATCGCTTCCAGTAGTATGTCGCTTTTCTTTTGTTTGGCCATATAGTTCTTTGATGATGCAAAATTAAGTCTTTTATGCTAAAATGCCAAATCATAGTGGAATTATTCGATGGTTGTGTGAGGATATTGAAGATATGTTCGTTAATGTATAGTAAAAGCGATTGGTTTGCTCTTCAAACAAAAAAACGGCTACAACTTGCGTTGCGGCCGTTTCCTGAATATCAATTTTTTTACTTTTTCTTTTTAATGTGGACTGAGCTTAGCGCTCTTCAGTTGTCCTGTCTACAAAGAGAATCACTGCTGTAGTGATCATCATTAATGTACAAATACCTGTAAGTGTCATTTTGTTATCCTTTCTTTACTTTAAATTAAACATTGTCTGAGCTTCACAGCTTGAGACGTTTCCTGATACAATCTTTTAACTAATAACTAAAACCAATTGAAATTGAAGTCTTCTATATCTTTCTACTCTATTCTCTCAAAGATCTCTTTTGTTCCTTTTGACGATGCAAAGGTACAACTGTTTGCGAACACAGACAAGTTTTTTATGCATTATATCGTAAAAATAGAGGTGTTTTTGATATAAGTCAAAATATTGTGTGCGCACACAATTCGATTTTAAACATAAAAAATGTGGAATATATCGCCTTGATATATCCCACACATTATTATATTATATATAGAATTATTCTTCAAACCATCCTCTAAATTCCTTTGATTGGAATATTGGAGGAACTGTATTTGCCCTATAGAAAGACTTGAGTGTAACATTGAAAATCAAGGTAGAATAACCAGGAATCAGTGTTTTTCCATTGGAGTCAGTAGAACCATTCACACCATATCCCAATTGATATGGAATGTATATTTCCCATTGATCTCCTATGCGCATGTTCATGATTGCTGTTGCAAAACCATCTGTTAGCATAGAACACTTGAATGTTTTGGGAATAGAAGAAGCTGGGTCGAATGTTCCAGAATATGATTTATCAAACTCTAATCCTGCCGGGTATGATGTAGAAGGAAGAAGTCTTCCGCTATAGTGAACCCTTACGGAATCTGTATACATTGGATAATCGTGGCCAGTACCCTCTTTCAAAACGTGAACGATAATATGGTCGTATGGTCTTTTAGAGATGCTGTCTTGCATGGACCATTTCGTTAAGATTTTCCAATCCTTATCGTAATTGGCGACCTTTAGTTCAGTTTGGGTATAGAGATTATTGAAATAGTTCTCGTTCTTCTCTTTCCAGTTGGGGTATTCCTCTACGCTATTGTCACTCTCACTACAGGAAACCAAGAATGAAGAATGAAGAATGAGAAATGCCGCAAAAATCAGCATCCTATACATTCTTTTTGTACGATGGTTCACTTCATTGCTCCTTCCGTTAGTCATTGACCATTGGTATTTGGCTTCCAAAAGAGTTCCTTCCTTCTTCATTCTCTATTCTATATTATTAAAGTTTCTTAAGCAAACTCGTGATGCTTACTTGGTCTTCGATGAGCGCGCGCAACTCGCTGATAGGCACACGCTTTTGTTCCATCGTGTCACGATAACGCAAGGTTACGCAATTGTCGTTCAATGTGTCGTGGTCAACGGTTACGCAGAATGGCGTTCCGATGGCATCATGACGACGATAGCGTTTACCAATCGTGTCTTTCTCCTCATAATGCGTGTTGAAGTGGAACTTCAGTTCGTCCACGATCTCTCGTGCCTTTTCTGGAAGTCCATCTTTCTTTACCAATGGGAATACGGCACATTTCACGGGTGCCAAAGCTGCAGGCAACTTCATTACCACACGTGTTTCTCCGTTCTCCAATTTCTCTTCCTCGTATGAATGGCATACGATAGAAAGGAACATACGGTCAACACCGATAGATGTTTCGATTACGTAAGGAACATAGCTTTCGTTGGTTTGTGGGTCAAAGTATTTAATGCTCTTGCCTGAATACTTCTCATGTTGCGACAAGTCGAAGTTGGTACGGCTATGAATACCCTCTACTTCCTTGAAACCGAATGGCATCTTGAACTCGATATCGGTTGCGGCATTGGCATAGTGAGCCAATTTCTCGTGGTCATGGAAACGATAGTTTTCTGCGCCAAATCCTAATGCTTGGTGCCAAGCCATACGCGTTTGCTTCCATTTAGGGAACCAATCCAATTCGGTACCTGGCTTCACGAAGAACTGCATTTCCATTTGTTCGAACTCACGCATACGGAAAATAAATTGGCGAGCCACGATTTCATTACGGAAAGCCTTTCCAATCTGAGCGATACCGAAAGGAATCTTCATACGACCCGTCTTTTGCACGTTCAGATAGTTCACGAAAATACCTTGTGCCGTTTCGGGACGCAAATATACTTTCATAGATGCGTCGGCAGAAGCGCCCATCTCCGTAGAGAACATCAAGTTGAATTGGCGAACATCCGTCCAGTTTTTCGTTCCGCTAATGGGGTCAACGATTTCCTCATCGAGAATGATTTGCTTCAGCATTTCAAGGTCTGGACCTTGCATAGCCTCAGTAAAACGAGCGTGCAAAGCATCGCGTTTAGCCTTTGTCTCTGCAACGCGAGGAGATGTTTCCAAATATTTAGCCTCGTCGAAAGAATCGCCAAAACGCTTGCGAGCTTTCTCTACTTCCTTCTGAATCTTTTCGTCGTACTTGGCAATTTGCTCTTCAATCAACACGTCAGCACGATAACGCTTCTTGGAATCGCGGTTGTCGATGAGTGGATCGTTGAAAGCGTCCACGTGTCCCGATGCCTTCCAAATCGTTGGGTGCATGAAAATGGCGGAGTCAATACCCACGATATTCTCGTGAAGCAATACCATGCTCTTCCACCAATATTGTTTAATGTTGTTTTTCAGTTCAACGCCGTTCTGTCCATAGTCATAAACGGCAGCCAGTCCATCGTAAATCTCACTGCTTGGGAAAACAAAACCATATTCTTTACAATGGCTTATAATCTTCTTAAAAACGTCTTCTTGTGCCATAAAATGATAAAATTTCGAAATTCGGATGCAAAGTTACTATATTTTTTCCGAATACGTGTACCTTATTTATTTAATATTTGTCAATATCTGTCATTTGTTCATCCAATCGGCGCTTATGCTTGCTTTTCGTAAACGATATGTTTAGGTGTCGTAAATATGGTGTTTATGCGTGCTAAACGATATGTTTACGAGTGCTAAACAGTATGTTTGCAATTTGTCAATTCATTTGGCGTTTCAATGAACGTGGTTGCTCCGTGGGAAAGAAGAAACGATTTGCTTCTGAATCCCCATAACACGCTGATGCAAGGAATACCGCTATTGCGGGCGGTTTCAACATCTACTTCGCTATCGCCCACATATACGGCATCTTGTCTTGTCACTTGTAGTTGGCGCAACGCTTCCAATACCGTATCAGGGGCAGGTTTCTTCTTGATGTCTTCCCTCTCACCGATTGCCACTTGTATCGTATCTCCGAAGAAATGCTTGCATAAGTCTTGTGTGGCGGCATAAAACTTATTGCTAACCACGGCAATACGTTTTCCTTGCGCTTTCAGTTGTTGCAACATTTCCATAATGCCAGGGTAGGGGAGAGTGGTGTCTAAATTGTGCAAGAGATAATGTTGGCGGAAGGTTTGTAAAGTTTCCTCAAACAAGGGATTCTCCAATCCATCAGGGATGGCTCTCTCCATGAGTTTCTTCACGCCATTTCCCACGAATTGCCTTACTTCTTCCAAACTTCTTTCAGGCATTCCATGAGTGCGAAGAGCATAATTGCAACTCGCATGAAGGTCGTTCAATGTGTCGAGCAATGTGCCGTCTAAGTCGAATATGTATGTTTTGTATGTGTTCATGATTCTATTTCGCTCAGTTCCAGCCATCTCATGCTCTTCTCGTCTATTTCGTCTTTGAGCGCAGGTAATCGTTTGCTCTTTTCGGTAAGTTCATCAACAGATAACTTTCCGCTACAAAGGGCTTCCTCTATCTTGTGTTGTTCTTCTTCCAAAGCGGCAATATCTTTCTCCAATTGGGCAAATTCCAGCCTCTCCTTATAGGTCATTCGCCTACGCGAATCATCCCTTTTCGGTTTCTTTTGAACGTTCTCGCGCTTGTCATTATCCTTTTTCTGTTCCTTTTCCTCAACGGAATTCAGGCTTTTCCATTCCCGATATTGCGTGTAATTTCCAGGGAAATCCTTGATGTTTCCTTGTCCGTGGAACACCAAAAGATGGTCAACCACCTTGTCGGTGAAGTATCTATCATGGCTAACCACAATCACGCAACCCGCAAAGTCTTGTAGATATTCTTCCAATACCTGCAAAGTCTGAATGTCAAGGTCGTTAGTCGGCTCATCAAGTACCAGGAAATTGGGATTCTTCATCAATACCGTGCAGAGATAAAGCTTGCGTTTCTCACCGCCACTTAACTTATATACATAATTATATTGTTGCTCGGGCGTGAAAAGGAAGTATTGCAGGAATTGCGAAGCACTCATCTGTTTGCCATTACCGAGATTGATGTAATCGGCAATGTCTCTCACGATGTCAATCACCTTTTGTTGTTCGTTGAATTGAAGGCCTTCTTGGGAGAAATAACCGAAACGAATGGTTTCGCCAATGTCGAACTTTCCCGAGTCTAAAGGTTCCAAACCCAAGAGGAGTTTGATGAAGGTGGATTTCCCAGTACCGTTGCTGCCCACGATTCCCATCTTCTCGAATCGGGCAAAGTTATAGTAAAAGTCCTTTAAAATGACGTTGTCGCCAAATGCTTTCGACACGTATCGACATTCAAAAATCTTCGAACCGATATATACTTTATTGGCTTTCAATCGGATTTGGCGTTCTTCTATTCTACGTTTAGCCACCTTTTCCAACTCATAGAAAGCCTCTTCGCGATAGCGTGCCTTATGTCCTCGTGCTTGTGGCATTCGTCTCATCCACTCCAATTCGGTACGATAAAGATTGTTAGCACGTTCCACTTCAGCCCGCGCATAATCTATTCGTTGCTGACGTTTCTCTAAATAATAACTGTAATTGCCACGGTAAGTGTAGAGTTGTTGGTCGTCGAGTTCGATGATGATATTGCAAACGCGGTCAAGGAAAAATCTATCATGCGTAACCATTAATAGGGTTTTATTACCACGTGAAAGAAATCCTTCTAACCATTCTATCATCTCCAAATCCAAATGGTTGGTTGGCTCGTCGATAATCAAGAATTCGGGTTCGGTAATAAGCACGTTAGCCAAAGCTACCCGTTTTTGTTGCCCTCCACTTAATTGCCCCATCGGTTGATTAAGGTCCTTGATTTTCAACTGGGTAAGTATCTGCTTGGCTCGAAGCACACGTTCTTCGTTTCCATGATGGTTGAAACATGCGTCAAGCACCGATTCCTCTGGGTCGAATTGTGGTGATTGTTCCAAATACCCAATCTTTAAGTCGCGTTTGCAAATGATTTTGCCCGAGTCATATCCTTCCTTTCCAGTCAACACGGAGAGTAGCGTGGATTTTCCCGTACCGTTTTTCGCTACGAATCCCACTCTCTGTCCTTCGGCGATAGAGAAAGATATGTTTTCGAACAACACCTGCGCCCCAAAGGATTTGGTCAGGTTTTGAATGTCAATATATGGTATTGGCATGATGCAACGCTAACCTTGTCTTACTTAACTTTGAAGTCAGACAATTCGTAACTACCGTCTTCAGCCAATTGAATGCTTGCCGAAAGAGTAGGCATATCGTCGTAAGTGAGCACCAAACCCGTAACAAACTTCACTCCAGGCGTGAAACAAACACGTGGATTACCGTTGTTGAGGTCGTAGCTAATCTGCTCGCCAATCCAAATAGGTTGCTCATCGTCTAATCCGCCCATGTCCTTGACGGTATTCGTGGCAGATGTAATTTCTTTTCCGTCGATGAAGAATGTAATCTTATCTCCCTCAACGGAGTATTTCAGATGCTCCAAGATTTTTTGTTGCATCTGGTAAGGTTCAATCGTATCAGCGATATTAGCTATGTCGTTGGAGCCAAATTGAATTTTGTAAAGTTGTTCTACGTTGGTTCCCGTTCCTTCCATTACGCATGATGTCAACCAAAGTGTGTTTGCCTTTGCGTCATAGAAAGCTTGCGGTTGTCTGGTATTTCTGATGTCTGTAAATGTGGTAGAGATGTCGTTCTTGGTAACCATAATGCCATATCCTTCGGTAGATAATCCGCCGTCTAATTCACTAATTCCGCATACGTTAACGCTATTTGCGGAGTCATTCATAATATCAAATGGATGAATCTTCATTGCCTTCACATACCCTTGCTTCACTTGCTCGGACATTTGATTGACAATTGGTTCCTCCAATACACCTTCTACGTTCTTAAATACCTTATCGCTTGTGCAAGAAGATGTTAGCGCACTCATGCCGCAGGTTAAAAGGATGGCGGCAAGCATCCAAAACTTCATTCTGTTCATACCAATCGAGTTTGATTTTAAAACGAGATACAAAAGTACAAAAATAATTGGAGAAAAAGATAATTATTGAATATTTTGTTTTTTAGCAATTATGAATCTGACAATATGTATTTCATGTTCATTATGCCAGTAGAGTAGAGAACTCTTGGGATGTGTTTGTATGATTCGATATGTTTTATTTCCACTAATTGTATGCAATCTACCAACGGAAGGCATTTGTTGAATACGAAGAATGGCATTTGCCACATTCTTACGCATAGTCTCCGCTGCTTGTTTTCCAACATTATCACCTTCCCATCTCCATTGTCTAACAAAGATACGGAATGCTCTTTTGCCCCAAGTATTTTTATACATGTAGTTCAGGAAACATTTTGGTTATCCATTCTTGAGGTGCATTCTCGTCTTTCTCATCGTCTTGGATAGCCTCTTCCAAATCTTGAGTAGAATCCATAAATGGATAAGGCTTGTCTATCATGAAGCCTTCCGCTTCCAGTTCCTTTGCCAATTCTTCATGGCAATACTTTTCTGTTTGTTCTTTGGCAAGTGCGAATTTCTGTTCAAAAGACATTTTGCTTTCAGGTGAAATAATGGAATATATTTTTTCTAATACATCAAGATTGTTTTCCTCTTCCAATTTATCCACAATATAGCTTTTAAGATATGGGATGAGGTTGTTATTGTATTTTGCTACAATTGGCTCTTTTGTTTTCATAAGTTCAATTTGTCGTTGTTAACAATATTGTAGATATATATCTTTAATAATTATTTCTTTGCAAAGTTACACATTATTATTGAAATCATGGCAAGATGATTCAAAAAAAGACGAATTATGAGTCTTATATTTTGAGTTGTCAAGATAAATGTGCTTTTTGTAAAGAAATCAATCCAAGTTTCAAATGATAAAAACAAAAAACTAACAATTTTTCATATAAGAAGTCTATAATTCAAGATTTTTATTTAAATTTGCAATTCATAAGAAAGACTCTCAAAATAGTTGCATGAAACTACCTAAATTATTCAAATCTTCGAGTTCGATAGCCAATCATCTGACATGGCGTGTAGTGGGAACTATTACCCTCATATTCACGCTCATATCCGCTTTGATTTTTATCATTACATGGGGGGTTGGCTTTGGCTTGCTCATGGCTTTGTATAAGACGGAGATGAACGCGTCGAGCGAAAAGATTAATAGTATTTTCTCTGCTGTTGAGATTGCCGTACAAAATAACAAACACGAGGTAGAAGGGAGTTTGGGGAAAAACGACAATGAGTTTTTTGCAGTAAAACATCTGTTGAGTTTGAATCCAAATATTGTTGGAGCAGCAGTTGCATATAATCCTGATTTTGAACCTCGAAAAGGGGAACCTTTTGCACCATACGCCTACCGCGATGGAGATACGATTAAAACCAGGCAATTGAATACGCCAGAATATGATTATTTAAATAAGGAATGGTATAAGAAACCTATTGAGGTCAAAGATGGATGGTGGTCTGAACCTTATGTAGATAAAGGTGGTGGTGAGATTCCAATGACTACTTTTTCACTTCCGCTTGTGAATAAAAAAGGAGAGATTTGTGCCGTACAGACCGCAGATATTGCCTTAGATTGGATAACAGAGTTGGTTCAGCATGTAGATAGTATTTACAACAATGAATATTACTGGGGAGTTGATTCAGGGCATTCCTCTTGTTTCATAGTTACTCATCAAGGTTCTTTTGTTGCTCATACCAATGAGGATTTGGTGATGAATAGTAACCTCAATGACTACTTTACGAAAATACTTAAAGTGAAGAAGGAAGGTCTTATTGATAATATCGTTACGAGAAAAAAAAGTATATTGTCGTTTAGAGACAATACGGGCAAATCTTATATCATAGTTTTGTCGCCCATCAAGCACACGACTTGGACTATATGTATTGTCGTTCCAATGGAAGATATAACCATTCCTATAAATGCTTTCATCTATACTTCTGTTTTCCTTATGCTTATCGGCCTAATCATTGTAGGCCTTGTTTGCAGAAGAACCATTCATCGTATCACAAAGCCATTGATGAAATTTACCGACTCTGTTGATGAGATAGCCAAGGGAAACTTGAAGACAGAACTTCCTGAAATTAAAACGAAGGATGAAATGTTAAGGCTGCGTAATTCCTTCGAGATGATGCAGCATTCTTTGATAGAACATATCGAACAGACAAAGACCATCAACGAAGAGAAAGGACGTATGGAGAGTGAACTACGTATTGCCAGTGATATACAAGGGTCTATGTTGTTGAAGACTTTCCCAGCTTTCCCCGACCGTAATGATATTGATATTTACGCACAGTTGAAACCTGCGAAGGAAGTGGGTGGTGATTTGTACGATTACTATATCCGTGACGAGAAGCTCTTTTTCTGTGTTGGTGATGTTTCGGGCAAGGGAATCCCAGCTTCGTTGATTATGGTTGTCACTCAGGCTTTGTTTAGAACGGCTGTTGCCCATCAAAGTAATCCTGGTAAAATTATTAGTGGAATCAATGATATAGCATGTAGAGAAGGAGACTCCAGCATGTTTACCACGTTGTTTGTAGGTGTACTTGACTTGCCGACTGGTCGTTTACGATATAGTAATGCTGCACATAATGGTCCGATTCTCATTAACAATTCCGAAATCACAAGTCTTCCATGCGACCCGAACATACCTGTTGGATTAGATAGCTGGAAGTTTACGACCCAAGAGGTGATTATTTCCCCACAAACGACCATCTTCTTATATACAGACGGATTAACTGAAGCGGAAAACTTAAGTCATGAGCAGTTCGAGGAAGAACGTATATTTGAGGTAGCTCGACAAACTGAAGGCCAACCGCAGATATTAATTGAAAAGATGACCAAGGCAGTTGAACAGTTTGTGGGTAATGCTGAACAAAGTGATGATTTGACAATGCTTGCCATTATGTACACCAAACAAAGTGAACAAGATGCACGTCTCCAACGTAGCATCACGCTAATCAATGACGTTGAGCAGGTTCCAGAATTAACCGCATTTGTCGAAGAGGTTTGCGAAGAATTGAATTTCGACATGGATACCACGATGAGTTTGAACTTGGCTATTGAGGAGGCTGTGGTCAATGTGATGGAGTATGCTTATCCTGCAGATACTAAAGGTGAAATCAAGATAGAGGCTTTGGCAAATAGCGTTCGCCTGAAATTTGTCATTAGCGATTGGGGGAAGCCTTTTGATCCTACATCCATGGAAGAGGTAGACACGACATTGTCGGTTGAAGAACGTCCTATTGGTGGGTTGGGAATTCATTTGGTACGTCAAATTATGGACAGCTTGAATTATGAACGAATAGACGGAAAGAATGTTTTGACACTTCGAAAGAAGTTAGTTTAAAGGCTTTTAATGATTATTAACTGATACCATTTAATTGTTAGTTTAACTTTTTATTATATTTGCACATTTAAAATAAGAGATGACAGACGTCATACTATCCAGTTTCATTAGTCTGTTTGCATTATTCGGGAAGGAAGAGCAAGTAGATGAGACACGAGCAAAAGATATGCTCGTAAGCTACTTGCGCCGTCATTTTGGCATTCGTAATATAGATCTTTACATGGATTTATACAGCGATATGCGTATGGCGTATGAAATGACTGACAACCTGAATAGTAAGGACGCTGTTACCTCTATATGCTCTGTGTTACACGGAAAGATTCAGACAAAAGAAGAGGCATTGTTGTTGCTTCGTCTGATGGAATTCTGTAGTAGTGATGGATTGAAAGCCATTTCCATGTTTGATACAATGGCAGCACAATTCCATGTTCCCGAAAAGCAATATAAAGATTTTGCCGATTTCGTTGGTAACCGTGAGACAGAGAATGTTAAGTTGCACCACATCAAAGGACTTGATGGAATCCTGAAAACGTTGTATGACCGCACAACAGGGGAACTCATCTTTACTTATTTAGGTAATGGTAACGTGATGATTAATGACGTTCCCGTGTTAGCTGGTACCTATCAAGTGTGGCAACAAAGTAGTGTGCTAAAAACAAATGGACATCCCGTCTATTATTCTTCCATTATCAGCGCTTACAACAAGGATTCTGATGAGACCCGTTCTGTAGAGTTCTGTGGTCGAAACATCAACTATCGTTTCCCAAATAGCGATAATGGAATGCATGATCTGAGTTTCACACTCAGAAATGGTGAATTTCTGGCTGTCATGGGTGGTTCTGGAACTGGTAAAACCACACTATTATCGTTGTTGAATGGTAGTTTAAAACCGCACGAAGGTACCATTACCATCAATGGACATGATATTAGCGAGCCTGAAGCCAAAGATTTGATAGGTTTCGTTCCACAAGACGATTTGCTCATTGAAGAATTGACCGTCTATCAAAACTTATGGTTTACAGCCAAACTTTGCTTCGAAGGTTTATCTGATGAGGAAATAGATAACCGTGTCTTGAAGACGCTGAAAGACTTGGGATTGGATACCATTAAGGATTTGAAGGTTGGGTCTGCCATCAACAAATATATCTCTGGAGGACAACGCAAGCGTTTGAATATTGCTTTAGAACTGATTCGTGAACCAGCGGTTTTGTTCTTGGATGAACCGACATCAGGTCTCTCGTCTGCTGATACGGAGAAAGTGGTCTTGTTGTTGAAGGAACAAACCTTGAAAGGGAAATTAATCATCGTGAATATTCACCAGCCTTCAAGTGATGTTTATAAATTATTTGACCGTCTATGGTTGCTTGATCGTGGTGGTTATCCTGTTTTCGATGGTAATCCTATTGATGCCATTACCTATTTTAAGAAAGCCGCTGACTATGCAGATGCTGATGCCAGTGCCTGTCCGACTTGTGGTAACGTTAATCCTGAAATAGTACTGAACATCATTGATGAAAAAGCACTAAGCAATACGGGTGAACCATCGGATGAGCGAAAGATGACACCGCAAGATTGGCATGGGCTTTACTTGAAAAACCGCGAGGAAATGAAACCTCTGACCGTGAGTGATATTCCTCCGTCAGATCAGAAAAAACCTGGTGCATTGAAACAATTCATGATATTCCTTCATCGCAATATCAAGACCAAGATAACAAACATACAGTATCTGGTTATTACATTATCTGAGGCACCGTTGCTTGCCGTAATCTGTGCTTTGCTCACTCGTTATGCTCCCCCAGAGGGCTATACGATAATGAACAACAAGAATTTGGTGAGTTATTTCTTCATGGCCGTTATTGTAGCAACATTTACGGGCATGAGTGGAAGTGCCGAGGAAATCATCAAAGACCGTGCTTTGTTGAAAAGGGAGCGTTTCCTGAATCTATCGTACAGTAGCTATATCTGGTCGAAAATAGTCTTTATGGCAGGAGTATCACTCATTCAAACCTTGTTGTTTATCGTTGTTGGTAATACCATCATGGGATTGCATGGACTGTTTTGGACGTGGTGGCTCATCTTATTCATCACGGCTTTTTTGGCGAACTTAACGGGTTTGTTGCTTTCTCAATGTCTGAACTCAGTTGTATCTATATATATCAGTATCCCATTGTTGCTTATTCCGCAGATATTGCTTTGTGGTTTGGTGGTTAGTTTTACTGATTTAGCACCAAAGAGCACAACAGGAAACGTACCACTAATAGGCGATATTATACCATCTCGTTGGTCATACGAAGCATTGGCTGTTACTTCGTTTACAGACAATCAGTACGAGAAGAACTTTTTTGAAACAGACAAGGAGAAATACGAAACGCAATTCTATAACGTGGGCTTCCTTTATGAATTACAATCTCAGTTGAAAACCATGCAAGATGAACAAATACATGGAAAGGAAGTAAAACCTGAACACATAGAGATTATTCGCACGAATTTGCCCATTATCACAGGATTCTGCGGAATGGAACCCTATCAAGGAGATTATTCCTATGAGTCGCTTGACAATTATATGAATGAGGCTGAAAACATATTGGCTAAACGTAGCAATCAAATTACTTTGAAAGCTGATGCGCAGATTTCCAGCTTTATTCGAGAAAACGGAAAAGAGTCTCTATTGCAATTAAAACGTAACAATTATAACTTGAAGTTGGAAGATTGCGTTGTTGGAGCAGACCAAAAGCGGATGCTTGATGTTGTGGATAATCACATCGTACCGCGTACGGGACTGATATTTTTAACACCTCAAAATCAAATAGGGCGTGCACCATTTTATAGTAGTGAAAAAATTATTGGTTCTTGGCATGTTAAGACGTTGTGGTTCAATATGACAATACTGTTACTGATGAGTGTAATCATGATTATACTCTTGTTGACAGATACCCCTGGAAGATATATTCGAAAAAATAACGATTGAGAATACAAAATGACAATATTATATTTTTAACAATTTAAAATTCAAAAAGCAATGAAAAAATTATCAGTTTTAGCTATTGCATTATTAGCTATCGCCTTTGCAGCATGCGGAGGTAAGAAGGGTGCTCAGGCTGAAGAAGCCGAAAACCAAAAGAGTTTCGAACAAGAGCAAATTGAAGCCAGTATCAAGATGCATTTTGACAGTATTGCTTCTGAGTTGAGCAAACTCAAGCAATTACCTTTCGTTCAGGAGAATGGTAATGGTCTTACTTTGACCAAAGAGGAAAAGCAGGTTAAACCAGCATACTTGATTAATCCAAGTGTAAGTGAGGAAGCTGCTACATTATCTGAGAAATATCGCATTCTGAGCGCACTTAACGTGGACAGAAAGATTGCTGCTCTTTATGAGATGCCTACAGAAGACTATGACAAAGCTATTGCCAAGTTGGTTGCTGACATCAATGATCCTTCATTCAAGGCTGTTGAGGATGTTAATACACTTTACGAAACTTCAACTGCTCTGTATGATGCAATGAACGAGAACGGACGTATCAACTATTTCTGGCAACTTGCTGCTGCTGGACTTGTTGAACAACTTTATGTTGCTAACCAGAACTCTGACAAGTTCCTCAGCGTATTCGATGATGAGGCTGCTTCTAATGTAACATATCGTATCGTTCTCATCTTAGATGCTGTTAACCGTCTGGCTGAGTATGATCCTGAAATCAAACCTGTTGCTGAAGCTATTGCTCCTCTTGATGTATTGAATGCAACAAGCGTTGCTGAATTCAAGTCACAGATTGCTGAGGCTAAGGATAAGATCGAAGCTGCTCGTAAAGCTCTTGTAAAGTAATTATTTAAGTTATATAAGACATGCCCTCCATGTGATTGGGGGGCATGTTATAAACCACCAAAAAATATGATTTTTGAGATAAAAGAACAAAATGATGGAATGTTGGCCGTTGTTAGTGGTCGTTTAGATACTTCCTCTGCACTCAAGGCGCAACAAGAGATTCTTCCCTTGTTGGAAAATGCAGATAAGGAAATAACCCTTGACTGTGAAAATCTGGAATATATTAGTAGTTCTGGACTTCGTCTGTTTCTTACCATCCGTAAAGAGACGGCTGCTAAAGGTGGAAAGGTAGTTATTCAGAATATCAACGACAAGATTAAGAAGGTTTTCATGATGACAGGTTTTTTCAACCTGTTTGAAATCCACTAAGAAATTAGGGCAACTGACTTAGTTTGAAGGCTCTCCGACAATCCATACAAGCCCAATGCGTAGTGATTATTGGGTTTTTGTATTGTTGGATATGTCCAATTTGACCAAGAGCATACATTCCATCCTCGGTTTATAGTAGTTGATTTAGATGATGTGTGGTGAGTTCACCGATTATTAGGGGGTGAATTTCGACTTAGTAGTATTCTTCTTTCGGGTAATATCTGTAATGCAGATATAGTCTGCCGTCTTTTTTTATAGTCTTGATGACTACATCTTTAACGATAATTTCATTTTTCTTTGCCATAGTATGTGATGAGGTTATTGTTTTATTTATATAATAATGTGTTTACATAGGTACACATTAATTATTCAATTCGTGGCAGGATGACACAAAAAATGATGAATTATTGGCATTTTATTTTGGATAGTAAAAGATATTGTGTATTTTTGTAAAATAATAAGGAACCGATGGCTACTTTATAAGATAACGATATGAAAGCATGATAGCATTTGTCCCTTTTCTCGTTTTAATTGCCCTACTGATTTGTTGCATAACAGTATTCGGCAATGCTACGCTTGACGGAGCCAGTCAGGTAGCTTTGTTGATAGCTTCTGGTACGTGCGTATTGGTAGGATGGTTTAAGAAACGGTTGGATTGGGATGTGCTTGAGCGCGAGATGACGGAAAAGGTAGCTAATTGTACGCCTTCCATCATCATCTTATTGCTTATAGGAGCCATTAGTGGAACGTGGATGGTGTCAGGTATCGTACCTACGATGATTTATTACGGAATGCAAATCCTTCATCCACAATGGTTTCTCGTTAGTAGTTGCGTGTTGTGCGCCCTTATTAGCTTGTTGATAGGTTCGTCTTGGACTACCGTCGCAACGATAGGTGTTGCCTTGATGGGTATAGGCAAGGCACATGGATTTGATGACGGGTGGATTGCAGGTTCCATTATCAGCGGCGCATATTTCGGAGATAAGTTGTCTCCCTTGTCCGATACTACGGTCCTTGCTTCGAGCGTTTCAGGTACGCCTCTTTTCACACATATAAGATATATGTTATTCACCACCGTTCCTGCATTTACTTTGACACTACTCATCTTCTTGATAGCAGGTTTGTCGATGAATGTGGCTGCGATGGGAAACGTGAGCGATTTTGCCGATGGACTTAATAGGACATTCCTTATTTCTCCTTGGCTCTTGCTTGTTCCCGTTGTGGTGGGGTATATGATTGCGCGTAGGTGGCCATCGTTGGTGGTCTTGTTTCTTGCAACGTTATTGGCAGCCATTGTTGCCTTGATATTTCAGGAAGACAGACTTTGCGAAATCGCGAATCAAGGAAACGAACCTGGATTTATGGTTTTGTACGAAGGAGCGATTCGTGCTTGTTATGATTCTACCAATATCAACACTGGAAACGATGTGTTGAACCAATTGGTGAGAACTCGCGGAATGGCGGGAATGATGCCTACGATTTGGTTGATTATCTGTGCGCAAGTATTTGCTGGAGCCCTTACTGCTACGGGATTATTGAAGGAAATCATGGGATATATTCTTCGAATGGTAAGAGGTACATTCTCGTTGGTTGCGTCAACGGTGTTGAGTGGTATTTTCCTTAACATTACTACGGCCGACCAGTTCCTTTCCATCATCCTTTCCAGTTCGATGTTCAAGGAGTCATATCAGAGACACGGATTAGAGAATAGGTTGTTGAGCCGTAGTTGCGAGGATGGTTGTACTGTGACATCAGTACTCGTTCCGTGGAATACGTGTGGACTCACTCAAAGTACCGTGCTTGGTGTAGCCACCATTGCCTATTTGCCATATTGTTTCTTCAATCTCCTTTCGCCGATTTCAAGTATGGTAGTTGCTGCCTTTGGTTGGAAGATAAAGAAAACTAAATAAACCGTCATATAGCAACCCAATAAATGGCATTACTATATGACGGGTAAATGAATGTAATAAGCAAATGGATTTATTTGCTTTTTATCTCGAAAAGGTTTAAGAATCCAGTAATCTTAAACACTTCCTTGATGTCGTCGTTGATGTTGAAAATCGTAACGTGCCCACCCTTCGTTGTCGTTTCCTTTCTGAGCATCAGGAACAAACGAAGTCCAGAACTACTGATGTATTTGAGCTCAGTACAATCAATGGTGATTTCCTTGTCTGCATTCTCCAACAACACGCCAAATTCCTTTTGTGCTTCAACGGCAGCAGGAGTGTCAAGTCTACCTTTCAACTCAACTGTATAAGCGTTGTCTATTTCTTTAATGTTTATGTCCATTCCTTTTCGTGTTTTCGTTAATTAAATGTTGAAGATGTCGTCGAATCCCGTCACCTTGAATACTTTCATGATTTCATCGTTGAGGTTGATGAGCGAAACCTTACTACCTGCGACAATGGCGTTTTTCTTGATGGCAAGCAAGATACGCAAACCAGAACTGCTGATGTATTCCAGTTTCTCGCAATCAATGATGATGTCATGACCAATGCAATCTTTCAATACGGATAATTCCTTTTCTGTCTTTTCAGCGGAAGCTGTATCCAGTCTTCCTTCCAACGTGGCAATGTATTTGCCATCTTTTTCACAAAAAGTTGTTTTCATATTCTTGTCTGTTTGTTATGATATCGGATAAACTATGTTGACGATGAAAATACATGAAATCAATAAGATGATATGCATGATTAAGCCAATCTTCATAAAGTCAGTAAACTTGAAACCACCAGGGCCATAAATCAGCATGTGCGTACTGGAACCGATGGGCGAGGCAAAACTAATCGTTACGGAAATCATCAACGAGATGACGAAAGGTAAAGGATTGCATCCCATGACGATTGCTTCCTTATAGACAATCGGGAAGAATACGCCACTTGCACCTACGTCGCTGATAAACTCGCTGACTATCGACGCAAGAAGACACATGACAATCATGATGATATATGGATTGTGTCCACAGACGTTTAATACGCCATTGGCAATTGCGTCGGCGATTCCCAGTTTTGTAATGGCGGTACTGATTACCATCGTGCAACCTAAGATAATCAGCAATTCCCATTCTACATATTTCGTGACTTTCTGTAACTTACAGCACTTGAATACCAACATGGCTCCTGCTGCTAACATGGTACAAGCCATCAAAGGCAGCAGATGCATAGACGATATGACGAACATGGTAATGAGAATGATAGCGGAGATGACCGTCTTCTTGCCAATTTGCGGTACGAAATTAGAATCAAAGAATGTCAAACTTCCCCTTGTCAACATCTCGGTTTTCTGATCGTTTTTTGGCGGACACTCAAAGAGCAAGGAATCACCTGCATTGAGAACCACTTCGCGAGGTTGTTGGTCTACGCGATGTCCTTGTCTTGCCACGGCAACGAGCACCATATTCGTACGTTGCTCAAACTCATTCTCGCTCATCTTCGTTCCAATCAAGTCACTTCCAAATCCTATGTAAGCCGTGCGAAGTTTTTCTATGAGTGTCAATCTCATTGATGCTAAACACATGATGGTCGGCTGCTACCAAGCCATGCGTGTTTTTCTATTCCAATATCTCGCTGATTTGTCCAGAGTAAATCAAACGGTCGCCTCCGAAAATAAATTCGTCTTTATGAACGGGAGAAATAATCTCCTTGTCGAACCTAATGATTTCAATTAACGAACCACCTCTCACGTTCATCAATCCAGTTTCATTGATAGTCTTTGTGACCGCATCGTTATCAGATGGAACCAATAACTCTACTGTATAGTCGCTGGTAGATTCGAATGATGATTCAGGAGATTGCCGTATGGGAATCATTCTTCTAAGCAAGGTGACGGATATGATTCCCACTATCGTACAGAACAATCCTGGAACGAGTGGCGCAAACGGATGCATCGCCTTTCCCGTATGGTCAGCGTACAAACCAGAGATAATCAAGTTGGATGAGTTACCGATAAGCGTACATGAACCGCCTAACGTAGCTGCATAACTCAACGGAATCAACAAACGAGACGGTTCTGTGTTTAACCGGCGAGCCCAAATCTTCACAACGCCAATAAACAAGGCAACCACATTAACGGAGTTCAATACCGCTCCCAAAGCTGCCATGGGTATCATGAGTTTGACAATAGCCATCTTAAAGGTTTTGGGACACCCAATAAATGTTTCGTTAGCCAATATAAAAAAACCTGATTGCATCAATCCAGCCATCACCACGAAAAATGCCGCATGCACAATCACAGGCTCGCTTCCGAATCCCTCCAATCCCTCTTCCTCGGATACGATTCCAAAGACAAGCAAAATCGTAATGGCTCCCGAAAAAGCCAATTCGGCAGGGATGTGAGTGCGAGCCATCACCACGAAAATGCCCAGCATCGTGAGGATGGTAATCCATGCGTAGAAGTTTAAGCCTAAAAAGACAATGCTATCCATGACTTATTGTTCGTTATTTTGTGTCTTTAGGAATTTGCGCAACGTGAGTACGTTCATTCCATCTAATCGTTCATAATTGACGGAATCCATAATCTGCCTAACCAGATAGATTCCCAAACCGCCTATGGGTCGTTCTTCCACCGAAAGCGTAACGTCGGCATCTTCCTTTTCGGTTGGGTCGAAAGGCGTACCGTGGTCGCTGATGACAAATTTAAGTCTCTTTTCGTTAATCTGGGCTTCTATGTTGACATTGCCTAACATTCCTTTTGGATAGCCATAGTTCATCACGTTAACAACGGCTTCCTCCATAGCTAAGTTCATTGACATCGTGGTAGGCATGTCGAATTCCGCATTCTCGCATACTTCATCCACGAACTCGTTGAGTTGTGGGATGGTAGATACGTCGTTTGGCAAAACCAACTTCCTGCTGAACGTATTCGGACATTCCACTTTACAATAGCGCAAAGCCAACATGGTGAGGTCGTCGCTTTGTTCGGTGTCTTTCGCGAAGTCATTGATTACACCAGTCATTTTCTTTATCAAAGAGGTTGGCGTCGGTTCTTCGTTTTGACAAAAATCCTGCGCTATACGTATCATTCGCTCTTCACCGAACAATTTTTGGTTGCGGTCTTCTGCTTCTGTCAAACCGTCGGTGTAGAGGAAGATAATGGTGTTGTAAGGGATTTCTGTTTCCTCTATCACGTACTTATAACCTTTCAATATACCTATGGGAATGTTTGGCTTAACTGGGAGTATACTGGTGCTTTCACCTAACAGCAACGGGGCGCAATGGCCAGCGTTGCAATAACGGAAACGACCAGTTGGTAAGTCGAGTACGCCGATAAACAACGTTACGAACATCAACGTCTCGTTAGCGTCAGTAGTTGATTCGTTGATTAGTGAGATAATGCGTTGTGGTTGACTTTCATGGGCGGCAATATTTCTGAAAAGACTACGTGTTACTGCCATCACCAAAGAAGCAGGAACACCCTTTCCGCTTACGTCTCCAATGCAGAAAAACAGTTTCTCGTCGCGAATGAAGAAGTCAAACAAGTCGCCACCGATTTCCTTTGCAGGTGTCAATTGTCCATATATCTCCACATCGTCACGTTCTGGAAATGGAGGATATTCCTTCGGAATCATGGCTTGTTGTATGTTTTTCGCCACACGCAACTCTCCTTCAATGCGACCTTTCTCCTCGTTGACGGTTTTCAATTCTTTGATATAATCTTCAAGCGACTCTTGCATGTATTGGAAAGAGTTGCGCAATCGATACATCTCGTCTTTGGATTTTACTTGAGGCAATGGGGCTTTCAGGTTGCCTTTCGCTATTTCGTCGGCTGATTCGGTAAAGCGTTCCAAAGGTCGAAGCATCTTCTTGACTTGCTTTGAACATAAATATATAATCAACAACAACCCCACGATTAAGAAGAAGATTACAAGAAATCCGCTTGTCAGAGCCATTATCAAGAAACTTTTTTCTGGACAAACGATTCCGATAGACCAGTTCATACGCTTGACAGGAGAATAGAAAACATGAAGCTTTTCATTGTTGACGTCAAGGATTTTCGTGCCCGTTTCTCCTGCTACCATACTTTTCACCAACGAATTGAAAGTAGTGTCGTTTTTTAACCTCGGGTTGTCGAAAATCTTCTCTTTTAATATCTTAGTCGTGTCAGGGTGTACGATATACGTACCTTCATGCGTAATGGCAAAGCTGAATGCCTTGTCGTAATATTTAATGTTGGCAATCAACATGCTTAATTCATCGAGCGACATGTCGGCGGTTAAGACTGCCACTATATTGCTGTCGTTGTCAAAGACAGGGTGTGTATAGGTGGTCATCACCATGTTTCCGCCTCCTTCATCATAATATGGTTCCGTCCATCTGCCTTCCTTTACTTTGATGGCATCCTTAAACCATTTTTTCTCGATGTAGTTGTACTCTTTTGTTGCTAAATGTTTGGAATGAATGCCTGTGCTATCTTCGTAAGAGTAAGGACAGTAGAGAGTTCTTTCTCCTTTATAATAGTTGGGCATGAAAGCTACGGCAGAACCTGATATCATGGGGTTTACCTTCACGATACGTCTTGCAATTTCCTCCATGATGTCTGGTCTGCTGATTGTTTTGTTAATGGCAGGAATGTTGTTTTCTATGGCTACCTCTACTGAATTCAGTAAGTTGTCGATGCGATGGTTGGTCATGTCCATCACACTCTTTGCTCCTCTTTGTGCTTCTAAAACGATTGCATTCTTAATGAGAAGGTTAATGATGTAGCCAACACTACCAAAAATGATGGTTACAATCAATAATATACGAATGATAAGCCTGCGCCTAAATGATGTCGTAAAATATCGTTTTATAGCATTCATTTTTCTTTCTACAAGCAGATGAGGACATTTAAAGTGCTAAATTATAAATAATATCTGAATTAGACAAACTTTAAAGATTGTTTAACAAAGAAAATGAAATGCAAAGTCGTAAGTTGATATTGTGTGTGGTACTTAAATGATTTCAGACAACCTGAATGCCATCCTGCAATCTAAACATGCCCAATGTGAAGTAATGATATGGGAGCGACGTTGTTGGGAATGCCCGAAAATCTGATAGGTATTGGGAAATATACTTCTATAATCCATTTCGTCCACGTCTGCCCATACCATGCTGCCATAACGATGGTTTCCGCCACGTTCATAACCTATCTGTGCAAGTGCCATGATGCCTTCGTCGGTGTAAAGGAGTTGATTTAAGTGCTCCACGGTGAGTTCTCCGATGATGGATTGGTTGGCCTTGTACCATCCTTCACTCACGCCAGCATGTGTGAAAAGTACTCGTTGGTTTTTCCAAGTACATTCCCAACTCATACAGAACTTGGAAAGATTGTCGTTGAATAGTTGGTGGAAATCATTTTCGAGCCAAGTGTTAAACCTACTCGATAATCCCCATTTCTGATAAAGGTAGGAAACGTAATGCATATCGTGGTTTCCTAAAAGCATGGTAACTTGATTTGCGTGTTTATCGGCATATTCTATGATGTTGAGAAAATTATCCCATGCTTCTTCGGGTTCGATTCCCTCATGCGGATAGGGGTCGAGATAGTCTCCGAGAAAGATGATGTGCTCGTCTTCTGAAACATGATTGACCGCATCTTTCCAAAAGGTGCGACCATGTATGTCTGGCAATATGAGTACGTCTTTCATCATCTATTTTCCCAAAAACTTGCTGTCGATGTATTCGTTGAAGGCTGTTCTGTATAGGTCGCCAATGGGTAGATAAGTGTCAGCATCGAGTATTACGCGATTCTTGTTCACCTCTTGTATATATTTCAAGTTGACGATATACGAACGATGAATGCGCATGAAATAATGGGGTAATCGTTCTTCCAATTTCTTCATGCTGAGCAATACCACCAATGGCTTTCTGTCATTCAGGTAGATTTTCAAATATTCGCTCATTCCCTCCACATATTTGATGTCGCTAATGTTTACTCTCACCACTTTATAATCAGTCTTGAGAAATAGGGCTTCATCTTCGTCGGGTGCAGATATTTGAACGGGTTGCGTGTTTTGCAAGTCGTATTGCTTCTTCACCTTCATGGCTGCGCGTTGGAAATCATCCAGTCCAAATGGCTTCAACAAATAATCTACTGCGTCAACCTTGTATCCATCAATGGCGTATTCTGAGTAGGCGGTGGTGAATACCACGATGGGCGGAGCTGCCAACGAGCGCACAAAATCCATACCGTTGAGGTCGGGCATATTGATGTCGATGAAGATAGCATCAATTACCTCACGGTCCATGATGGTTTTCGCATCATGGGCACTTTGGCATTCTCCTACCAATTCCAAGTAGGGTATCTTACTGATATAGGTAGCCAACTGCTTTAAAGCTAATGGCTCGTCGTCTATGGCTAAACACTTGATCATATCTGTTTGTATTTATTACGTTTTGACTCCTTCTAATGGAATGTCGAGTTGAACGGTATATTCTTTCGTTCCATCTTTGATGTCAAGGTGATAATTCTCTCCGTAAATTAATTCCAAACGCTTCTTGACGTTTTGCAATCCCACGCCTCCGCGCTCGGCTATGCTCTCCTCGTGCTTGCTGTTTTCGCAAGTGAAATAGATGCGGTTGTCGTCAAAGCGCATCTTCACGTTGATAAATGACTCTTCCTTGTAGCTGATGCCATGTTTGAATGCGTTTTCTACGAAGGTGATGAACAACATGGGAGGAACCAGTTTTTCGGGAACGATAGACGGAATGTCTATTTGAATCTTCACCTTATCGGTAAAGCGCAATTTCATCAACGTGATGTAATTGTTGAGGAAATCTATCTCATGTCCCAACAATACCGATGATTTTGCTCCTTCATAGAGCACGTATCTCATCAGTTTCGAAAGTTCCAATATCGTTGTCTTCGCTTGCTCAGGTTCAATATCTACCAACGCATGGATATTGTTAAGCGTGTTCATGAAGAAATGGGGATTGATTTGGTATTTTAAGTATTCCAACTGTTGTTCCAAATTCTTCTTCTCCAACAATTGCATTTCCTTCTCGTCACGGTCAGACTTGAAATACAACTTAACGCCTAAATTCATACCCAACAAGAGTACCATCATAATAGAATGGATGATGTCTGAAGGTCCGAATCCAAAAGGTGGTTTGTCGTTTGGGTTCATCCGACGATGTCTCTTGCCGCGTTGATGCATTGGCTTGGCTTCGTCATCAAAAGCATCCTCGAAGTCCTTCGTTCTCATGTCTTGCATCTTTTCCAATTGTTGAGGTCCTCTATCCATCATTTCGTGGTGATGACTGAATTTGTGGTGCATAGGACGTTCGGGTCTTTGCAAACATTGGTAAACAAAGAAGACGGAAAGGAGGCAAATGGTGGTGGCAAAATACATCAACTTCTTGTGCTTGTAGATAAGTATGGGGGCAAGCAAGAAATTGTGAATGAGGAAGATGACAAAATATACTCCGTAGATGCGCCATACATGAAATATTTCTGTCCAATTGAACTCGAAGCCAGAATCCGTCGTAGAGCGAATCCCCATGCTTATCATGGGAGTCAAGAACAAAATCAGCCATAGGGCTAAATATGTGAGATTTTCCTTGATGTCGCGTATTTTTAATGTCATAGGCTCTTTGCTTATAGTATTAACGTGAAATGATGTCGTTTATTTTATGGAATTTCCTTTGTACGTTTTTCCTTTTTATTGGCAAACAATTGCAAAGGTATGGTGAATGTGATAAGAATGCAAAAACATTCAACCAATCACCGAAATTATTCAGTTAACTCACAATGACTTATACTGATATAGGTAGACACATTTAGTAACAATTAAAATGTGTATTATTAGTATGAGAAAAAAAGCAACGAAGTACAGCGAAGATGAGAAG
>OMWI01000026.1 GCA_900314715.1 uncultured Prevotellaceae bacterium | reverse complement strand
ACCAGAACGGAAGGCGATTTTCAAACCTGCGTCAAGACTCTTGCGAGCAGCATTAGCCGTACGACCAGAAGCATAAGTAGCGGTCTTCATTCCGAAGAAACCAGCCAAACCAGAGAAGAAACCACCCGTGAGGAATGCGAAAGGTACCCATGGGTTTTGAACATGAAGCACGTATGCCATGAAAGAGAAGAGTGCTGCCAATGCAATAAACACATACAACACCACTTTGTACTGCTGCTTCAGATAAGCCATAGCTCCATCACGTACATACTTAGCGATTTCGCGCATACGAGGAGTACCCTCGTCTGCTTGAATCATACTTTTAAAGAAAAACCATGCCATGCATAGGGCAATAACCGATGCTATTGGCACCAACCAAAATACACTTGGAATGTTATTCATATAAAATTAAAATTATAAATAAATACTATCAATTGATTGTAGTTAATACAAGGTCTATTAGAATCTGAAATCAAGTTCTACGTCTACCATGTTGTAACTTGTATGAGTAGCACGCTCGTTTACACGTGCATATTCCAAATTAACTTGCAGATTCTTAGAGAGCAGATAATCGGCTCCCACCTCGTAGAAAGTCTTGGAAGAACCCCAAGTCTTTTGGTCACGATAAACATCATAACGAGCCTTGGCGTGCATCTTGTTCTTGATAATAGGAGCAATGGCGAGAGCATAGAAACCATCTGCTTTGTCGCCCTTGTCCTTATCGGCAGCGTAACCTTGGCTATGAATGTATTCAGAACGGAATGTCCAATCGTTTTGTGCATATTCAGCAGAAAGGGCATAACGATTCTTGCGAACGCTCTCCGTCTTAGTGCCAACACCAGTTTGGGTGGTAGTCATGTAGCGAGTACCCGTCCATCCGAATGCACCGATACGCAAACCAGGAATAGGCATTACCCAAACACCGCCGATGATGTCCTTTTTGTTGTCCTTATCCTTTTGGTTGATTCCCTCACCATTGAACACACCCACTTGATAATGAAGCAAGTTTCTGCCCGATGCATTGGGAAGGAAGTCACCTTGGATTTGCAAACCGATATCACGACCATTGCAAGAATGCTCACCCGTACGGTCAGAGAAACCAGATAATTTAGATACGGGTTGAGAATACGACATGAATCCTTGCGTGATAGGATGCATGGGGTTTTCAAATGTGAAAGGACGCTTGAATTGTCCTGCTTTCACCATAAAGAACTTATACTTCTGCCATTCAGCAAATGCGTCAACGATACGAGGCGATGCATTCAATGACGAAATGTTACCATTGATTTGCAATTGCATCTTCCAATACCAATCCTGTTGGATACGACCTTCAAGCGAGAGACGAAGCAAGCGCAAATTGAATGCGTTTTCCTTTGCACCTTCCTTATCAGAACCTTGGTATTGCAACATACCATATCCACTCAACTTTAAGTTGTTAATCCATGCAGGCAACTCAATGGTTTTCTTTTCTTGTGCATAAGTACCAATCGTTACCAATGACACAAACAACAATGTCAAAATTCTCTTATTCATAATTATAAATATTTAATTATTATTCTTTGGCAAAGATAAACATATTTTTTAACTTTTACAAATATATACATATATTAAATAATATATATAATGCAACTCTTGACAAATTATGCGTTTTTCCGCGTCAAAAGCACCACATTTTCCACATGTGGCGTATGCGGGAACATATCTACGGGTTGGATGATGACAATTTGATAATCCTCCGTCAGTCGTTCAAGATCTCGTGCTTGCGTAGCGGGATTACAACTTACGTAGACAATTCGCTTGGGAGCAGCACGAAGAATGGTCTCTACCACATCGGGATGCATTCCAGCACGAGGCGGGTCGGTAATGATAACATCAGGACGACCATGTTCATCAATAAAATCATCGTTTAAGATGTCTTTCATGTCTCCCGCATAGAAAAGCGTATTGTCAATATGGTTGACCATCGAATTAACCTTTGCATCCTCTATTGCTTCTGGCACATATTCTATACCTATCACCTGACGGGCTTTCTTAGCAACGAAATTTGCTATGGTTCCCGTTCCTGTATATAAATCATAGACAAGGGGAGCATGGGAGTCGTTTTGTTCAGAAACGTCGTAATCGTAATATTGGTCGTTGAATGCGAAATCACGTACCACGGAATAGAGATGATACGCTTGTTCGGTATTGGTTTGATAGAAACTTTTTGGTCCTACTTTGAAACGAAGGTCTTCCATGGTCTCAAATATATGGTTTGTACCTTTGAAACAATGTATCTGGAGGTCGGAAAAAGTATCATTACATTTCTGGTTGTCAATCCACAACAACGAAGTAATTTGTTCAAACTTATCAGCCACATGTTGTAACAATCCCTCAGCTTGTTCGGGCATCTTCGAAGGTTCGTCAAACTTGAATTGAATGATAACCATCCATTCTCCCGTATTGGAGTTTCTGATAATCACATCACGAAGTAAACCCGTTTGTTGGCGTAAGTCAAAGAATGTCAAACCGTTTTGTATCGCATAATCACGAATTTCATTTCGGATTTGATTATGCAAGTCGTCCATCAAGCAACACTTCTCAATGGGCAAAATCTTGTCGAATGCTCCAGTAATATGGAAACCTAATGCATCCCTGGAGTATTCCACTCCACTATCGATTTCCTCTCGCGTGAGATACCTGCGATTAGAAGCTCCAAAGTCGAGTTTATTGCGATACTCGCGCGTTTGGACAGAACCGAGAATTGACTTAAATTCAATACCGTTTTCCGACGTTCCTGGTTTTGGCAAAGACAAATGTCCGATACGAGTGAGTTGGTCGTACACTTGCTTTTGTTTCATCTTCAATTGCTCTGAATAAGGAAGATTCTGCCACTTACAACCACCGCAAACGCCAAAATACTGACACATGGGAACGGCACGAACATCACTATATTTGCGGAATCGAATGACTTCCGCTTCAGCATAACTATGTTTTTTACGCTTAATCTGCAGGTCTACTACATCACCAGGTACACACCACGGAACGAAAACCACCAATTGAGACTCTTCCGTTCCATCGTGGGCAGGAATGGTTAATCGTACGATAGACTTTCCTTCAGCCGCAGTATCGGCAATGGTTACGTTCTCGAAAATGGGCAATGCTTTCTTTTTTCTACTCATAATAATCATATTTGTTGTCAGGAGAAAAACGTTCCTGACAATTTCTTTTGCAAAGTTAATCAAAAAACAATTCTAAACATTTATTTTCTTCAATAGTTTTCAAAAAACTATCGTCTATTTGCAAGAAAGACGATTTAGGAGCGTATAAAAATGGGGGAATGAAAAAAATAATAACGCAAATACTTGCAAATTAAATATTATATTGTAATTTTGCAGCAATAATAATATTCTCTACGATTAATAAAAATTTTTTATGAGACAAAAAGACAAAAGTATTTTGACCTTGAAAACTCTTACCAAGAGTAACGTTTGGGATATTCAAGAAAACGACGTCTTTCGTATGTGGGAAGCCGCAGAGAAAGACGCAGATCTCAAAGACAACTTCCGCCATTATACTGATATCTTACGTAGCGCATTTGATTTGGAAGAGGTTAAGATTGACAAACCTGAAGTCATTGCCAAATACGAAGCCCGTGGTTTTAAGATAGGCGTTGTACGAGTAGATGAAAGTTCCAAAACAAAATGGGCCATCAAGAAACGCCCCATTATGAGAGTAACCGACTTAACATACGAAAACATCCGCCATATATCAGCTGCCAAGCTTTTGGAAGTGATTGACAGAAACTTCGGTGGAGGATGGGACTCTCTCTCACAAAGCATTCAAGATATTATTGAGAGTGGATTTGACATCAGTACCACTACCCTTCCCAAAGACAGATTGCATAAAGTTGGCGGTATGTATGAGAAGAAAGTGAACGACGGTTTCGAAGTATTGGAAATTCCAAAGGGATCTTGGGTGGAAGCCATCTTTGCAAAAGAGAAACCAGAAGCAGTGAAACCCCACCTCAAATTCGACAACGAAGACAACTTTAGTAGTGATGATGAAGATGCCAACATCGACAATGACGAGGATTTGGAAGAAATCGAGGATCACTACAATGACATTGACGAAGACGATGACTATGATGAGGACAAGTTGACCGAAGAAAGTTATCGTACTACGTTCGAGACTGATCCAGATGACTTGAATCTTGAAGCAGAAGAAGTTTCTGACGACGACGATTATTAACGATAGATTTAATAAACATTATATATAAATGAAGGGGGAATGCAATGCACTCCCCCTTCATTTATATCCCTCTTCCCTATTAGAAGAAGAGATAACGGTTATCAACAACCTTTGCTTTCATGTAAAGTTCGTTGGTAAATCCACTTGCATATTGCATGGCCTTCTGACGAAGACGAGCTTCTGTAGCTTTAGCGTCAAACTTATTAGGACGTTGTGTCTTCTCTACAACCTGGAACATATAAACACCAGCATTACCCTTAACAGGTTGAGCAGAGAACTTACCTTTATCTGTAGCTGCAACAGCACCAGACAAAGCAGGTTCACTTGCGCCAGTAGCGGGAACAAATACAGGAGCACCGAATGTTACTTGATTTACTTCAGATACATTAGCACCCTTAGCCTTAGCTGCATCGATACTGTTCACACCTTTTGCCTTAGCGATAAGTTGTTCAGCTTTCTTGTCCTTGATAACTTCTGCCTTTACGATTTCATTGATTTGCTCATCTTTCAAAGAACGAACACCGATGGGGTGAATCTTTTCCAAAGCGCAAACCATCAAGTGGTTGTTCTCACCACACTCATACATAGGAGAAATTTCGTTCTCTTCAGCTTCAAACACCCACTTCAAAGCGTCACGTGTTCCGTGAATGCCAGCCAAATTATGCTGAGCGGTTGTAACGTCCTTCAAGTCCCTTACTTGATAACCATTCTTTTGAGCGTTCTTAACAACATCATCCAATGTGCGGTTAGCACTTACGAAAGAGCTGAACTTGTTGTAAGCTTTAGAATAAGTATCCTTAGAGAAGTCAATGGTCTTCTTTACAACTGCAGCAGTATACTTGTTAACGAAATTCTTCTTGTCAAGTACCTGTACGATGAGATTACCTTGAGTCAAGGAGATGTTCTTCAACTCATTAACAGCCATCGTATTCAAGCTATTGATATAACCCTTGGTGTCAGCATCCAAAGAAGGAGCATTCTGATATTGACTTGTATGCATCCAAACCTTTTCACCAGTCTGTCCGTATTTCTTAGCAAGAGCCTCGAAGTCAGCACCAGCTTTCAATGCATTGAAGATAGAGTCTGCACGCTTGTTTGCATCAGCAACGTCCTTACCACCTACTTGAATCTGGCGATATTGTACTGAGTCAGGCAATTGTTGTTTTGCAACCAACTTAATCAAGTTGAGCGTATTATCAGACTTATTCTCAACTGGTCCATAAACAGAACCAACTGAAATAGAATCCAAACGATTGGCAATGTCTCTTGGGAAAGCATCCTTCAAAACGGGAATACCCAAGTAGCTAACCAATGAAGTAGCTCTACGAACAACGTTAGAAGGATCAGCCTCTTCTGCCAACATACGAGAATAGTCTGCGAAATCCTTTTGCAAAGCTGCGCGGTCTGCGGGAGAAGCGTCAACTTGAATGTCAACATACTTCACGTCACGACTCTCAACTGGTTGGTCGAAACGAGCCTTCATCTCATCAAACTTAGCCTTCAACTCGCTTTCAGAAACTTCAATCTTTCCGTCTTCGATACTTGAATATGGGAAAGCTGCCAATTGAATCTGGCTCTCTTCGTTCTCACCTGCAAAAGCCAACTTAGCCTCAACGGGATTAGAAAGCAAACAGTTGCCTAACAATGCCTGATACTTTTGAGAAAGCAATTGTTGTCTGAGTGTCTTCTCAATGAATGTCCAATATCTATACAAAGCATCGTATTGCTTAGCTGCTTGTGGATTGGTATTCTTCTTATAATCTGCAATGAATCTTTGCAAGGCATTTACATCAAAGCGACCTGTTTGTTGATTAACGAATGGGGTTTGCAACAACATGGGATTTGTACCTTCCTTCAAGATGTTCTGCAATTCATTATCGGTAACGGTCAAACCCAACTTCTTGGCTTCACCTTCGATAATCTTTGACTGAATGAATGAGTTCCATACCATGTCTTTTACTTGGTTCATCTGATCTTCATTCAACTGTTCAGTACCTTGTTGCATCTTGATGACTTCCGTGTATTCATCAACTAACTTCTGAAAATCCTGAACGTTGATTTTCTCTCCCAAGACTTCACCGACTTGTTGGCGTTGGTTATTGCGGGTAGACTCGCAAGAACGGAACGCTTCTTCGGCAATGAATGCAAAAAGTGCCAATGCTATTACACTTACTAACACTGGTCCCCAGCTTCTAATTTTTCCAATTGCTGCCATTTCTTTTAATTATTTATTATTATTTATTTCAAACTATATTGCACAAAAAGCGCACAAAGTTAATAAAAACTTCTTAAACAAAGGAATTTTCACCTTAAAAAATGAATATTTACGCATTCCACGGCGATTTTCTTGTCATAAAAAGTCGATAATTCAATTATCTTTCCGTTATATGTAACAGTACTAATTCAATCTTCGTCATGGTGTTCTTCATAATCTTGAATTCGAATTTTCCTATTTTCACGACTTCATTCAACTTCGGGAAGCTCTGATATGCGTTGAGAATCAGTCCACCGATTGTCATGTATTCGTCGCTTTCAGGCAAATCCAAATCAAACATCTCATTCACCTTGTCTATCTCCAAACGAGCTGAAAGGAGATAATCACCATCTTCATTCTTCTTGGCCGTGTATTTCAAGTTGTCGTGCTCGTCTTCAATGTCACCAAAGATTTCCTCGACGATATCTTCCAAAGAAACGATTCCGCTGGTACCTCCAAACTCATCCACAACCACGCCTATCGACTTCTTTTGTTGTAAGAACAATTGCATCATCTTACGTGCAGCCATCGTCTCTGGAACAAATGGCATTGTCAAGATAGCATCGTGCCAGTCTTTTGGATTCTTGAACATTTCTGATGAGTGAATATAACCAACGATATGGTCAATATCCTCTTCGTAAACCAATATCTTGGAATGACCACTTTCCACGAACATTTGCTTGAGTTCGTCTAACGTTCCGTTATTATCGATGGCTATGATTTCCGTACGTGGCACCATACAATCACGCACTTTCAAGTCAGCGAAATCCAAGGCATTCTGGAAAATCTTCACTTCGTTTTCAATATCCTTGTCATCTTTCACATTCTCCAACGAAGATTGCACCAGATTGTCAAGGTCTACTTTCGTAAAGCCTTCATCTTCCTCTTTCTTCGCTATCTTGGTACCAAACAACCGTAATTGAATCTTTGCCAAAAACGTAGAGAACTTGCTTACCGGCCACAACACGATATAAATGATGTAAGCAGGCAAGGCAAATATCGTGAGCATTCTGTTGGGATTGCTCTTAAATAAAGTCTTGGGGAGAAATTCACCCGTGAATAATACGATAATAGTTGATATGATAATATCCAACGGCACGGTCACCGCAGCATCCATTCCCTTGAATACCGTATTGTCGAGCAAGCGAGCTATCAAGATACCATAAATGACCAGGGCTATATTATTGCCTACGAGCATGGTACTCACAAAACCGTTGGGATGGGCATAAAATACCGACAACATCTTTTGTGCAAGGCCATTTTTCTCCTTGTCCATCTCCGCAAGCATCCTGTTACTCGAAACGAAAGCAATCTCCATTCCCGAGAAGAATGCCGAGAAAGCCATCGTAATGAGTATTCCTATAATAAGCGATATGTCTACAATTTCATCCATATACTTTTATCAATGTATTGCCACTCTTGCAAGAAGCCAACTATACATGTGGCACTTTTCTTTGTGGCTGCGCCTGTTGTCTGATAGGCGTTACATTTGTCGTATCTTTATTGTCTTTTTCCTTTGTTTCTTTCTCTTCGTTCATAATGTCACCCTTCTCAAACGAACCCTTGCTATTCGAGACGTAATAGTTCGTTATGTTCTCGTCGCTCCTAAAGTATGTTCCTTGTAACGTACGTTCTGGGGTAACCAACTTTGAGTATTTATAAGAGTAGAACTCATGCTTGTTCATGTCGTAAAACAATTCCTCACTCTTGAAATCAAGTCCGTCCTTGGTTAATACATGAACACGTCCACGGAGTTCCCATAATCTAAGACCATCGAAATGATAAGCCGTATCGCATTGGATATACAACTGAACGTGGAATTTCTCGTCGAATTGCGTCATAAACAAGCCCTTGTCAAATATCCATCTCTGTGGATTACGACGCTGATTGATTTCCCATCGTTCAGCTACGATTCGATACTTGATAAGGCCAGAGTCAGAGATGAGCGTATTGACGCCATTTGTAATCATCGTAGACACCGAATCGCGGTCGTTAATGGCAGGAGCTGTGTGTTCCGTTTGTTCCTCGCAAGCCGATAGCATCATCATACCGACAACGAGACACATCATAAGACGCAAAAACGAGCCCACTACTCTATCTTCCATTTAGCAAACCATTTCTCATTAAACGTCAATCCAATATTGATTCGGAACGTATTCTCGGTGATAAAAGATTTGGAATTCTGGTGTACCCATTGTCCACTGATGTTTAAGATGGAACGTGTGTTGTGGATATTGATGATAGGAATACCGAAACCCACACTGGCACTGATTTCCTTTGGTCCGTCTGCCCCATTTATTTTTAAATAAGGTGTAGCGTAAGATACTCCCGCGCGATAGCGAATGCTCTTCAAGAACTTCTTACTCGTAGCACTGGGACAATACTCGCCTCCAATCGTCACCTTATGACGGTCTTTAAACATGTCTTTTCTCAATGCATACACGGGTAAATCATTGACGGTATAATATTCGGGATATTCCACTTTCGACCATTGTTGCAATGAATAATCAACGCCAAATTTTAGTTTGTTGGCATGATTATATGCAAATCCAGCGCCAAACATGTGTGGCAATTCCAAGTTCAATCCATCTTTCTTGGGATAATTCGTCGTATCGGAAACACTGGTTTGCGAGTTTCTCATGATAACCTGACATCTGGCATTTCCACCGATTTTATGTCCTAAACCGTATGTTAATCCCAAGGTGAGTTGGTCGTTTTTCGCCAACTTAACAGAGTATTGAAGTCCGAAGTCTACCTTATAACTATGAACGTCTGCCATGTAGTTCTTCGTCAACGTGTTGGCATACGACTCAGTATAATTGTTCACGAGCGTCTTGTTATAGCCGCCCCAGATATAACCGCCATTCACTCCAAATGAAAAGCCTTTGAATGGTTCCCATCCAAAACCTAAGTATACTTCATGAATACCACCGCTTCCCGAATAGCTGTTCGTGAAAGAAGAAGTCTTGAGATTGTTTACAAATCCCGTATTCGTATACGAATAGCCCACGTTGGTAAATGGGATAACACCGAAACTCACTCCTACGTGCGGAGCTAAGCGTAAACCAGCCACCACATATTCAAAGTCAGCGTTCTTGGCATTCTTTTTCTTCCCGTTTTCCGAAAAGTTGGTAATCTGCCCAGACACGCCTGCGTCAAAGATAAATGTAAGTGAGTCAATCGACGAATAAGAAGCGGGATTCAAGTTGTTTACTTGGTTGTGTTCACGAAAGCCTAATCCAACGCCATTCATGCCACGGTTGAAACCACTTGACTGCTCGGATAAAACACCAAAACCGTATTGGCTATATGGCGAATTTGTTCCGCTCTGCGCAAAACACAATGTCATGTTAGCCAACATTAAAACGGCAAATAATATCTTTTTCATTAATCGAAAATATCGTTCATTAAAAAGTTTGTGCAAAATTATTGAAAAAAATTCGAATAATTGCACAAAGGCCATAAAATATCTCACTCATTAGGGATTTTTAGCCAAATGAACAATAACATATCATTTGTTTAACGCATCAAAATACCCCTAAAAGCCAACTCGACTTTTAGGGGTACGTAGTTTCCGTCGGTATCATACATGGCTACTTATCGTTTCCCTTCTATATAATACAACACCGCCAATTGCGTATTGTATGCATGCTCGTACGACTTGAATCTTTCTGGCGACATACTCTTATACCAATTGATGTATTGTTCGCAATGTTGCCGCACGGCATTTGCATAGTACTCTGCCTTTTCCTTTTCACCCAGCAATGTCCATGCTCGCACTAAGTAATGAGCTCCGCTCTGATACGTAAGGGGAATGTTGTAAGCTGGTAATTCATATTCCTCTTTCAGCAATACGGCTTTTGCCTTGTCATACTTCCCTTCTGCAATAAGTGTCAAGGCGAGTTGTCCGAACGTCATACGCATTCGCCAACACATGGTAAGCGTAGTTTGGTCTAAATAAAGATTAGGTGTGCGCAATCCTCCATACCTAAATCGCTTCATCAAGTTATGATAAGTACGCTCAGTATCTATGCTAAACGAGTCGGGATGATGTTTGAACGGCGTAAACCTTTCCGCGATTCCCTCTGTTACGAGGTATTCGTCAAGTCCTAAATACGCACTACTGGGTACGGACGAACAAACATATACGGGACGATCCCAATGGGTATTGGCAAGCACTTCCAACATCGCCAATTGTCCTCTATGCAATCCTCGATACCCTTTCAACGAGATGTACATACGGTCGGGAATGGTGTCTGAAGGAAGCATCATACCACTCTTTCGCACTTTTTCCTTATCTATATTTATATATAAGGTGTCGGTGGGAATCACTTGTAAGTTCTCATCATCAGCACATACCCAATGCCGTAATACATTCCCCAATTCAAATGGTTCATCTCCAAATTGCTTACGAGCCTCTTCGGGATGGTCGCGATAGAAGTCGAGCACTTGTTGGCGCACTTCTGGACGAACGGGTACATACTCTCGCTTACTCCCGATATAGTCTTTTCTTTTCCACGGAATGGGCAAAACTGGCGCATATTCCTTTGGGCGACGCATTTGGTCAACATACCAATCGGTGGGAAGATAGTTCAGATTACACACGCGCACGTCAGTTCGCGCATTCTCCACTTCCTGATTGTACCACAAGGGAAATGTGTCGTTGTCACCATCACAAAACAAGATGGGATTACCTTCGTCTTGACACGACATTAAATAATCGTACCCGAAATCACGACATGCATAGCGATGCGAACGGTCATGGTCGTCCCATGTCTGTGAAGCCATCTGTATGGGAATCAAGATAGTCAATAACGTCAATGCACGTGATATAAAGAGGATGGTCTTCTGCGATTTCACCACCTTACCCAACCATTTTGACAATATTGCATGAATGGAGGCAACACCTATTCCGCACCAAATGGCGAAAGCATAAAACGAACCAGCAAATGAATAGTCGCGCTCACGCACTTGCATGGGATTTTGGTTGAGATACACCACAATGGCAAGACCAGTCATGAAAAACAAGAAGAATACCACCCAAAATTGTTGGATTCCTCTCCTACCCCTTCCCAATCCTTGCCACAACAAGCCAAGGAATCCCAACAACAACGGAAGAGCGTAAAACACATTGTGGCCTTTGTTGATGCGCAATTCATCGGGCAATATACTTTGGTCGCCCAAACGGGCATTGTCAATCCACGGAATACCCGTTATCCAATTGCCGTGTTCCACTTCCCCCTGTCCTTGTAAGTCGTTTTGCCTACCGCAGAAGTTCCACATAAAGTAACGCCAATACATGAAATTGCATTGATAACTGAGAAAGAAGCGCAGGTTTTCCCATTGGGTGGGCACTTTAATCATCATCGACTCGCCACCTACTTGGTATTCTACCATCTTTCCTTTCACCTCGCCCAACCAATTCTCGTAAGCGTCGGCTTTCGTAGCATCCCACATTCGAGGAAAGAACATATTTTGCGCATATACATATTTATCTTGTGTTCCTGTAACAATGTATTCGTCGCGGTCGGTAGGTTGTTCCTTGGGCTTTTTCTTGTATATCTTCTCGCCATGCTTCATCTTGGGACGATAGACATTCCCGTCCACTTCATATTCAGGTTGCGATGTATAAGCCTGACCATACATCAATGGCGGGTGACCATATTGTTCACGGGCGAGATAGCTCGATAGGGTGAACACGTCTTCTGGAGAGTTTTGGTCCATCGGTGGATGAGCAGTCGAACGAATCAGAATGACGGCATAACTTGAATAGCCAATGACAATCATCAACAAGCAGAGCAACAACGTGTTATACAATCGCTTACCGCGTCGGATGGTTTCGTAGATTCCCCATGACAAAAGGACAAACAATAATACTATATAGACGCAAACGCCCGTTTGGAACGGACAACCAAACACGTTAACGAACAACAATTCAAACCATCCTGCTACCTTCACGAAACCTGGGATAATGCCATAGAGGATAGTTGCCAATAGCAAGAACGACATCATCAATGCCTTCATCGAACCCCATAGAGTGGCTTTTGGCTCATGGTGATAATACCAAATCAATACAATGGCTGGAAGACACAAGAGGTTGAGCAAATGAACGCCCACCGAAAGACCTATCATATAGGCTATCAACACGATATAGCGGTCGCTATGGGGTTCGTCGGCATGATTCTCCCACTTCAACATCAACCAAAACACCACGGCGGTAAATGCCGACGAGAAAGCATATACTTCGCCCTCTACGGCAGAGAACCAAAAGGTATCGCTGAAGGTATAGATCAATGCGCCCACACATCCCGATAACACGATGACAAAGACCGACTTGTAGATGCGCCTTACCAAAAGCGTGATACTCCAATAAAGGAACATGATGCATAAGGCTGATAGTAACGCATTCATCAGGTTAATCATTCGCGCCACTTGCGTGGAGTCGCTCGCCAACTGAGAAAAGACGTTGGCGGCCAACATAAAGAAGGGAGCACCAGGAGGATGGCCGACTTCCAACTTATACGCACTCAATATGAACTCTGGGCAATCCCAAAACGAAGCGGTGGGTTCTATCGTCAAACAATAGACCGTGGCGGCTACGGCAAACACCAGCCAACCCATCAAATTATTAATCAGTTGATACGATTTCATGCCGCAAAGATACGCAAAGCCTACTTCTCGGGCCGCAAACAATCGCTGACATGATACTGACATTTCACTGACATTCGACATTTTGCCATCAAAAACGGCAAAATAATTCCTATTCAGACAAATATTTCATGTTTTAACTAACTTTTCATGCTCTTTAAGTCGTTTTTCAAAACATTTGCGTAACTTTGCACCCAAATTTCAATAGATTACTTATATTTTTGGTTTATTATGTCTGATAATAACAACATTGTAGGATTCAAAATTAAGGGAATTAGAGAATCTAAAAACTTAACTATCGAAGAAATTTCAGAACGTAGCGGTCTCTCTACCGAACAAATCGTTTCCATCGAGAACAACCAAAACCTACCGTCGTTAGGTCCGCTGATTAAGATAGCAAGGGCTTTAGGCGTAAGATTGGGTACGTTCATGGATGATAACGACTCGTTGGGTCCCGTGATTACACGCGCTGCAGATCGCAATCGCGAAAGTAGCATTAGTTTCTCTAATGGTGCCACCGACACACGCAAACACATGGAATATCACCCACTGGCACAACAAAAGGCTGGACGTCACATGGAACCGTTTATCATTGATGTCAACCCAACCGACAAACTTGAATATAAGCTTTCTGCTCATGAAGGCGAAGAGTTTATCTATGTACTTGAGGGTGAACTCGAAATCGAATATGGCAAGGAGAAATATACGCTTGAGGCTGGAGACAGCATCTTCTACGACTCTATCGTGAAGCATCACGTACATGGCGTGGCTGGCAAACCTGCCAAGATTCTTGCCGTAGTGTATATTCCATTCTAATACTTTCTCAAGTAGATTATCGTAAGCAATGGAAAATAATATTGTAGGACGACGCACTTACCCCGCCGAAACGGGAAGTGCTGGCTATACGCTCTCAGAGCGTACGCTTGGACAATGGCTCGAACATTGGGCAGAAACCACCCCTGACAAAGAATATATCGTTTACTCTGACCGTAATCTTCGCTTCACGTGGAGTAAGTTCAATGAGCGCGTGGACAACTTGGCAAAGGGATTGATTGCCATCGGCGTGAAAAAGGGTTCTAATGTCGGTATTTGGGCAACGAACGTACCTGATTGGCTGACATTCCTCTATGCCACGGCGAAAATCGGTGCCGTACTGGTTACGGTAAATACCAACTATAAGCAAAACGAATTGGAGTATCTCTGCAAAGACTCCGATATGCATACACTTTGTATCACGGATGGTACGTGGGATTGTAACTACGTAGAAATGACATATACCATGTTGCCCGAATTAAAGACGTGTGAGCGCGGTCACTTGAATAGCGAGCGTTTCCCTCATATGAAAAACGTGGTATTCATCGGTATGGAGAAATATCGTGGTATGTATAATACTGCCGAACTATTGCTCTTGGGACAAAACATCGAGGATGAGGAACTCAACGACATGAAGAGCAAGGTGACTTGTCACGATGTCTGCAACATGCAATACACATCGGGAACCACGGGCTTTCCAAAGGGTGTGATGCTCACCCACTTCAACATTGCCAATGACGGTTACTTTACGGGGGAAAACATGGGATTCACGCAAGACGACAAACTATGCGTTTGCGTACCTTTGTTCCATTGCTTTGGCGTGGTGCTGGCTACGATGAACTGCTTGACACACGGTTGTACGGAGGTCATGGTGGAGAAATTCGACCCACTTGTAGTATTGGCTTCCATCCATAAGGAGCGGTGTACCGCCGTCTATGGCGTTCCTACGATGTTCATTGCCGAATTGGATCATCCTATGTTCGACATGTTCGACATGTCGTGTCTTCGCACGGGCATCATGGCTGGTTCGCTCTGTCCCGTGGAATTGATGAAACGCGTATCGGAGAAGATGTACATGACCATCACGAGTGTCTATGGACTTACCGAATCATCGCCAGGAATGACGCAAACTTGTCTGGCTGACTCCTTCGAGCAACGTTGCACCACCGTTGGACGCGACTATCCCTTTGTGGAAGTAAAAGTGATTGACCCAGAGACAGGCGAGGAATGTCCTGTTGGCGTACAAGGAGAAATGTGTTGCCGCGGCTTCAACGTCATGAAAGGCTACTACAAGAATCCCGAAGCCACCGCAGAGGTCATCGACAAGAACGGCTTCTTACATTCAGGCGACTTAGGCATCAAGGACGAAGACGGCTTCTATCGCATCACGGGTCGTATCAAGGATATGATTATCCGTGGTGGCGAGAATATCTATCCCCGTGAAATCGAGGAATTCCTCTATCACATGCCAGGTATCAAGGACGTGCAAGTAGCTGCCGTACCCTCCAAGAAATACGGAGAGGCCGTAGGAGCCTTCATCATCCTCAACGAAGGCGTGAAGATGGAACCCGAAGACGTACAGGAATTCTGCCGTGGAAAGATTGCCCGCTATAAGATTCCCAAGTACGTATTCTTTATTGACCAGTTCCCCCTTACTGGGTCAGGCAAAATCCAAAAGTTCAAGCTCAAGGAAATGAGCCTCGACCTTTGCAAGAAATTAGGAATAGAGGTTATATAATCCACACCTATTTATATCAAATCATAAGAAGCCATCAGTTTACAGAAAAAGAACCGATGGCTTCTTGTTTTTTATACGAACGTAACAGGTAAGCTTAAAGCAAAACCATTATTACCATTTTATTATGGGCATATTAGAATCAAACTTTCCCCACATAACTGGATGCTGAAAGCCCAATGATTCTTTCTCTACACCTTGATGAACAAAATCATATAACTCACGGGCCGTGATAATACGATCTCTATTATAATCAGCACCACCCCTTAACGCTCGTTCTAAATACAACGTGAACAAACTGTTATTGAAGACTGTCTCAGATGAACGTTCTTGTGAACGAGAAGAAAGGAAAAACATCACGTTCGTATCTGTGATAGATTGGTCTTTCTTTACATCTTCTTTTCGCATTTTTCCCGAATAACATGCATCTGCAAAGATTACCTTATTGAGAGCATTACTCGATTTGATTATATTGAAAATTTGCTCGTAATAGATAGGAGTATCATAGAAAAACAATCCACCAGGAAAGCCATGACCACTAAAATAGAAAATCACCACATCTTCAGCCTTAGCTTTTGAAAACAAACTATCCAAAACTAATGACATTTGGGAAGACGTGGCTAAACTATCGGTCAAACTAACTGCAACTGAATTGCCATTCTTTCGAAAGATCTTATATATCGTTTTTGCATCACTTGCACTAACACGTAAATCCATATTAGTTCCTGGATAATCAGACACTCCCACACATACTATGTAAGTCTTGGCCTGCATCCAGGAAACTAAACATAAAAAACAAATTAGGAAAAATATCCTATACTTCATCATTATAAAATAGAAGATAAATCTGCATCTTGCATATAATCTGGCATATCAGGAGCCACATCTGGATTAACAGATAGTTCACTGTCTATTTCCACTGCTTTCGAAGCCTCCAATGGAGCTGGACCTGGCTTTTCTGATTCAGGAACTATAAGTTCAGCTATCTCTTCAATTATTTTTCCAACAATACTATTATCCTCTTCAACTGATGTTTCGTCCACTAAAGTCACCTCAATTTCATCAGTCAACAGTTCAGATTCATCTTCACCAGATACCATCACAACATCAGGGTTATCTGAAACTGTTTCAACATCAGAAGACACCGTCTTTGCTGGTTCATCAACGACAGATATATCTATTTTCTGTTCGTTTTTCTCAACAGGAGTAACTTTAACTTCAACGTTCAATGGCTCAACATTCTCATTTACGTCATTAGCAACAACCTGTTCTTCATGATGACCATCATTTTCAATAGAACTCAAATCCACATCAAGATAATCCTCAGGTATCAAATGAGCCACAGCAGTTACCTTTTCTGCATCACTTTTCTCATCCCATTCATCTGGTGAACATGCAACGTATGCACCATCCTTATACTGAAAAACACCATCAGAACCAAGTTCTTTACGAGCTTCGTCAAAAGCATCTTCAAACGATTTGCTGTCATCAACATGAAAGAGATCTCGTCCCATGTTGCCAATGGCATAAGTTCCAACACCAAGCATAATTGCACTAATGCCTCCAATTGATACTGGTTTCCAAAGTGATTTAATATCCATTTTCTTTTCTGATTGCTTTAACTCATCTAAGTATTCATTCAGAAAAATAGTTTCTTCATTATTCGTTTTCATAATCTTTATTTTTAAATTGAATCCTTTGCAAATATCGGAATAATAAGAAGAAGTTCCAAATAATTGCAAGCATTATACACAAACACTACGGATTACTACACGAAATGTACCATTTTTATATGATACTCATTAGAAAGCAACTCCGACACCAATGGAGAAACGATTAGACTTGATATAATCCTGCAATTCCTTTTTGAATGCAAAACGATATTGATACCCTAAACGCAATGCAAAATAACTATATTTCACTACGATACCTATTGTTGGTGATACAGCGAAAGCAAAATTAGTTTTTTCTAAATCATATACTGTTTTACCATCCTTTATTTCTTCTACCAATCCTTCTTTCTTATCACTAGGATAGGGTACATTTTTTACTGGATATATATCTTTTATAAAGTTACCAAAATAGGATTTAAATGTAAAACCTGGGCCAAAATATATCCAAACAGGACTTGCTATTTTTCTGGTAAAACCAAAGGCAATATTCAATTCAGGTTTATCCCCATAAGAAGCAGAGCTACGGAATACATCAAATAACTTACCGTTAAAATTCATCTCGAAGAATCCACCTACTTTTTTCATTTTATAAGAACCTACATGAAAGCCAAAAGGACAATTGCCATTTAAGTCAAACTCGTATGAAATCACAGTATTATGATCTTTACGAGCTAACTGATATTTTTCGATTTCATTAATACGAGTTACAGCATTTCGGTAGCTCTGACATTTTTCGTCAACAATTCTTTGATAAAACTCCTTTGCCTTATCGTAATCCTTTATACTGAAAAAATACTCTGCTCTATCATATAAAGCCTGACAATTTTCTGAGAACTTGAGAATGCACTCATTTCTTCTAGTAGAAGCAAATATATCATACGAGTTCAACTCAATTACTTTACTATAATATTCACTTGCCTCTCGATAATCAACTAAATCAAAACAATTGTTTGCTTTTTGACGATAGTAGACAATTGTATCTACTAATTGAATGTTTTTCTCGTTCTCATCCTTATTCACATCAGAGCATTCTCTTGCCAATATGAATTGATTACGTGCTTCTTCATAATTGGCAGTTTTAATTTCTTGAATGCCCTTGTTTCTATGACCTCTATAACATCCAGCATCAACCATACTGTTAGGGTCAATAATTTGATATGAAACTAATTGTTTAGGCTCCAACTCAAGACTTACTATATATGATTGATAGCCTGGAGCTGTTATTGTAAGTTCACGACCTCTATACTTTTTTCCTGTTGGGAAAACGAGATAATATAAGGAGTCTGTCCCTTGTAAATCACTCATGTAAACATTGACCACTTTATCCATAGAAGAAGAAAAACTCAATGGAATAGAGTGATTACATCTAATCAATACTGCAGCCTCATTTTCTTCTCCAGAATAGATGTCATTTTCTTGAGAAATGTCTGTAACATCAAATACGTTTTGCGCTTTTGTCACTTGTATCGCAAAAAACATGAGAACTATTAACACAAAATACTTCTTCATAATAAAATATTGTTTTAATTATACATTCTTGATTATTATCTTGTAATTCGGAATGACCCAAGATGAAACACCTGATTTTCTTGGGTAACCACTTTTCCGCTTTTATCTTTATAGGGTTGCCAAGTTCTGACTTGAATCAGAGGATGATCCTTATCCCTGAAATCTATCAACAAGAACAAATATCCCTCATCGCTATAGCGATTGGTGTGCCAATATTGTTTTAGGGTAACACCGTATATATCATCATACTTTGGATGTTGTGTAACATCGATATCATTAAAAGCCACATTAATATATTTAGTATTTTTGAATACCCTTTCAAGATTTGCCAAATATTCAGCTTTCGTTTGTTTTGTGTAAATAACTCTATCGTTATTCAATCTAATTTTTGAGATGTCTGTGTTAGGTTTTTCTGAAACCACCTTACCTGTAATTATTAATGCTTTATCACCAAAGACACTACGTAACAATTTCAAATCTTTTCGATTGTATGCTGTTCTGAAATTTTCCACAAAATTCACGATAATCTGTCTTCGTGAGTAATCCAAGTCATCTTGGCAATTATCTGAAGACATAATCGACTCATATCGGTGCATTTCCATTGCTACTGATACATTTGAGATTACTCCATCTGGAGAAAAATCTATCGAAATTTCTTGTCTTTTTTCAGAAGGGTCAGCTTCTTCAAAATCAACAGGAATGCCTCTTACTTGCCAACCTGTAGAAGTTTTCAAACATCTACATGCCAAACTCGATGAAGGACAAGACATTGCACTGGTATTCCAAATTTCATCTATGTTATCCAATGCATCTTTTGAAATAATGTCTCTTGACAACTTAATGGATTTTGCATGTTTTTGTTGAGCTGCATTCAACGCGCTCAAGAGTAAATTAACATTCGATTCGATTCGAGCCTTTAAAGATGGATCGCGCATTCCTTCAATAATCTTGAACACTCCATCTGCAAAAACTAAATTTCCAAAACAGAAAAACAAAACCGATAGAGTTAATAAGCGAAGAGAGTATAAATGTTTCATTTTGATTGTTTTTCTTTAAATAATGAACGTATGTTATCTTGTGGTATATTACTATATAAGTTGGCTTCAATCTGACTCTTGCCTTTTACTAAGACACGAGTATCAGTAGAGACCTCAAACATGTGTATCAAATTCTTAGCTGGATTATGGAAAACCAGCACTCCCTCAATTTTATTATTAGAAATTGCCGTTACGAAACAATACACATCCATTGTACGAGCAAGTAAGTTAAACATATTTCTCATCGGCATCTTCAACTTTTTCACCACATTTCCATATTGATGATGAGTAATAAGAATACTATGTTCATTGTCTGAAACCTTATTCATTAATAAATTAACAAATGATTCTAATGGGTAACGAGAATCATATAAGATTTCATATTTATCACCTTTACGTCTAACATAATAATCTGATCGTAAAGATTCCACTTGGTATGACTTACCTATAACCTTAAAAATATTATCTTCGTTAGTCTTCTTCAAAATACGATTAGAAGGTAATACAGGTATTATTTGATTTGATGGTGGTAAAGCCGTCTTCAACTCATTATATAAAAGTTCGTCGGCTTCTACCTTGTCCATACCTACGTTTTGTCCATTTGCTACATATACCATGAGCAATGATAACAAACACATTAATAAAAGCGATTTCTTTCTCATTTATTTAATCTAATTGAATTACTATTTGTTCTTCTGGTTTCACTTCTTTGCGTTTATTCTTAGGTTTCTCCTTGATTTTCTTTTGTTCTTTCTCTTTTGTTTCATTCGCCTTTTTTTTCATTTTAGTAGGTCCGTATACAATTCTCGGTGCTCCTTCAGTTGGAGTATTATTCTCCATCTTGGTTGATTTGTTCTCATTTGCCAAAGCCTTCCATCTTTCACTTTTCACAGAATCTTTTTTAACCAAGACTCCATTTGCATAGCATTCTGCCAAAGTAACTTGAGCTCGTTGAAATCCAGCCTCTGCCGAAGCCTTTAACAATCTTAACGCCTCATCATAATCACGCTTGACGCCTTTACCTTCCATGTAGCAAAAGGCCAAATTATATTGTGCCTTTGGATTCTTTTGCGCAGCTGAAAGATGAAACCATCTTGCAGCAGACTCGTAGTTTTTAATGATTCCCTCGCCAGCATAATAGGCATAGCCCATATAAAACTGCGCTTCTGCATTATTCATGTCAGCCGCTTTTTTATAAAAACCCACAGCAGCAGAATATTTACCTTCTGCATATAAAGCATGCCCCTTGCTTAGCAAGTCTTGAGCATTCTCTTGTGCGCCTATCGTCAAAAAGACGAAAACATTAAGAATTAACGTTACATACCGGATATAATACATAATTTTTACTATTGCTTTGATAATTCTTCTCCATTTTTAACTTTAACGTATTCACTACCATTGGGATTAAAATAGGTACCATTATATGGTTCACCATTCTTGAATTCTCCTTCAAAATACATCCCAGTCTCCTTGAAAGTATACCGTCCTTTATTGTAATAATCATTTGCCCAAGAACCATGATAGGTGTCCCCATTATACAACCTCATTATTGCATAAGAGTCTTCACGTTTTCCTTGATTATACCTTCCTTCGTAAATGCCTTCACTATATGTGCCTACACCCTTACCATTAGGACTTCCATCTACGACTTCTCCTTGATAATGGAATTTAATATCGGCATTGCCATTTTCACCCTTCAAGACATAGTCCAATTCAGAAACTTGCACACTCTCTATTGAAGGCTTCTTTTCTGTTTCATCCTCAACCTTAACACTATTATCCTTGAAATTAAACCATAAGAATACAAGTAATAACAATGCAACTATTGCCGCAAGTGCAATTAACAATTTTGATCGGTATAATGAAAAGAAAGACGGATTATCTGTTTTGATTATGGGTGTATTTGAATTCACTTCCATCTCAAGGAGTTGAGTTTCCGCATCGTCATCTATAATAGACTTAATGCTATCCCCCTTGAGTTCACTAATAAATTCATCCATATTTTGATAACGGTCTTTCTTTCTTGGAGACATCGCTTTCTTAATAACCTTCCAAGATAATTCCGACACGTCATCTGGTTTATTTGGCAATCCATTATCTAACACTTCACTTGCTTCTGGTGGAGTCTTTCCTGTTAACAGAGAATAATACGTAGCACCCAAACTATATACATCCGAAGTAGGAGAAAACTCATGAATTGTTTGACGATATTGTTCCAGAGGTGCATACCCCTTACTTATTCCTATTGGAGTGCTACTCGTCTCATTTCCTCTATCATCATAATTCTTGGAAATACCGAAATCTATCAATTTAGCATTGTTGTAATCATCCAGCAATATATTGCTTGGCTTTACATCGAAATGGCACATGTGCATATCTGAGTGCATATATTTCAACGCATCGGCAATCTGAAGAATGTATTTCTTTGCCATATCCTCACTCATCACACCATGTTCTTTCATATAATGGCGAAGCGAACCATTTTTCAGAAACTGCATCACGTAATAAATCGTATTGTTCTCCTCAAACACATCGATAACCTTAACAATATTTGGATGATCGAGTTTGGAAAGGTTATATGCCTCTTTTATAAATTTTTTCTTATATCTTTCAATTTGTTCCTTTCCTCCCTTTGTAGGAATAGAGATACATGACGTTTGCTCATTACGCACACAAGAATCTTTCATGAAGAATTCCTTAACAGCAACTGGTATATCCACTTTCACACCGCCCAAAACACCAGAGACAGCACCATGGGTAATTGCTTTATAAGTAATACCGAACCCACCCTGTCCTAAAACAGAGATAATGGTATAATTACCTTTCTTTAATTGGGTATTGGTTTTTAATTCCATATATCTAAAGACGATTAATTAAAAAAACATAAGACAATAATGGCAAATATTATACAAAGTACGAAAAAAGCAATTTTCCAATTGTCAACTTTCTTGGTAAATCCGCTCTTTATATGTGACACCGACAAATCCATATACTTGTCATCTTCTTCATCTGCGCGTACATTATCTATATGTATTATATATGCACTATGATTATCTGAATTACATCTTGAATTCTTTATCAATAATTCCTTTTTTTCTTCATCAGAGATATTTTTCAAACAAATGAGATTGAGCAACTCCTCATCTGAAAGATTCTCCAACATACCATCTGAAAGCAACAAGAAATAGTCACCGTCTTGAATGTCAGTAATATGTTTTATGTCCACATCAGAACGACTTATTTCTTTATCAGCCCTAATTGCCTTGGTAATCACATGACGTTGTGGAAAAGTATCAACATCTTCCTTTGACAGCATCCCTGCATCAAGCAAATCATTTACCAGAGAATGGTCACGAGAAACATACAGAATTTCATGTGTACGTGGACGTATATGATATATTCTACTGTCTCCTACATGTGCAGCAAAACAACCATGGTTATGAAAATACAAAAAAGTCAATGTGGTTCCCATCCGGTCACAATCTCCCTTCACTTTCCCCAACAACATTTTATAACTATACGATAACCCTTCAAAGAACAAGTCTTCAGAAAAGACATTCTTTGTTAGCAAATATTCAGAAAGACTCTTGCAAATGGTAGAACTGGCAATTTCACCCTTTTCATAACCTCCCATGCCGTCACACAAGATGAAAAGACGGTCTTTACTCGAAGCTCTACCTAATGAAGGAAAAATGCTATCTTCTTGATTATCTCTTTTTCCTTGTTCAAAAATAGATTGAGGTTGAAAGAATGAATATAACATAACTTTACTGTATATTTACGATTAAATAATTGCAAAACGAAGGATTGTGTTTCCCATCTTAATTTCGTCATCATGAGACAAAATTACTTCATCTGTCTTTTCCAATTTAAGTCCATTGATGAATATTGGATTCTTATTATTGCCGTTGGTAATAATACATTTTAACTTACCACTACTTGTCTTTACGACATTGACATTTGCATGAGAACGACTCATGTAAATATCACCACATTGAATTTGAACATTGGCTGATGAATTGCTACTACTACGTCCTACCACATTGTTCCCAATATTCAATTCATATTTTATGCCGTTATATAAAAACATGGCTTTTGAATATTTATTTGTTGGTAACACCGTTTCAACACTTGTCACCTCTTCATCCATATCCGCGTCCACAGGAATGGGTTGTTCTTCTTCCTTTTTCACACGGAAACGAATTTGTAAAACACTGCCACATTTAGGACATTTAATAGATTTTACATCCTCATTCTTTGAATTCCGTACCTCTAACAATACTGAACACTTAGGACATTTAATTCTGACTACATTCATATCATCATTATTTATTTTCTTCCAAATAACTTGTTGCAGAATCCAAACCTGCGTTAGATGCTTTCTTCATCCACATTCTTCCTATTGAAGCATTTTTCTCTACTCCTAACCCTTCAAAATAGCATTTCCCTAACGCATACCATGCTTCTACTTGCGCTGGGAATCCATTATCATTATATGATTCATCACGAACATTTTCATTATTAGCAGCCAAACGCAACCATTTGATAGCATCCGAATAATTAAACTTATTCATATAATAACCTGCCAAACTGCTCTGCATACAAACATTTCCCATCTCAGCATATTTACGAACCGTTTCAAAAGCACTTGACTTTTGAGGCCATTCTAAGCAATGGAAAACCAAATCAATTTGTGCACAACAGTCACCTTTATCTGCGGCTAACGTATACCATTTAATTGCCATTTCTTGATCGGGAATGACACCATTATACCCATATTCACTATCATACAAATGACCAAGGCAATGACATGCTTTTACGTCTCCATGTTCAGCCGCAGAAACCAATCCGTCATTATATCTTGTGTAATCGACACGTAAGGATTGAGATAGACGATGATTTCCCGTCTTTTTAGGAGTAACTTTAATATTTCTATTACTATCACGATTTACGTGAGGAATCGTTTTACTTTCATTACCTTTACTTGTGTTTTTTTCTTTTTCTTTAATAATCTTCGGGCCGGTAATCACTTTTTGTGCCCCAACATTGGATACCATACAAGTAGCCAACATTATTAATATTGTCAATTTCAAATATCCCATATCTATTATATATTAAGCAAAAAACAAATCATCACCTGTCACACCTTCTCCACCATCAATGGTGTTTGGATCAACATAATCAACTTGTGTTGAAATATCCACTTGATTTTGGGAAGCATCTATCACATCGGAAAAACTATCATCTATATTATCATTATCAACATCCACAATAAATACATCTTGATTTTCATTACCATTTATTTGCATCATCACCTCCACATCAGAAACATTACCCCCTGAAACAATATGAACATCATCATCCAAATCTTCATTCTGTTCTTCTATGACTACCACTGATGGGTCTTCGATTTCATTCATAGCCATGTTATCATCAGCTATTTCATCTTCCGTAGAAAAAACCATATCTTTAGGGTCATCAAACATACTGTTTTCATCGTCTAAACCTATCGTTTGGATATCCGAAATATCATCTATATTTTGAACGTAGTTATCATTGACATCTAAAACTTCCAAAGCCGAGGGATCTATATGCTCAATAACCTCTTCTCGTTGAGTCTCTGACAATTGTTCCCACTCATCTTTTGTAGCTGTGCTATACGCGTTTCCCTTCCATGTAAAAGCACTATGTGCCCCTCGTTGTTGACGAGCTTCTGCAAATGTTTCCTCAAAAGACTTTTCTGGGATTGGAGAATCAGAAGAAGGTTTTGCCTTTAAAACCGAATGTACCTCCCTATTCATTTCTTCCAACTGTTTCATAACTACCGCAGAAATAGTGGAAAACATAATTGCAGAAAATGAACCAATCGTAACAGGCTTCCAAATGGAAGAAGATTTTTCGTCAATTTTACCAATTGGTTTACTTTTCTGAGAACGCTCAAACATACTTCTAAAACTATATCTATCTTTCTGTTCCATTTTGTATACAAATTAAACTATGCAAAGATACATATTAAACTATGCAAAGATACATATAAAAAAAGTCATAAATCAACAAATAAACTGATATTACACAAAACACCTCGATTATTGTACAAATTATTAGTTGAAATCAAAATTAACCTTGCAATATGGACAATTTTTATTCTGTCTCAACAAATCATACGATTGAGAACCGAGAAAATGATGGCATTTAGGACATTGATACTCTTGTTGGAATTTATCTGTTAGTGCTTGCATTTCCTGTGGTAATTTTGACGATTCAACATATGCCTTTATGGTAAAAGCCAATGAGATGAGAATTGCTATTACGTATAATACAATGTATAATGTATCACTTTTATGTATAAGATTCAAGACAATGGCCAACATGGTAATCAATCCTGTAGCAGATTTTAATGTGTTGAATTTACGTTCAGCTATCTGTTGTTGCAGTTTCTTTTCCTGATATTCATCCCATATCTTTTTTAGATGAGATACATTGACGTTTTTCGCCAACACGCCATCTACATAATCCCAACTTAAGAGATAATGAGAACTACCCAATTCAATCTTATCCGACTTAGTGATTTCTTTCTTTTGAATACTTACACCATTGACAAATGTTTCATTTTCAAGTTTTAAATTCTCTAATTGGAATTTCCCGTCTTTAAGGACAGACATCTTACAATGTTGCCTACTTACTGTCTTTGGTACACTCCCTTTCTCATCAAATAAATAAGTAAAATTATCTACTTTCGCAATGAGTTGTGATTTATTTTCTTCTCTTCCAAAAATAATATCCATAATTATATCTTATTGAGTATTAACAAATATATTTTTCATGTTTTTCAATGCCTCTTTGGAAATATCCAAGGTATACACAAATGATATTCCATCTGACAACACCAATTTATGTTTGAGAGTATTAATATGAACTACATACTTAACATTCACTATATATCTTTTACCTATTCGCATAAAGATGGAAGCCCTCTCATGTAAGTTGCTTGCTAATGTTTGTTCCATACGTGCAAGATTCATACAAATAGGACAATTCAGTTTATTGATAAGGACTATATGTGTATAATTACCATCCGCTTCAAAATAAACCACTTTCGAAATTTCAATTCTGTACAATTCGTCTCTTGAATTAAACAAAATTATATCTTTATTCATTGTTGTTAGTGATTTTTTGTTATATAGATTTGTTTTGCAAAAATAAGCAAAAAAAAATAATTAACTGAATTTTAGGTGCATTTTTTATACTCAGTATTATATTTTTCAAAAAAAGCACACTTTTCTTCAATAAAACAAAAGAAAACAAGCTCTAAATAGAGAGTTCATAAGTGGTATGATGTGATGTGCTGTCCGTATAGATGTTCAGCTAATGACGCATTGCAGACCTTATTATTTGGCGGGTACGCTGATGAACATGAAAAAACTCATCAAAAGGGAGTGAATATCTCAGATTTTATGTTTATCTTTGCCATGCTATTTGGGTTTATAAACTCTATTAGGATTACTATATAACACATAAAATCAACCATTCATATTCTAATCATCATGGAACTAATTATCAAGAACATAGCTGCTCATCCGTCTGACGCAAGTGAAGTGCCGAGTATTTTAGACAAGGAAGGCGTAGAATGGAATGCCATCGATTGCCACAATTGGGCTGTGGATTATCCATACAAGCCTCAAGCAAAGTTCAGGATTGCCTATTCCGAAAACAACATGATGATACAATATGATGTGGATGAGAATAGCATCCGAGCAATGGCACTTACAGACAACGGACACGTTTGGGAAGATTCCTGTTGTGAGTTATTTATCGCTCCCAAGAACGATGGAATGTATTACAACATAGAGTGCAATTGCATAGGTACTTTATTGATTGGTGTTGGTACTGGAAGGGAGAACAGGCAATTAGCTTCGCAAGACATACTTGACCAAGTGAAAAGGTGGTCTTCCCTTGAACACAAGGAGATTCCCTTGCAAAAGGGGATGTTTCATTGGCAATTGGTTTTGGTTATCCCTATTTCCACCTTCTTCATGCATCACTTGGGAAGCCTATCGGGTATGTCCATGAATTGCAATATTTACAAATGTGGCGATAAACTTTGCGAACCACATTTCCTATCATGGAGCCCGATGACCTCAACCGTCCCTGACTTCCATCGAATAAACGATTTCGCAAAATGTATTGTAAGACCTAAATGATAACCCATATTCAGACGCTCTATCAAACAATTTTGCAAGGAATCATGCGATATTTTCAAAACAAATGCGTAACTTTGCACCCTAATTAGGAAAAACTATATGGTAAGACCCGAAGATATTATGCAAGTGAAGGCGTTCGCGCGACAAGATGGAGCATTCTTGTCGTTGTTGTGGATAGCCAGTTTTGCTTGCATCGTTTTTGCTACTGGTTCGTCTATCGGCAATCTGCTGATGATAGCGACACCGTTTTTCGTGGGATGGCGACTGGTCTCTTTTCGCGAGTATGCGTTAGACGGGATTATCTCCTTCCGTCGCGGATATATGTATTCCGTATATACCTTTTTCTACGCCTCGCTTATTTTCATGTTTGCACAATATGTCTACTTCAAGTTCCTCGACCACGGCAACTTCCTCAACATGATGCGAACAGCCGTGAATACGCTGACACCCATCTACCAACAATATGGCATGAACATCGAGGAAATCAAGGGAGCCCTGGAGAGCATGAGCACGTTAGGACCCATCCAATGGTCGTTTATGTTCATGATGCAAAACATATCGATAGGTTTTATCATCAGCATCTTCATCGCAATGATTTGCGTAAAGAAAGCCAAAACAAAGAAATAAAAGATTTGACTATATATGGATATTTCAATTGTAGTACCCCTTTTCAACGAGGATGAATCGATTCCCGAATTGTATGCATGGATTGCCCGTGTGATGGAAGAGAATCAGTTTTCATTTGAGGTAATTTTCATCGACGACGGTTCTACCGACCGCTCATGGAGTATCATAGAAGACTTGAAAAAGCAATCGCCAAGCGTGAAAGGCATCAAGTTTCGCAGGAACTACGGAAAGAGTCCCGCCTTGTATTGCGGATTCAAGGAGGCTCAAGGCGACGTAGTCATTACGATGGACGCAGACCTTCAAGACTCTCCCGACGAGATTCCCGAATTGTACCGCATGATTACGCAAGACGGATTCGACTTGGTTTCGGGCTATAAGCAAAAGCGATACGACCCCATCTCGAAAACCCTTCCCACGAAACTATTCAATGCGACCGCCCGTAGGGTGAGCGGCATCAAGAACCTTCACGACTTCAATTGTGGATTGAAGGCTTATCGCAAGGACGTGGTGAAGAACATCGAGGTATATGGCGAGATGCACCGTTACATCCCCTATTTAGCCAAGAACGCGGGATTTGACAAGATTGGCGAAAAGGTGGTTCATCACCAGGCACGAAAGTATGGTTCTTCCAAGTTTATGGGATTGAATCGTTTCGTCAATGGTTATTTAGACTTGCTGACGTTGTGGTTCTTGAGTACGTTTGGCAAAAAGCCTATGCACGTATTCGGTTTCTTGGGTTCCATCATGTTTCTCATTGGCTTCTTGGCGGTCGTTATCATTGGCGCAGGCAAATTGTATTGCCTTGCCAACGGCATTCCCCAACGCTTGATAACCAGTTCTCCTTGGTTCTATATCGCATTGACCACCATGTTGATTGGAACGCAATTGTTCTTGGCAGGATTCTTGGGCGACCTCATCAGTCGTTCATCGAGCAACAGAAATGACTATCAGATAGAAAAGACTATTTAATGACGACAAAGAACAAGAAGATGAACAACCCTCACATCGTTGACAAGACACGGAAAGGAAAGGGAAAGACGAACAGATGGTCTCGTCCACTCTCTTTCTGTGCATTTGCCTTCGTCTTCGTTTTAACATTCATTCTTCCCAGTTCGTGTTCGTCTATCGACTGTCCGCTAAAACATCGCGTCTATACCGCTTATAAGTTGGAAGGAAGTGTCACGCTACTTCAAGACACCCTAAGCATATCCACGCCACGCATAACAGGCATAGACTCCGTTGTCATCAACGGCGACGTAGACGTGGATAGTTTCAGCCTGCCCATCAGTTATCATGGAGCGGAAGACATCTTTTTCTTTGAAGTAAAAAGCAAGCTTGGCAAGACGTTAGACACCGTCAAGATCAAGAAACTCGACTACAACCATTTCGAGTCGGTAGATTGCAATCCCTCCTTCTTCCATACCATCACAGGCGTTGAGCATACCCACCATCGGATAGACTCTATAGTAATCAACAATGCAAATGTAACGTACGATGCATCGAAAGCCCATTTCTATATCTATTTCAAGGATAATGTGTATTAGCTTGATGCTCATTTGTAGCATTGGCTTACAGGCACAGACGAAAAAGAAGATATTTACCGAAGAGGTAGATACCATCCCGTTTTTCCGTGGGTTTTCGGTTTCGTTAGATGCCGTAGGACTGGCGCAAATGGCATTCGGCAATTACGGGCAATACGAAGGGGCACTACGTGTGAATCTCAAGGACAAGTATTTTCCCATCATAGAATTGGGATGGGGAAAGGCAAACGCTTACGATGAAATCACGAAGTTGACCTATAAGACAGGTGCGCCATACGGAAGGATTGGTTGCGACTTCAACATCATGAAAAACAAGCACGACATACATCGTTTGTACGGAGGATTAAGATATGCATTCACGTCGTATAAGTTCGACGTGTTCAGTCCTGACCTCAAAGACCCCGTATGGGGCGACTACGTAGAGTTTCAGATGCACGACGTGAAAGCCAATTACCATTGGTTGGAATTTGTCGTTGGCGTTGACGCAAAGGTCTGGAAGTGTTTCCGTTTGGGATGGAGCGCGAGATACAAGCGAAGACTATTCCACAACGACGGGGATGCAGGAAACACATGGTATGTGCCTGGCTATGGCAAGCAAGGAAACATGCGACTGGGCGGAACGTTTAACATCACCATCGAACTATAAACACATAACCAACTAACCGAACATGAAAAAGAAATCCCTAACATGGCAATTGCCTTTCTTGATATTACTGATTGTTGGTACGGTATTGATTATTCGCCAACAACACAACATGCCGTACCAGAACAACAAAGGTTTCATCTTTGGAACGACATACAACATCACCTATCAACACGACAAGGATTTGGGCAAAGAGATACTTGTCGCCTTGAATCAAGTAGACGCGTCGCTATCGCCCTTCAACGAGAAATCCATCATCACGAAAATCAACAACAACGAATCCGTTAAGCCCGACAAGATGTTTATGGAGGTTTTTGAGTTGGCTAAGCAAATATCCACCGAAACACACGGCGCATTCGACATTACTGTAGCTCCAATGGTAAACGCTTGGGGATTCGGATTCAAGAGCGGCACATCACCCACCAAGGAAGTGATTGACAGCATCAAGGAAATCGTGGGATTTGACAAGATTAGCTTGAAAAACAATAAGATAGTAAAGCAAGACCCGCGAACGACACTCGATTGTAGTGCGATTGCCAAAGGATATGGATGCGACATCGTTGCACGATTGTTTAGGAACAAAGACATCAAGAACTTCATGATAGAGATTGGAGGCGAGGTGGTAACGAGCGGCATCAGCGAAAAAAGAATACCGTGGAAGATTGGCGTTACCAAACCTACCGATGATAGTTTGAGCACCAACCAAGAGTTGCAAACCATCCTCAATATCACCGACATGGCTATGGCTACCAGTGGCAACTATCGTAATTTCTATTATAAAAACGGAAAGAAATACGCTCATACCATCGACCCTAAGACTGGTTATCCCGTGCAACACAACATCCTATCAGCCACGGTATTGGCTTCTGATTGCGCCACGGCAGACGCATACGCCACCTCTTTTATGGTGTTAGGTCTCGACGGAGCGATGAAAATCCTCGAACAGCATCCTGAGCTCATGGCATATTTCATTTATTCCGACCAGAAAGGACATAATGCCGTGTGGTATTCACCATCCATGAAAGGTAAAGTGATTGAGTAACAAGTACACCATATTCGACAAACTTCTTGAACTACCCTTGTTTCAAGGAATGAGCAAGAACGATTTGGCTACCATCGTGGGACAAAGAAAGTTTGGTTTTCACAAGATAGCCGAAGGAAAGGCCGTGGTGAAAGACGGAGATGTATGCACATCCTTGCGATTCTTGATAGACGGAGAACTATTTGTCATAACCGAAGCCGATGATCATGGGTATTTGTTAACAGAAGAAATTTCCGCTCCCAATATCCTACAACCAGAACACATCTTCGGATTATCGCAACGCTATTCACGCACCTTTACCACCAAGACGGAATGCGGCATCTTGGCGATTGACAAGGGAGAGGTAGTGAAATTATCCGAGGAATCAGAGATATTCAGAATCAATTTCCTCAACATCCTCTCTACACAAAGTCAGAAACAACAACGCAATCCCTGGCACATACAACCCAAGGAATTGGATAAGCGCATTTCACGTTTCATCGAGATGCATTGCATTCGTCCCGTAGGGCGCAAGACACTCAAGATAAAGATGGAAAGACTTGCCCACGAAATGAATGATAGTAGGTTGGACATATCAAAGGCATTGAACAAGATGGAACGAGAGAAATTGTTGATTTTGCACCGTGGATTAATCGAGATTCCCGCTTTTGAACAATTAATTATGTAAGATTCGTTAAAAATAGAGAAGATAATGGCTCTTATCTGATTTTATTTGTTATTTTTGCATATTATCATTGAAACATATAGTTAGTATGAGTGAAAATTGTCAAGAGAAAACAGAACGCATCAACCCTTTTTTTATACCTTATAACACACCGCACAATACCATACCTTTCAACCAAATCAAGTTAGAAGACTATGAAGAAGCCTTCATGGAAGGTATCAACAGAGACAACGAGATAACGGCAAAAATCATTAACGACCCCGAAGAACCCACGTTTGAAAACACCATTATCAGGGTGGATCGTGAGAAGGGCGATGAGTATTATGAATTGTTAGAGCGTGTGTCTACCGTGTTCTTCAACATGTTGAGTGCAAACACGAATGACGAGATGGACGAATTGGCACAGAAGATGAGTCCCATCCTCACCCAACATGCCAACGACATCATGCTCAACGAAGACTTGTTCAAACGCGTCAAATACGTATATGAACACCATCGTGAACTGACTCCCGAAGAACAGATGTTGCTCGATAAGCAATATGACGGATTCGTGAGAAGCGGTGCCTTGCTTGACAAGGAAGGAAAAGAGAAACTACGTCAACTCACCGAGGAAGCCAGTTTGCTCTCCTTGCAATTTTCACAAAACCTCTTGAAGGAAAATAAGGCTTTCAAACTACATATCACCGACGAGAAGCAATTGGACGGATTACCCGAAACCGCTCGTCAAGCCGCTGCCATGACCGCAAAAGAAGATGGTGTGGAAGGATGGGTGTTTTCATTAGATGGTCCCTCCTACTCTCCATTCATGACATACTCTTCACAAAGGGATTTGAGAGAAAAAATGTTCATGGCTCGCAATACCGTTTGTACTCACGACAACAATGAGAACAATGTGCAGATTTGCCAAAGGCTCGTCAACTTGAGAAGAGAAGTAGCGCAATTGCTCGGTTATGATTGTTTTGCCGACTATGTACTCAAACACAGGATGGCTTCGGATGTTGAACATGTTTACCAACTCTTCAACAATCTTTTGGAAGCTTACACGCCTACCGCTATCGAGGAAGTGAAGGAAGTGGAGGAAATAGCCAAGGAAGACTTAGGCGACCAAGAAATGATGCCTTGGGATTTCGGTTATTATTCCCATAAGCTCCAGATGAAGAAATACAATCTCGATTCGGAAATGCTAAGACCTTATTTCCAACTCGACAAAGTGATAGACGGCGTGTTCGGATTGGCGAATAGATTGTATGGAATCACGTTCAAGGAAAACAAGGATATTGCCGTTTACCATCCCGACGTGAAGGCTTACGAGGTGTTCGACAAAGACGGTAGTTACTTAGCCGTGTTCTATGCCGACTTCCATCCTCGCAAGAGCAAGCAAGGCGGTGCTTGGATGACCGAATATCAAGGTCAGTGGATAGACGAAAAGGGCGTGAACAATCGTCCGCATGTGAGCGTAGTGATGAACTTAACCAAACCTACGGAGGAAAAGCCCGCATTATTGACGTTGGGAGAAGTAGAGACCTTCTTGCATGAGTTCGGTCATTCGCTTCATGGTATGTTTGCCAACACCCGATTCGAGAGCTTGAGCGGAACCAATGTATGGTGGGACTTCGTTGAATTGCCTTCTCAATTCATGGAAAACTTCGCCATTGAAAAGGAATTCCTACGTACTTTCGCCTTCCATTACCAAACAGGTGAACCGCTACCAGACGAATTGATTGAGCGTATTATCCATAGCAGGAATTTCATGGCAGCCTATTCATGCCTTAGACAAATCAGTTTCGGTTTGTTGGATATGGCTTATTACACGCAAAAGGAAGAATTCAAGGAAGACATCATCCCATTCGAGAAAAAAGCATGGGAAAGGGCACAAATACGAAAGCAATTGCCTAACACCTGTATGACCGTGCAATTCTCGCACATCATGTCTGGAGGATATGCTGCTGGTTATTATAGTTACAAATGGGCAGAGGTATTAGATGCAGATGCCTTCAGCGTGTTTAAGAAAGAGGGTATTTTCAACCAGGAAACGGCAAGTAGATTCCGCGAAAACATATTGTCTAAAGGTGGAACGGAACATCCCATGACTCTATACAAGCGATTCAGGGGTCAAGAACCGACTATCGACGCATTGTTGGAAAGAAACGGCATCAAACACAAATAATAGAAAGCATGAGCGACAAACAAAGGAAACTCGATTTGAGATATTTGCGCATGGCAAGAATATGGGCAGAGAACAGCTATTGTCAACGTAGACAAGTGGGAGCGCTCGTCGTGAAGGACAAGATGATTATCAGCGACGGTTACAACGGTACTCCGAGCGGTTTCGAGAACGTATGCGAAGACGAAAACAACGTTACCAAGCCTTACGTTCTTCATGCGGAAGCCAATGCCATTACCAAGTTGGCAAGAAGCAACAACAATAGCGATGGTTCTACGCTTTACGTCACGGCTTCACCTTGTATTGAATGCGCCAAACTGATTATCCAAGCAGGTATCAAGCGAGTTGTCTATGGCGAGAAATATCGTTTGGAAGATGGAATAGAACTATTGAAAAGAGCAAATATAGAAGTACAATATTTAAACCCGAATTTGAATGAGCCAGAATAAGACAAATAGATTTATGCCAATTGTGTTGGCACTCTGTGTCGTCATTGGTATCTTGATTGGCACGTTCTATGCGAACCACTTTTCAGGAAACCGATTGAACATCATTAATTCAGGTAGCAATCGCTTGAATAATTTGTTACATATCATCGACGACCAATATGTGGACAATGTCAACATCGATTCTTTGGTTGAAAAGGCAATTCCACAGATATTGTCAGAACTCGACCCTCATTCCGTGTATGTCAGCGCAAAGGATGTGGAAGCCATCAACGACGACTTGAAAGGTTCTTTCTCTGGTGTGGGTATTGAGTTTACCATTCGCGAAGATACCATCCATATTCAAAACGTCATCAAGAACGGACCTGCGGAAAGAGCGGGATTGTTGGCTGGCGATAAGATTGTTACCGTTGACGACCAACCATTCGTGGGAAAAGTGGTTACCAACCAAGAAGCGCAACATCGCCTGAAAGGTCCTAAAGATACGAAGGTGAAGATTGGCGTGATTAGATACGGACAAAAAGACGTGCAGCAATTTACCGTCACTCGTGGCGAGATTCCGCAAAAGAGCATTGCGTCTACCTATATGATTGACGATAAGACGGGGTATATTCGCATCAAGAATTTCGGTGAGACAACCTATCCCGAATTGCTTATATCTCTTGCCGAACTTTCACAAGAGAGTTTCAAGAACCTTATCATCGACTTAAGAGACAACACGGGCGGATACTTGCAATCTGCCGTGCAAATGGCAAACGAATTCCTACCTAAGAACAAGTTGATTGTTTATACCGAGGGAAGGAAATCTCCTCGTCAAGACTATAGAAGTGACGGTCATGGTAGTTATCAAAAGATTCCGCTCATCGTATTGATTAATGAGGGTTCGGCTTCTGCGGCTGAAATCTTTGCCGGTGCCATGCAAGACAACGACAGGGCAACGATTATCGGTCGTCGTTCGTTCGGAAAAGGATTAGTACAACAACAAATCGGATTCACGGATGGTTCGTTGATTCGCCTGACCATCGCGCGTTATTACACTCCTTCTGGAAGATGCATTCAAAAACCCTATACCGAAGGCGATGTAGCTGGTTATGAACAAGATTTGATTGCACGATACGAACATGGTGAATTCTTCTCCCAAGATAGTATCAAGCATACGGGTCCCACCTATCATACCAGTATCGGAAGGGAAGTATTTGGTGGTGGAGGTATTACGCCCGACATCTTCGTTCCTGAAGATACCGTCAACATGACTTCTTATTTCAAGCAAGCCAGCATGAGTGGATTGATTTTGCAATTCGCGTTTACCTATACCGACGACAATCGTCAGAAGTTGAATAATTATGACAATATGAAGTCGCTCTCCGATTATCTCCGTCGTCAAGACACCGTTGAGAAGTTTGCCGTTTATGCCGACAAGCATGGATTGAAACGACGCAACCTGATGATTCAAAAGTCGCACGACTTGTTAGAGCATTATATCAATAGCAGAATCATCTATAACATGCTCGACGAACAATCATGGAACAAATACGTGAATCAGTTTGACCATGTATTGGATGAGGCTCTGAGGGTTTTCAAGAACAATGCATCGTTCCCGACAAAACCCGAGGAGACGATTACGACTAAGAAAAATGAAAAAGTGGCTTCGTTAGACAATACCTTTCACAACAAGTCTATTCGAAACGCGTTTAAGTTGACGGCTAATAGAGCTTAACGTCTACGATGACCAATGCACCAACCGACTCATTCAGGCGTTTAACCAATTGATGTCGCATCATGGTTAAATCCTGTCTGAGTGCAGGATTGGTGATTTTCACATAGAGGGTTTGGTTCTTGATAAACTTCTCTCCCGTGTACTTACTCACGATGGTTCCCGTCACCACCTCCCATTGGTCAATCACTCGTTTCTGTTGAAGGGGGATTTCCAAACCTTGTTCTCGCAAAATCATTTGCAAGATTCCGTCTATTTGTTGCACTTGTCGCTTAAACACGATTCTCCTCCTTTCGCTCTTCTATATTGCCATTGGCAACCGAAAATAGTTTGTAATCAAAAGCATTTCGGTGCAAAATCTTGTCTAAATGGTCGCGATTGGTATCGGTAATGAATATCTGACCATAATTGTCACCAGAGACAAGATGCACGATTTGTTCCACTCTACGAGCATCTAACTTGTCAAAAATATCATCTAATAATAATAGAGGTGTATTTCTTGATGTCGTTCGTTTCAAGAAATCAAATTGGGCAAGTTTCAAAGCCAATACGAAGGTCTTCATTTGTCCTTGACTTCCTTCTCGTTTCATCTGATAGCCATCAAGCAACATCTCTAAATCATCCCGATGCGTACCATGCAAGGAATAGCCAATCGCCCTATCCTTAAACCTATCTTTTTGAATCACTTCCAACAACGGTCCTCGTTGACAATGAGACACATAGCGTAATGATACTTGTTCTTTTTGTTCGGAGATTTGTTGGTAGATACTTTGGAAAATAGGAATCAATTCATGCACGAAAGCATCTCTTTTCTGATAGATGATTTCGCCATTCGTAGCCATTTCGTTCTCCCATATTTCCATCAACGCCACATCGGGTTCGTCTTCCATTTTCAACAGGGCGTTTCTTTGTAGTAATGCCTTGTTGTAATTCGACAAAGCCTCCATATAACCAATATCGTATTGGGAGATAACCATATCCATCAACCTTCTCCGTTCCTCACTACCGCCTTCTATCAAATAAGTATCTGCGGGAGAGACGAAAACCAACGGAATAAAACCAATGTGTTGGGATAACTTCTTGTATTCTTTCTTGTTTCTCTTGAAATGTTTCTTCGTTCCGCGTTTCATCCCGCAATAAATCACTTCGGGCTCACCATTATCCGTTTCATATTCACCTTCAATCATAAAGAACTCTTGGTCATGAGATATTACTTGCGAATCGATGGAATTATAGAAACTTCTACAAAACGACAAGTAATAGATGGCATCAAGGAGATTCGTCTTCCCTGCTCCATTGTGACCAATGAAACAATTCAAGTTTTTCGACAACGCCAAATTTGCCGATTGAATGTTCTTGAAATGAAGGATGGATATATTCTTTAGAAACATATTTTTGTGCAAAGTTAGGTGTTTTATCGTCAGAAACAAAAAAAGTAGCGAATAAATTTCAATATGTGCGAGATTTTCTGTAATTTTGCCACGCTTTTGCATTTTTAACACGTAAACAAAATAAACTATAAAAATAATGGCAAAGAAAAATCAACAGGGAGTTATCGACGTGAATGAAACTCTCAACAAATCTGAGGCCTTCTTCAACAAGAACAAGAAGACCATTATCATCTCTATGGTTGCTTTAATGGCAATTATCGCAGGTATTTTCCTTTATCAAGCTTACGTTTCTGGTCCTCGCGAAGAAAAGGCAAGCACGGCTCTTGGAAAAGGACAAGAATATTTCATGGCAGAACAGTTCGACAAGGCGCTCAATGGTGATGGTGCCGGCTATGCTGGATTCTTGAAAATCATCAGCGATTATGGAAGTACGAAAGCTGGTAACTTAGCTAATCTCTATGCTGGATTGTGCTATGCTAACCTCGACAAATGGAATGAAGCCATTAAGTATCTCGACGAATATTCTCCAGCAAACGACGCAATGGTTAGTCCTGCCGCTCTCGCCGCTTTAGGCAACGCGTATGCACATACCAACCAACTCGATAAAGCAGTTAGTTCTTTGGAAAGTGCTGCCGACAAGGCCGACAAGCAAGGCAAAGACGGTATCAACAACAGTCTTTCTCCTACTTTCCGCTTGCAAGCTGCATTGATTCTCGAATCTCAAGGAAAGAAAGACGAAGCGTTGAAGATGTACGAGGAAATCAAGAAGAAGTATACGACCTCTTCTCTCGTTCAAAGTCAAGAGATTGATAAATACATCCAAAGATTGTCTGCTAAATAATGGCAACCGCAAATCATAATCTCTCGGATTACGACTTATCTAAAGTCCCTGATGCCAGTAACATGTGCTTTGGTATCGTGGTTTCTGAATGGAATCCCGAAATCACGGGGGCTTTATTGAATGGTGCCGTTAGTACGCTCGAAAAACATGGCGCACTTCCCGAAAACATTCACGTAAAAACTGTTCCTGGTAGTTTCGAACTGATCTACGGCGCACATCAGATGTGCAAGAATGACGGTTACGATGCCGTCATTATCCTCGGAAGCGTCATTCGTGGTGAAACGCCGCACTTCGATTATATTTGTCAAGGAGTAACGGAAGGTATTGCAAGGTTAAACGCTACCAATAACGTACCCGTAGTATTTGGCTTGCTTACCACCGACAATCTCCAGCAAGCTCAAGATCGTGCTGGAGGTAAATACGGAAACAAGGGAGACGAATGTGCCATCGTTGCTATCAAGATGGCAAAGTTTTAAGAGGTGAGAGGTAAGAAGTGAGAGGTGAGAGATATGCTTTTTTGATTGAGCATTCTCTCACCTCTCACTTCTTATTTCTTTTCTCACCTCTTATTTCTCACCACTCACTTTTCACCTCTCACCTCTCACCCCTCACCTCTTTAATCAAACGCCATCATCTTCAAATTCTTGCTGACTATTGTCTTCCTTTTCCTCAACGACGATAGATGATGGGTCGTTAGATGTATCTAATTGCGTATCCTTGCTAATGGTTACTTGTCCCATTCTGGAGACTTTCACCACCAATGGTACAAATTCATCGCTGGACTTCTCTGGCGAACCGACACTTGCCGCCAAGTAGATATTGTCTGCGTCTGCCTTGTCGAGAACGATTCCCAACAACACGCTATTTTTCTTGTACAATGCGTCAACATACGCGTCGAAATCGTTCTTGGTGAATGCACGATTGAAAAACTCGCTTCCGTCTTTGCGGAGAATGCGAACCAAAATCCTATTGTCGTAATACTTTTGTCCGTTCTCGTCCTTCACGATGGTCAAGGTGGAATCGGCCTTTCTGTTCACCTCTACCGTATATGTAGAACCCACCCACTCCACTTCTCTCGATTGCGAATAGTCGCCTACTTGAAGGGGATTCTTTGAAATCTCTGTCTTTGGGGGCATCTTGGTGATAATAATGTCTTTCTTTGGCTTCTCGTTGCATGAGATGAAGCCCGACAATATCAAGGAAAATGCGAATGCGTATACTATCTTTTTCATTGCTTTTTAAAATTTACGCGCAAAATTAATAAAAAAAATAGATAATCACAAAAAAGGCACCTCCTTTTTGAAAGAAGATGCCGTCACCTAAATACTCTCTAATAACCTATTAAGTCTCACACGATATAATAAAAGTTCTGTTTATGAATAATATTGTCTAATTATTCTCCTTGTTGTCTGTTTCCGCCACGGAATCCACGTTGTCCACCACCTTGTCTTCCGCCTTGTCCGCCGCCAAATTGAGGACGTCTTTGGCTGTTCTCTTGATACTTGGCAAACTGCTCTTCGGTCATGATCTTCTTCAACTCTCCTTGATAGGCTTCCATGTTAGCTCTCATCTCTTTCATGCGAGCTTCCATTTGCTCCCTACTTGGACGTTCTGGTCTTTCACCTTGAGCCGTTGCGCCTGTATTACCATCGGTACTTCTTTGGCGCATACCTCCACGCTGACCGCCTCCAGGACGTTGGCCACCTCTCATACGGGGCATCTTATCTGCGAATGATGTGTTGAGCTCGAGCAACTTTGCTGCTTGCTCATCATTCAATCCATACTCTTTCACCATACGGTCGGTTTGATTCTTTACCATCTCCGTTCTGTCCATCTGGGGTCTCTGAGGAGCATTACCGTTTTCTGACTGTGCCATTGCTGACGTTGAAAGTGTTACCGTAGCTATAATTGCTAAAATTGACTTTTTCATATCCTTTATTTTTTAATTTATTACTTTTTATTAGTTGCAACTATCAATTTGACGTAAATAGTTGGAAGAAGTTTAATTCGAATTCAAAAAAAAGTTGTCTATCTTGTGAATTAACACCATTTTAACATACATACCAACTAATTTTAGTATCTTTGCCGTGATTTTACAGAGAGGACGATGAAAAAGCTTTTCCACATTATTATATTATTACCTTTTCTCTTTGCCTCATGTTCAGGATGTGAGTCCAACGAGAAGGCCAAAGACATCGATACGCTTTCGATGATTACGATGCAAATCCAGAAGTGCTCAAGGCTTTATTCCTTGGAGTGTCAGGTGAGAAAAATCATCACTCACAACGACAACAAGAAGCTAAAGGGAACGTTCATGAACCAAGAGTTTTCCATCGACTTACCCTTGGGAACGAGAAAGATTGCCATTCCTATCGACGCGACAGTGAAAGCGTATGTGGACTTCTCTGACTTCTCCAAGGAAAACGTCAAGAAGCACGGCAACCAGATTGAGATTCTCTTGCCTGACCCTAAAATCATGCTCACGGCTACGCATATCAACCGCGACGAGGTGAAACAGCATATCCCCATCTTACGGGGTAATTTTTCTGACGAGGAACTCACTTCTTACGAACACATGGGACGTGATTCAGTCATCAAGGATATTCCGCAATTGGGAATCATCGAAAACGCACGGGTGAATGCCGCGCGAATCCTCATTCCTCTCATCGAACAGATGGGATATAAGAGCGAAAACGTGAAAATCACGTTCAGAAGGAAATTCACCGTTCGCGACATACCTAACTTAATCGACAACTCTACGATTGAAAATGGAAAGAAGGAATAAGTCATTATTGCGATTGCTTTTGGAAAAGGCCAACAACATCACCACGCTCATCATCGCGGCCGCGGTGATGGTTGCCATCATCGTCATGTTGATTGTATGGATTTTCCGTACCACGAAGATAAGCATTGGAAACGAGAACCACGCATCTGTCAGCGAAACGCAGATACAGGCGCTCAAGGCCATCGGCGAATGGGAGTTTATGGCTATCAACGACGAGGAACTGATTGATACCGTGAGAAGGGGATTTTTCGGCGACGACGAACTCACGCGCATCTATTACGGTACGTTGCGATTGGGCATCAATATGCAAGAGGCGAAAGACGGTTGGATTTACGTGGAGGGTGACACCATCGTTGCCACGCTACCTCCTATCCGATTGCTGGATGAGAATTTCATCGACGAGGCACGCACGAAGACGTTCTTCGAGAAAGGGAAATGGAACCAGCAAACGAGAGCGGTCTTGTACGAAAAGGCAAAAAGGCAGATGTTGCGTCGTTGCATGACGAAGAGCAACATACAAAGTGCCGAACAAAATGCGAGTTCACAATTCTATCAAATCCTCCAGTCAATGGGGTTTGAATACATTAAAATCAAATTTGAATAACATCATCCGAAAGACACAAACATGGAATTGCTAAACGATTTCTTCACGTCACTTAGTTCGTTTCTCTGGGGGTGGCCAATGATCATCTTATTGTTGGGAACGCACATCTATCTCACCTTCCGTCTGAAAGTTCCACAAAGAAAGATATTCACCGCCATCAAACTATCTGTCGTTCCTGATAAGAACGCGTCGGGCGACGTTTCGCAATTCGGTGCGCTCGCCACGGCACTTGCCGCTACCATCGGAACGGGCAACATCATTGGTGTGGCTACAGCCGTAGCATTGGGCGGTCCTGGTGCCGTATTATGGTGTTGGCTTACGGGTGTCTTCGGCATTTCCACGAAATATGCAGAGGGATTGTTGGCTATCAAGTTTCGCGTGAAGTCGAAAAACGGCAAGATGATTGGAGGACCGATGTATGCGCTCGAACGTGGTTTGGGTTGGAAATGGTTGGCTATCCTCTTTGCCCTCTTTACCGCCTTTGCGTCATTCGGCATTGGCAATACGGTGCAAGCGAATGCCATTGCCACCATCTCGCATGAAACCTACGGTATCTCTCCTTATCTCGTTGGAGGCGTGGTTAGTTTTCTCGTAGCAGCCGTTATTTTCGGAGGCGTGAAGAGCATCGCTCGCGTGTGTAGCATGTTGGTTCCGTTCATGGCTCTCTTCTACGTGTTGGGGTGTATTTACATTCTCTGCATCAACCATTCTTACCTTGGCCAAGCCATCCAACTGATTTGTGAGTCGGCATTCTCGCCACAAGCGGCAGGGGGTGGATTTGTCGGTACTACGGTGATGATGGCGGCACGATTCGGTATTGCACGTGGATTGTTCTCTAATGAGTCTGGACTCGGTTCTGCGCCGATTGTAGCGGCGGCAGCTCAAACGCGCAATCCCGTACGACAAGCATTGGTGAGCAGTACGGGCACATTCTGGGATACGGTGATTATCTGCGCCCTCACGGGATTGGTCATCGTGTCGAGCGTGATTGCCTACCCCGACATCTCTTATGCTGATGGGGCTGCATTGACAAAGGCAGCATTCAGCAAGATTCCGTATTTGGGAGCCCCTATCCTATCTTTCGGACTCCTTACATTCGCCTTTAGCACCATCTTGGGATGGAGCTACTATGGTGAACGTTCCATCGAATATCTTGCCTCCAAATACGAAAAAGGAGCGGAAACACGACGTTCACACGCTCGCAAGATTTCTATCACGTTATATCGTGCCCTTTACATCATTGCCATTTTCGTGGGCAGCATCACCAGCCTCTCTATCGTATGGAATATGGCGGATTGCATGAATGCGCTCATGGCAATTCCTAACCTTCTCTCTCTCCTTTTCCTCAGTGGTATTGTGGTGAAGGAAACACAAGAATACCTTTGGAACGACCAATTGGATAAGGACATGGAGGATAACGGGGAGTAAAAAATAAACATGATTTCGTGTATTGTTGGATTGCAGTAACAGCTCAGCACCCCATGGCATGAAGACAAAAATCTTCAAAAATCATCAAAAATCTTACGAAAAACTGTACTGGAATCTGTACAGAATCATCATTA
>OMWI01000078.1 GCA_900314715.1 uncultured Prevotellaceae bacterium | reverse complement strand
TCATCATTACGTCGTTTGGTACTGCAAAGGTACCAAATTATATCGAATTATCGACAGAAATATCTGACTATCAGTCAATTAATTTTTAGAACATCCCTACAATGATTCAAGAACTGATTTCTCGATATAAACGGATGCGTACAGAACATTATCTTTGTCAAACGTTTCAACATGCTTATGCTTTCATCGGTATGGGACAACACTCGTTAACGAATCTCTATCCTGTTTTGCATTATCTTGGTGTTCCCCTTAAATACATTTGTGTCACTTCGGAAAGAAAAGCAAAGTTGATAGAAAAGAAATTCATGGGTGTAAAAGCGACAACTTCACTTGATGAGATTTTGAAGGATGAGAATGTTAAGGGAGTCTTTGTTGCTGCCACACCTACATCTCATTTCTCCATTGCTACACAAGTGTTGCAAAGCGGCAAGTCCTTGTTTATAGAGAAACCACCTTGCAAGACACTGGAACAACTGGATACGCTTATCGACTTACAGCAAATACATCGTTCTCCCGTCGTTATGGTAGGATTACAGAAACGATATGCTCCCGTCGTTCATCTGCTAAAGAAACGACTTGACAAGGAACATCTTGTCAGTTATGATTTACACTATCTCATGGGAGCTTATCCCGAGGGAAATGCCTTGCTTGATTTATATATCCATCCCCTTGATCTCGTTGTTTATCTATTTGGAATGCCCGAGATAATCGCTTATCGCAAAGTCAATGATAACTCATATATCATCATGCTCCAACATCCGCAAATTGTTGGCACGCTTGAACTTTCTACCCACTATTCTTGGACTAATCCAAAGGAAACGCTGAAAATATGTACACGTTCAGGTGTATATCGTCTCTCTCAAATGGACGAACTGTCTTTCACTCCTAAACCACCTGTATTATTTGGAATTCCTTTTGAAAAATTGCATCACCATCAGATCAAGATTGAAAATCTTTTCATTCATAACAACTTTACTCCTATCTTATCAAACAATCAAGTTTATGCACAAGGATATTTCAACTGCATTTCTGCATTTGTAAATACCATAGAAGGAAACTCTACTATTAATTTCACATCATTATCTGACATTAGAAATACATATACCATCATGAAGCAACTCCAAAACGAGTGTATTCCCTAGTGATATTTTATTGATAGAGTTGTTATACGATATATTCCCCCAAAGAGAGAGTTATGTCAATTGTTGTATATTCTTTTTTTCAATTAATATGTGATTATCTTTTATAGTTGCTCAACCTAATAAGGTGGGGATGAATCTCGCTTTAGTACTTGTCAAAGAGAAACGTTTATGAATGGAGTACTTTTGCCATTCTTTCCAATCCTTCTAACATTCTGCTACGTGGACAGGCTATGTTGATGCGAATGTAGCCTTCGCCTGCGGTCTTTCCGTACATCGTACCTTTGTTTACCATCACTTTCGCTTTGTTTAATAAGAGGTTTGTGATTTCATCGGTACTTTTACCCGTGGCAGAGATGTCTACCCATACCAAGTATGTGCCTTCGAGTTTGAATACTTTCAGTTGGGGTAGGTGTTGCTTGAAGAATGTGCGTAAAACCTGATAATTGCCTTCCAAATATCGGTTGAGTTCTAACAACCATGGTTCACCATTGTTGTAGGCTTCCTGTAAGGCAATTACGCCAAATGGATTAACGTCACATATTTCGTTGATGTTGATGGCGCGGTCAATCAATCTGCGTGTCGTTGGATCGTTTGAAATGATATTGGCAATTTGCAATCCTGCGATATTGAACGATTTCGAGGGCGAGTTGCAAGTGATGGAATTGTCCAAGCATTCCTTTGAGATAGAAGCAAATGGGGTGAATTGATGGTTGCCAATGATTAATTCGCAATGAATTTCGTCGCTCAACACCTTTACTCCGTGCTTCATGCAGATGTTGTTCATTCGTTCCAATTCTTCTCGTGTCCACACTCTTCCTGCAGGATTATGAGGGTTGCAAAGGATAAACAATTTAACGGCTGGGTCTGCTGCTTTCTTTTCCAAATCGTCGAAGTCTATTTGATAAGTAGGAGCATCTTCTTCCGTATAGTCAACCACCAATGGTGACTCAACAATTTCGCATCCATTGTTGCGAATACTGGAGAAGAAACAGTTGTAAACAGGTGTCTGTATCAGCACTTTATCTCCTAGTTGAGTTAATGCTTTTACGATAGCTGAGATAGCTGGTACAACGCCAGACGTGTATTGAATCCATTCACGCTCAATATTCCATTCGTGCCTTCTTTTAAACCAATTAATTATGGATTCGTAGTATGAATCGGGAACTAAAGTGTAACCGAATATCCCATGATTAACTCTTTTTTTGAGAGCTTCGATGATGCATGGAGCCGTTTCAAAGTCCATGTCGGCAACCCACATGGGAATTACTTGTGAATCTTCTGCCTCGTCCCATTTCACGGAATTGGTGTTCCTTCGTTCCGTCAGTTTGTCAAAATCGTATGTAGACATAGTGGTATATGTGTCGTTATTGTTACTTTCTTGTTTCTATAATGCAATTGGCAGGTTGGCGTATATTTTCGTCTATGGTAACGGAACCGATTTCATCGGCTATGATATGACCACTCGTAGGATTCTTAATATTGGTAATCTTTCCGCGAATATCTGCATTAACTATGGAATATTCGAAGATGCGATCGCAAGCCTCATCGAAAGTGCAGTTTTCTAATGTCAAGTTGTCTGCGTAACAAAGCAACTGTTCGCCGGCAAGATGACAGTTAACCAATCTCACGTTCTTTGAATGCCAAGCCAAGTATTCTCCATCCAGTTCAGAGTCGTAAATAGTAATGTTTTCACATTCCCAAAAAGAGTCTTTCGTGACTATCTTTGCATTGTGAAGTTCTACGTTCTTACAATATTGGAAAACGTATTTGGAATCTGACGTAAGTCCGTCTATGTAAATGTCTTCGCTGAACATGAAAGGGTAGGTTCCTTCATGCAAGGTGATGTTTTTTGCTCTGATTCCTTTTACTTTCCAGAAAGTTTCGTCTGCATCGTTGATAGTAACGTTTTCCAACTCTAAGTTGTTCATCTCACGGAAAAACTTGGGGCCATCTATCACGCAATCTTTCATCTTCATGTTATTGGAGTACCAAATGGCAGACCTACTGCCAGGTGCAAAATAACAATTGGTGATGATGCTGCCATCTACGTGCCACCAAGGATATTTTCCGTAAAATTCGCAATGGTCAGCTTCTATGTTTGTGCATTCCTTGATTCCCGATTCACCATCTGTAATGACGACGTTTTCCAATCTTAAGTCGTGGGATTCGAATAGAGGGCGCTCGCCCCCATATTTCTTGTCTTTTATTAATTGCATATTTGTTCCTTATATATATTGTTTAAGAGCAAAAAACATACCATTTGTCGTGCGTTAACATAATGTTTAGGCAATGTTAGTATTTTTTTATGAATTATTGCTCCCGTTTCAAGAATACTGAAAAACTATCGTACATTACTCTTTTCTCGTTTTCAGAAAATCGGCGTAATCGCGGATGTAATCGGAATCGTCGTAGGTGTCGGATGTCATGGCTAAACAAATGGAACCAGATGAGAATTCTTGTTCGGCACTCCAGATGCCTGGGAGGATGTGCAAACCATAGTATGGACGATTGAGTGTGACGATTCGCGTGTTGACTCCATCGTCTAAGACAACTTCAAAACTACCGCTGGCTGCTACTAAAAACTCATGACATTGCAAGTGGGCATGACCACCACGCGTTACACCGCCAGGAATATCGTATGTGTAGAATACACGCTTGATTTCGAAGGGTAAATCCACACCGCCATTGAGCGCCGTGATGTTTCCTTCGCGAATGACCACTTTCGGAAGTTCTATGTATTCGCAATCGTAAACTGTCGGTCGCTTATCCTTCGTCATGTTGTTCCTCCTTTTCTCTCTTGCGTTTAAATTCCTCGTAGTCGTAAATGTAATCGTCGGGGTCGTATTTGATGGAGGCCAATACGAGTGCTACTGAATTCGTGGAAAAGTTATTCATCCATCGCCACCATCCGCGTGGAACGTAAAGGCCATAATAAGAACGGTTAAGCGAGAAAGTTCTTTCCTCCTTACCATCGTCGAGCAAAACGTCAAAACTACCAGAGAGTGCTACTATCAATTCCTCATTGCGCTTATAAGCATGTCCTCCACGTGTCTCACCTCCAGGAACGTCATAAATCCAATATGTTCTTTCAATCTTGAAAGGCACTTCACGCAATTCCTCAATGACAGAGAGATTTCCACGAAGGTCAACAATCTTAGGCAGTTGTATGATTCTTGGTTGTTCCATAGGTTAAAGTCATTTAGAATTTCTCGAAATGTAAGCGAAGCTTATCAGCTTTCAGTATCATCTTACTGGCAGATAGTTTTTCTATCTGAAACGTCTCGTTCAATTCATAGATACCAAATTGATACAAGTAACTTACGTCCTCCACTTCTGGGTCATGGTTATCTCGGTCGTTGAAACGAGGTTCATATAGAAACAGCGTTTTCTCATTCATTTTAAAACGCAGAATGAAAATATGCTCATAGTCGTAATAGCTTCGCAATTGTACGAAATTGGCTTGGATTCCCCAAAATATAAGACTCTCACTCACGTCCTTCGTCCCGCCTGTATCTAAGGTGTCAATCTTTTCGAGATGCCAATTCCCATCGATATTGCCCTTTATGTGAGATTCAATCTCACACGAAGTCATTGAGTAGAGCCAACATAGTGTCAGGCAGGATATGATGGTGTATAAGATACCTCGTTTCATTTCATTTGAATTTTAAGATTCCACTTTTTGAGACCGTCAGTTGAAAGCCATAGTTATTCCCGCGGATTTTTCCGAAGTCCATTGCATATCCCAGTTTCGCATTCCAACCATGGTTGAATTGATAGTTGGATTCTATCAAGAAACTCGTATTGTATTTCCGTTTCGTATAAGGTTCTGCATACGTACCCAATCCGTCTTGCCAAGTTACCAATGCCCGATATTGAAGTCGGTCGGTAGGATACCCAGAAACGCCTAAATGAAATCCCATGAAACGATTGTTGTACACGTAAATCGCATCGATTTCGTTGTAAATAGGCGACAGGTACAAAGGATTGCCTATTACTTGTCCCCAATGTTGCCAACCAGAATAGATGTAATGATTGTAAAAATCATCGTTACCGCCGACATGGTTAGTCACGTTCTTCGAATGATCGTGATAGACGGGGCCACTTTGATATTTGGAATAGATATACTCGAATACCAATTCCTTAATCCATCTATTGTACTTGAAGTTCAGTTCTGCACCTACCATCCAATCTTTGAATGAATAAAGCAGATAACGATTCTTCTTTCTCTTGTTCCATTCCTCGCCCGTTCCATATCCGTCATAATCTAACTGAAACATAGAAGAATGGTCTTCGAAATATTTATCTACGTAAACGGAAAAACACCAATCGTCATCGTCGTAATTCAGACGAGCAACCCAACTACCCACTTGATTGCCTTGCGAGTTCTCGTATGGTGTTCCCACTTCAAGAGGTTCTGCTCCTCCAGGAATGAATGCTTTCCAATAGTCTTTCAGTTTTGCACTTCCTTTGACTTCCGCTTCCCTTCCGTCAGGATAGAATATATGCGCATTTCCGCCAAACAAGCAAGCCATCTCCAATCCAGCTTCAAAGGAAAGAGGATAAAAACGCTCCTCGTTTCCAATCTTGATGTAACCAGCCTTACTATGATAGAGGGTGTTGTCTACGTATTTATGCTTGCGCTTAGTGAAATCTTGTTGCCAATGATTGTCAGTCATCCAACCATACGAAATATGTCCCTTGAATCGTATCCATCCATTGCCGAAAGGTGGAATCCAATATTCGGGCAACGCCAATCGTACTTGTGGAACAGGACGCGCATTGATACCAAGCGCCTGAGAACCGCTACTTAGTTGATTGTTTTTGAGTTCCATCGGATATTCCTTGCTTCCAATAGACAACACTCCATATTTCCACCGACCTTCGATGAAGGCTTGTTGAAGAATGAAATGACTGGTATAGTTCACGGGAACGGCAACATCTACACCATATCCAATTCCCCAATTGCGAATGCTATCTGCTTGTAAAGGACGAATGATGCTCCCGCGAACATATCCGTTTGTTTCTTCCAAAGAACTCAAACCGTATTTATTCGCATTCAACCACAAGGGAGTCTTGCCATGAGAGAAAGACCCTTGTGTCTCCACGTTATATTGTATGTCCTTGAATGGCTCTAATTTCCCCACTTCGTCATTGTCGTTCCAGTATTGGCCGTATGCATGAAGGGAAGCCATTGACAAAATTAATATTGTCAAGAACTTGTTCATTCCACATTATTTATATAAATATAACGTGAGGTTGTTTTGTTTATTGTCTTTTTGCTATATAATTCTCTCCCCCTCTTCCCCTCACTTCTCACCCCAATAATTGATATAGGGATTTTCCCCTCTCGTTTTAGGGAAAATCCTTTTTACGGATGTATTTCTTGTTATATCTTTGCACCGTGAACATTAGAAACCAATTAATACAGTAAGATTATGAAGAAGTTTATTTTAGCCTTAACATCAATGTTTGTAATGGCAGTATCGGCAAATGCAATGAGCTATGAGCAAGCTCGTCAACAAGCTCTATTCCTTACGGATAAAATGGCTTATGAACTGAATCTCACGGAACAACAGTACGAGGCAGCTTATGAAATCAATCTCGATTATTTGATGAGCGTCAATAGTCAGGCAGATCTCTATGGCGTATATTGGCAACAGAGAAATCTTGATTTAAGCTACATCTTGCTTGATTGGCAATATCGTATGTACTTAGACGCTACATATTTCTATCGTCCCCTTTACTGGAGCGCAGGATATTGGCACTTTGGCATCTATGCACGCTATCCACGTCGCGACTACTTCTATTTCGGAAGACCTCACTTCTATACCGTGTATCGCGGAGGACATAGTTGGAGAATGAATGGCGGACGTAGCTGGTATCATGGACGTGAATTCGGTCATCGCCCTGGTCACGAAAGAATCGGAATGCGTGATGGCTTCAACCGCGGTAACTTCAATCGTTCAAACTCTGGCATTCGTCAGAACAACGTAGGAAATGGTAATGGTAGCTTTGGCAACGGTGGCGCTCGCTCATTCGGTTACAATAATAATACCGCTCCTCGTGAAAGTAGCACTCGCTCTACGGTAACTTCACCACGCTCAAATAACAGCAGCTACGGATTTGGAGGTTCTCGCTCCAACGTTCAGAGCACTCCACGCAGCACTTTCACTCCGCGTAGTGGCAGTTCATCTGCACCATCTCGCTCATATAGTGCTCCTTCACGTAGCGGTTCAAGCAGTGGTTCTTTCGGAGGCGGTTCTCGCGGTGGTTCTTTCAGTGGCGGTAGTCATGGTGGTGGCTCCGTAGGTGGTGGAAGCTCTTCTGGCGGTTCCTTCGGAGGAAGAAGATAATAGGAAACGATTAATGATTGACATAAAAATAAGAATTTGCGATTGATTTAGATTAGAACGGTTTTTATAGGTATCAAGTTTTCAGGAATAACAGAAAAAACAGAGAGTTATAAATAATTCGATTAAGGGAGTGTCTTGCGTGAGTAAGGCACTTCTTGCTTTTTGTCATTGAGCATTGACCATTCATAGATATTTCTATGATAATTCCACCAATCTGATAATACTTTTTTCCAAGACAATTACCTGCCGATTGTGAATCTTCAATCTTTTTGCCAAGACCTCCCGTCGTTTTCCGTAAGCTCCTAATTATTATGGAGTTGTGAAACTGAAAAGCTTTCAAGACCTCATGTAACACCTCACCTAAGACCTCCCATAGACCTCACCTAACACCTCACACTCTAAGTAATGTTTAGTGTTTAGTGTTTAGTGCTGATTTCAATTGTGAATTGATAATTGTGAATTGTGAATTAAAAAACACATGAGGTCTTACGGGAGGTCTTACGTGAGGTGTTAGGTGAGGTCTTGAAAATGTTAAATCTCTGATAAAGAACGAATTAACCTAAAAAACGGGAGGTCTTGGCTAAAACAACAAAATTCATGTTTTACAGAATAACTAAAGTTTCGCAGGTAGCGAAGGACCTGCACAATTTAACATAAAATAGGAATAAAAATAGCTTCGAAGTTTGCTCAACTCATTGAAAATGAGTAACTTTACAATCGCCAAACCGTAAAGTTCAAACTTAGAAGCCGTGAGCAAAGTTACAACAATTATTTCAGATTTGAGAAGCTTTTTCTCAGAAAATGAGAATAACCGTGCAATTGATGCGATTATGAGAGTAATGGAGTGCATAAACATACG